>DATDHT010000325.1:0-10214 GCA_036521435.1 Roseiarcus sp.
ATGAGCCGAGCCGACCGTTGTCGAGGAAGAATCAGGACGGCGGAAGAGTGCCCGACCCTATCCTTGGCCACGGGAAAGCCGGGAAGAGGCAACAATCTGTTTACGTCAAAACAGAATCTGTGCTATATGTCATTCGGCTGAGCCATTTGTTCGGCCGGCCGAAGGGGGACGAGAGTCGGGCGACTTGCCTACAATCAGGAAGGCGAGTCGAACCGGAGGGAGAGAATTTTTATTTGGATTCGCTATAACCCATTGATAAGTCCCGATTCGGCCAAAGGAATCCAAGGGAATCCAAGCTTTTTTCCTTGGATTTATTTGCTTTTATTGGCGTCTATTTGAATTTGCTCGCGAGAGTTTCTCTCTCTGGTTGTAATGCACGCATCCACTGCGGCATTAGAGGGTCGCCTCGGCGACGTCGACGACCCGGATCTGCGCCCGCTCCCGCCCGCCGAACCGGTTCACCGACAGCGTCCCGGCAAGATGCACCGGCGCGCCTTTGAGCCGGATCAGGGCCTCGCCGAGCTTCTTCTCCGAGGCGCGGAACGCGATGCCCTCGACTGCCCGCCCGTCGCCCGCGACCGCACGCAGGCGCAAATGGCGCCCGCCTGCGCCGACGGGCGTCACCTCCGCCAGGCGATGACGCGGCAGGGCGAACACAGGCTCAGGCGCGCCAGCGCCATAGGGGCCGGCAGCCTCCAGGCGGTGGACGAGCTCCGGCGTGGCGGCGTTCGCCGTCAGCGCCGCGTCGACCTTGAGGCCGGCTTCCGCGCGCGCGTTCGTCACCGCCTGGCCGAGCCGCTCTTCAAGGAAGGCGCGCCATTCGCCGAGCCGCTCGGTCGCGAGCGTGACGCCCGCCGCCATCGCATGGCCGCCGCCCTTGATGGCGACGCCCGCTTCGACCGCCGCTCGCACCGCCCGGCCGAGATCGACGCCCACGATCGAGCGGCCAGAGCCGGTCGCCTGACCCCCGGCGAGGGTCAGCGCGAAGGCGGGGCGCTCGAACCGCTCCTTGAGCCGCGCCGCAAGCAAGCCAACGATGCCCGGCGGCCATGTCGCGCCCGCCACTACGACCGCGGCGCCTCTTTCCTCCAGGCCCAGCGCAAACAAAGCCTCCGCCTCGGCCTCCGCCAGCGCCTCGATCTCGATCTGCTGGCGGATGCGGTTCAGCCGGTCAAGCTCGACCGCGATCGCGCGCGCCTCGATGTCGTCGGCCGCGGTCAAGAGCCGCACCCCAAGAGCCGCGTCGCCAATGCGTCCGCCAGCGTTGATGCGCGGGCCGATGACAAAGCCCAAATGGTAAGGCCGCGGCGGTCCGTCAGCCCCGGCGACGTCGAACAGAGCCGCGAGCCCAGGACGACGGCGCTCCCGCATGATCGCGAGGCCCTTGACGACAAAGGCGCGGTTGAGCCCGATGAGCGGCACGACGTCGGCGACGGTCGCGAGCGCGACGAGGTCAAGCGCAGCCATAAGGTCCGGGCCTTTGCCGCCGCTCCAGAAGCCTGCGTCTCGCAGCGCCCGATTGAGCGCCACGAGCGCCATGAACACGACCCCCGCGGCGCAGAGATAGCCGAGGCCCGAAAGGTCGTCCTCGCGGTTGGGGTCAACGAGCGCCGCCGTCTTCGGCAACACCTCCGGGGCCTGATGGTGATCGAACACGATCACGTCGAGACCAAGCTGGCTCGCGACCTCGAACGGCTCGCGACTGACGGCGCCGCAGTCGACCGTCACCACAACTGTCGCGCCCCGCGACGCGAAGCTCTGAATCGCCTCGACATTGGGGCCGTAGCCCTCCGTCACGCGGTCGGGGATATGGACGATTGTCTCGAGCCCGCAGGTCTTCAGATATTCGCTGAGGAGCGCCGCGCTGCACGCGCCATCGACATCGTAGTCGCCGAAGATGGCGACCTTCTCATGGGCCATGACCGCCCGCCTGAGGCGCTCCGTCGCCGCGGCCATATCGCGCAGGCTACAGGGGTCGGGCATGAGATCGCGAAAGCTTGGAGCCAGATGGCGGTCGACCGCATCCGGCAGGACGCCGCGTCCGGCAAGCACACGGGCGATCAGCTCGTCATGGCCGCCAATCTGCGCGATGGCGAGCGCATGCAGCTCCCCGGCCGCGTCGAGCCGAGGCCGCCATGGCTGGCCGAGCGCCGAGGTCTCAACGTCGAGGAAGTAATCGGAGGGCGTCAAAACTCCGCCTTGGGATCCAGCAACGCGGCAGCGTGCGAATCACTTGCCGCAGCGCGAATCATGACAGAATGCGCCTCGATTCAGAAGGATTTCGCGCCGGTCGAGCGTCCGTCGTCCCCAGTCGTTTTCCGGCGCAGTGGATCGAATGCGAGGTTCTGGACAGGCGCCGGCGGAGAATGGCAGTTGGATTGGCGCGATCGCGCCAACGGTGCGAGCCGCAGCAAGCGACGACCAAGTCGCCATCACATTCGCATGGAGGGGCAAGAATGTCTCATTTTCTGTCGGGCCTTCCGTTGTGGACCTTGATCGCGCTGATCGTGATCGTTCCCACCGCCCTGGCGATGATCGCACAGCTCCTGATCCGCCGCTGGGTCGGCATCGAGACATTGGTCAAAAACAACGAGATCGCAGGTTTCAAATTCGCGACCGTGGGCGTCATCTATGCCGTGCTTCTTGCCTTCTCGGTCATCGTCGTGTGGGAAAAGTTCAACGACGCGCAGACTTCCGTCGCTGAGGAAGCCGGCGCGACCGCTGCGCTTTTTCGTTACGCAGACGGCAAGGAACCCGAGGCCGTCGCCCTGCGAACGGCGCTTGTCAACTACCTCAAGGCGGCGATCAACGAGGAATGGCTCGCGATGGGCCTCGAATCCGAGGCTCATGGGGTCACGCAGGCTCTCAACCGGCTTTACTCGGCGGCGCTGGCGCTCAATCAGTCTGGAACGAGAGACACCGCGGACATGTCAGAGGTCTTCCGGCAGATCGACAATGTGACGGCGGCCCGACGGATCAGGCTTCATCTTGCAACTGGGCTTGTGCCCGACGTCATCTGGATCGCGTTATTCGCAGGCGCGCTGCTGACGATCGGTTTCACGCTTTTCTTCGGAAGCGAGAATCTGCTTGCGCAAGTTTCCATGACGGGGGTGCTGTCGCTTCTCGTGACGTTGGGTCTCGTCGTCATTATCTCGCTCGACCACCCGTTCACCGGCCCGGTCTACATCCACCCCGACGCGCTCAGCACGGTGCTCGAGGAATTCGGCAAACCGCCGGCTTGAGGCGACCGTCCGTTCAGAACGCGAGGCGTCCGCCAACGACCGCAAGCGTGCCAGCCAGTATCGGACGCAGGATCCGGTCGGGGACACGAGAGGCGAAATGGCTGGAAATCATAATGCCGGGAATTGAGCCTACGAGCAGCGATGCGAGCATATGGAAGTCGACGGAGCCGAGCCACCAATGGCCGGCTCCGGCGATCAGCGTCAGCGGCACCGCATGCGCGATATCGGAGCCGACAATGCGCACGATTGGGGACTTCGGGTAGAGCGTCAGCAAAACCGTAGCGCCAATGGCGCCGGCGCCAACGGACGAGATCGTCACCAACACACCGAGGAGAGCGCCGAGCCCGACAGTGAGTCGGCCAATGGTCTGCTCGCTTGCGCCGTCCATCACGCGGGCCAGCCTGGCGAGCAGCGCCTTGCGGAAAATTAGCGTGACCGCCGTCATGATCAGCGCGATCCCAAGGGTCGTACTGATGATCCCTCCGCTCGCCTTGGAAGACGACCCGAGATGCGCGAGCAGCAGCAGCGACAACAGCGCCGCGGGCACGCTTCCGTAGGCCAGGCGGCGCGTGATCCGCCAATCGACAGAGCCGTGATACGCGTGCACCGCCCCGCCGCTGATCTTGGTGACGCCCGCATACAAGAGATCCGTGCCGACGGCAGTCGCCGGATGGACACCGAAGGCCAGGACGAGCAGCGGAGTCATGAGAGCGCCTCCGCCCACCCCGGTAAACCCGACCAACAGCCCGATGGCCAGCCCGGAGATCGCGAAGACAGGATCGATGCCATGCAACATTTGTCGAAGCCTGTTGGGTCACAAAAATCTAATGTCGATTAATTTACTAGACTTTTGGATCGACGTCAACCACTGCGGCAGCTGCAACAGGGCGTCCTTTACGCTCTCTGACCGCGAGATAGGCGCCGCACGCGACAACGAGCGCCGCCCCGACCAGCGTGGCCGGGACTGGCCACTGTCCAAACACCACCACACCAGAGATTATCATCCAGATTAGCTGAGTGTAGGTGAACGGGGTTAATGTCGGCGCCGGCGCGTATCGATGTGCGACGATCAGCATTCCGTGGCTGGTGGCTGCGAAAACGCCCATTGCCGCCATGACTAGCCAATCGATTGCTGACTGGGGCTGCTTCCAGACCCAGGGCAATATCGGGGTTAAAAACACGAGCCCGGCGATTTGAGTCCAGGCGAGCGTCGTCGGCGCTGCGTCCGCGCCCGCAAGCTTACGGGTCGCCAAGACGTATCCCGAATTGCAAACCACGCCCGCGATAGCGACGAGAACGATCGGCTGGAAAGCCCCCGTTCCTGGGCGCGTCGCGATCACCACGCCGAGAAATCCAAGCGCGATTGCGACCACACGTTCCGCGCCGACCTTCTCGCCCAGAACGGGTCCGGCAAGAAGGGCCACGAACACAGGCGTGAGAAACGAGATTGTTGCGGTCTCGGAGAGCTGGAGCTGGCGGACGGCAAACACGTTCGCGGTCGTCGAACAGAACAGCAAGACGGAGCGCAACAGCTGCAGCCGGGGACGCCTCGAACGCAAGATCGCCGGCCGCGATAGAGAGCGCGACACGACAAGCGCGATCAGAGACGCGCCAACGTAGCGCGCCCATACGATCTGTGCGATCGGCAGAGAGGCGCTCAACCACTTGGCGCACGTGTCCTGCCCGGTGAAGCAGACCATCGTGGCGCACATGAGCGCGATCGCGAGAATCCGCATGCGGCGGTCCTCGTCTTCGGCCGAAGCTGTTCTTGCGACCGTCAAGGACGGCGCCTCAAACCGCTTCGCGTTCGATGCGGATAACCTGAGGTCGCTCGCGCACGAGCCCATCTTCGAGAGTTCGCGCGAGCGCCTCCCGGATGGACGACTCGGTTGTGCCGTAGGTCATCAGCACGACCGGCGCGACCCCGGCTGAGGCCGCTTCTTTCGTCGCCCGCTTTTGCATGATCGCCTCGAGCGAGATGAGTTGCTCGCCCATCCGCGCCGCGATCGCGCCCATGGCGCCGGGGCGGTCAACGACTGCGAGACGCACGTAATAGCCGCCCTCGTGCCGCTGCATCGGCACGCGGTCCGCGTCAACAAGCGATGCGGCCGGCCGACCAAAGGGCGGCAGGCGAATCCCGCGCGCAATGTCGACGATGTCCGCCGCGACGGCCGACGCGGTCGCATCGCCGCCCGCTCCAGGTCCGACCAAGGTGAGCTCCCCGATCGCGTCGCCGTCGATCGAGACGGCATTGAGCACGCCCATCGTCTGAGCGAGCGGCGCGCTCTTGGCGACCATTGTCGGATGCACCCGCTGCTCAACACCGTGGGCAGTTCGTTCGGCGACGCCCAGGAGCTTGATGCGGAAGCCAAGTTCGTCCGCGGCGCTCAAGTCGGCGAGCGTGATGGTCTCGATTCCTTCGACCGAAACAGCCCCTGCGTCGATCTTGGCGCCGAAAGCGAGCGAGGCGAGGATCGCAAGCTTATGCGCGGTGTCGAAACCGCCGACATCGAATGTCGGATCGGCCTCCGCATAGCCAAGCTTCTGAGCCTCGCTAAGACAGACCTCGAACGGAAGATGCTCGGTCTCCATCCTCGACAGGATATAGTTGCAGGTGCCGTTGAGGATTCCGGAAACGCGCTCAATCGCATTGCCGGCCAAGCTCTCCCGGAGGGTCTTGATGACGGGGATGCCGCCGCCCACCGCTGCTTCAAAGAACAACTGAGCGCCCGATCGCTCGGCAATGGTCGCGAGCTCGAAACCGTGCGCCGCGAGCATCGCCTTATTCGCAGTGACGACGGAAGTCCCGCGCGAAAGCGCGGCTTTGACGGCGTCGAACGCGACTCCCTCGGCGCCGCCGATCAATTCGACGAAGACGTCAATGTCTGCGGAGGCCGCAAGCTCCGCTGCGCTGACGAAATAGGCAGCGGCGCCGAGATCGACCCCGCGGTCGGCCCTGCGTCGCGCGCTGAAGGCGGTTAAAGCCACGCCGCGCCCTGCACGCATGGCCAATTCCGGGGAGCGCCGTTGAAGAAGCCGAACGAGGCTTGTCCCGACCACCCCGAGACCGGCGACGCCCAGGCGAAGCGGGTTCGACATCTTCTCCTCGCTCCGCGCCCCGCGGAGAACTTGATTTCGAGCGAAATGTCCCGAGTCGCGGCTGGAAATCAAGGACGACTGGGCTTACCCGTATCGTTCAGCCGCCGATTTCTTCTTCTTCTTTCGCTCCTTGCGGGCGGCGTAGCGGGCGTCTCGCTCCAGCTTGCGCTCGTATTCAAGCCGCTCGTCCTCGTCTCGCTGTCGTTGGGCTTCAGCCTCCCGCGCGAGCGCTTCGAGCTTCAGCTGCTCCTGGCGGCCGGCCTCCTCGACAACGCGGCGGGCGGCTTCAGCGGCCTCTTGTTCCGCCTTGCGCTTGGCGCGCTCGACGTCACGCACTTTTCGGGCCTCGAGAATCGCCTTGCGCTTAGTTTCGCGCTCGACGACTGCGGGGTCTGCCGGATCGTATTTCGAATTGGCGAGAAATTTCTCCGCCATTTCCTTGCGCGCCTTGGCCGCAGCGGCCGCGCGGTCAGTGAATCTAGTACCGTTCAAGAAAGACATCGCATTCCTAGGCGACAGGTTGTTGGGGACGCGCGCTCATGACACAGCGTGGACAGAACAGCAATTGTTTTTGCAGCAGTGCGGCAATGCGCCGCCAGCAGGGCCCAATGATTTCCCGCGACGCTTTTTGTTAGGCCATCACGATCTCGCAATCCCTGATCCTACGAGTTGGCGTCTTCACACTCGCGTGATCGTCCAGGCTTTTTGACGGTGACGAAGCGCCGGGCCGGCCGAACCGCTCCCTTGAGACCTTGGTTCGGCTGCGCCAGGCGAATCCGTTCGAACAAGCTTCCTTAAAAGCCTATATGCGTCAATAAACGCGAGTAAGTGTTAGTAAAATAGCTGGCGTTTACTAGCGTTTATTTTCCGAATCGAGACTCTTCAATGAGTTATGGCGGATGCACTAAAAAACTCTCTCCGTCTCAGGTCCCGCGCGATATGACGCTCGGGCGGTCTCATTCTTCGCCTCGTTGCCCGCGCCTGCGAAAACGGGCTTTGATTCTGCGAAGGAAAAAGCTATAGCATAGACTTCCGTTTTTGCCAAGTAATTGTTACGAAAAGAATTGCGCGCCTGCCGCCTCGTGTCCTCGCTCTCGCGAATTCGGCGACGCTTTTTCCCCCAACGAGCCGAGGCGCCCGCGCCGCGGCGCCCAGGTGCGCATTGCGCCTCGGACATGTTTGAGACAAAAGACAAAAAAGACGAGCCTTCAACTCCTCGCTGAGCCGTTCCGGATACAACTCTCGCATCTCCCCATGGCCATAACCCACAGCGCGCCTGCCGTCGCCCAAACCGCAAGCTTTGACGATCGCGGGGCCATTCGCTTTTGGCTGATCGCCGTCGCAGGCCTTGTCTTCCTCATGGTGCTGGTCGGGGGCGCGACGCGGCTCACCGAATCCGGCCTCTCCATCACGCAATGGAAGCCCGTCACTGGAGTCCTTCCCCCACTGAACGGCGTGGAGTGGCAAGCCGAGTTCGACCGCTACAAGCAAATCCCGCAATTCGCCACGCTCAACCCCGACATGACGGTCGATGGGTTCAAGGCCATCTTCTGGTGGGAGTGGGCGCATCGCATGCTGGCTCGCGTCGTGGGCGCGGCATTCATTCTGCCCGCCTTGTGGTTCTGGTGGCGGGGCCAACTTAAGGGGGCGCTTGGCCGGCAGGTCGCGGTCGCGACGGGCCTGCTCGCGCTCGAACCGATCGTCGGCTGGTGGATGGTGACCTCGGGCCTGAGCGAGCGCACCGAAGTGGCGCAGGAGCGATTGGCGCTGCACCTGCTGATCGCCGCCGCAACATTCGGCGCTCTGATCTACGCCGCAACGGGCTTAAGCGAATGGCCGCGGTCGAAGACGGCGTCGCGCGGCTTTGCGATTTCGGCCTGGATCTTTGCGGCGCTCGTCTTCTGTCAGCTCGGCCTCGGCGCCCTCGTCGCTGGGTTACGCGCCGGCCTCATCTACAACACCTGGCCGCTGATGGGATCGAGCCTCGTTCCAGGCGAGGCGTTTCGCCCTAATCCGCTGCAAGCAATCTTCGGCGATGCGGCGACGGCGCAGTTCGACCATCGGATGATTGCCTATGCCGTCGTCGCCTTTGCGATCGTTCAGGCGATCGTTGCGCTGCGAGCCGCGCCGGGGTCCCCGCTTGCAAGCCGCGCCGCCGTCCTCGCGGCCATCGCCCTGCTGCAGGTCGCGCTCGGCATCGCGACGCTGCTCGCCGTCGTTCCGATCGAGCTTGCGTTGCCCCATCAGGCGCTGGCGCTCGTCCTCTTCGGCCTTGTGATCGTGCACTTGCGCGAGACCGAGCTGGAGCAAGCGGGCTGGGCCTTGAGTCATGGCGTCTAGGTAAAACCGCGATCGTCATTGCAAGCGAAGCGAAGCAATCCAGGGCCGGCACAATCGCCCTATGATCACCTGGATCGCCGCGTCGCTGCGCTCCTCGCGATGACGGTCCTGCCAGCCAGTTGCTCACGGCGCACGGCGGCGTTCAAAGCTGCGTGAAGTCAGCGAGCCCGCGTCGAGCGAACCGGCGAGGTCCGCCACAACGCGCGGATGGCGACGATGACGAAGGTCGCCCCACCTAGGATCGTGAAGATCGAAGCGATCCCGTGCATTGCCATGCCCGCGGCGGCGACGGTGTCGAGCGTTCCGGCGCCGGATGGGGTTTTGCGCAAGGCGCCGTAGCCGCCGGCGACGAACATCGCGATCGAGGCGACAAACTGACCGCCGCCGTAGAGACCGAGGAGAAGCCGGGTCGCGCGCGGCGGCGCAGCCGGCTTGCCCAATTCCCTGAGGCCATAAGTGAGCAGCATCCCGGCGCTCGAGACGCTGACCGCGGTGATGACCGCGTGATAATGCGCAGGCGTGCGCGTGTCAGAGCCGTCGATCAGGAACCCCATCACGCCGCCGAGCCCGAATAACGCGAGCGACATCGCGAGGGCGAAGAAGGCCGGATCGCGCCATGGCCATGGGTGGGCCACGCGACGCGCGCGGGCGACAAGCGAAACAGCGAAGATCAGCGTCGGCGCCGCGATCCCAAACTGCAGGAATCGAAACGCCTCGCGCTGGAGGTCGGAGAAAGGTGCGAAAATCACGTAGAACGCCGGCGCGGCGATTGCGATCAGCGCGATGAGACCGACGCAGCCAAGGAAGATGCGGTTATCGACCGCCTCTTCGCCAAGGCTCATGCGCGCCAGGATCGACCAGTTCGTCACCATAAGTCCGGCGTAAACGAATTGCAGCACGTGACCGCCGCCCCAGAACATCTCCGCGCGCGAGGCCAGCTCGCCAGCATGCGCCAGCAGCGCCGTGGCGATTCCAAAACACATCAACGCAAGAACGTAGACGAAGCCGCCGAGCGTCATCGCGACCACGAACGGCGGCGCGGAAGCGAGCCGTCCCGGCAGATTGAGCAATAGACGAATGACGGGCGCAAGCACGCCCATCGCCAGCGCCAATAGGCCGATGTCGTAAGCCGGATGGCGAATGATCGGAATGTAATTGGTCAGCTCGGGTTGCGTCGCCTCGAGGAAAGCCGGCACGAACAAGCAGGGAAAAGCGCCAAGAACGAGCCCCTGCCCGATCCGCCCGAGCGGCGCGGCGCGCACGTCATCGCCGGCCAGTTTCAGCGTTGCGACGCTAACCAGAAGAGCGAAAATTCCTTGCAGCCAGATCACCAGCGAGAACACGACGTGGATCACCAGGCCCTTGTAGAAGAAGTCGATCGGCCAAAACGGGGTCTTCTCCATGCCAGGAATGCGCGACAGCGCCAGCAGGATAGCGAACACGCCGGCGACCGCGAGCGCGCCGACAGCGAGCCACGCCCATCCGACGAGCTCCCGTTGGACCGCGCTCCGCAAGCCGGCGGCGGGTCGCGCT
>DATDHT010000326.1:0-4306 GCA_036521435.1 Roseiarcus sp.
AAGCTCGTGGTCGCGAGCAAGCCGCAGGAGAAAGCCCCATGAAAGCGCTCACCTTTGCTGGCGTCGCGCTGGCTGCGTTGTTAGCGGGCGCGGGCCTCCCTTCGGCGAAGACGCTGGTCTATTGCTCGGAGGGCAGCCCGGAGAATTTCACGCCGGCGATCAACACCACGGGAACCAGCTTCGATGCGGCCCGTCCCGTCTACAATCGCCTGACCGAATTCAAGCGCGGCACGACCGACGTCGTTCCCGGCCTCGCCGAAAGCTGGGAGGTCACCGACGGCGGCAAGACGATCACCTTTCACTTACGCAAGGGCGTCAAGTTCCATTCGTTGAAGGACTTCAAGCCGACGCGCGACTTCAACGCCGATGATGTCTTGTTTTCGTTCGACCGGCAGTGGAAGCCCGACAATCCGTACTACAAGGTCTCGGGCGGCAAGTACGACTATTTCAACGACATGGACATGCCGAAGCTGCTCGACTCGCTGGAGAAGACGGACGATCACACAATCGTCATGAAGCTCAAGACGCCGAACGTCGCCATCCTCGCCAATCTGGCGATGGACTTCATGGCGATCGGCTCGAAGGAATACGCCGACTTCCTGCTCAAGAAGGGAACGCCCGAGCAGTTCGACCAGGCGCCGGTCGGGACCGGCCCGTTCTCCTTCGTGTCCTATCAGAAGGATTCCGTCATCCGCTATAAGGCGAACAAGGATTTTTACGGCGAGAAGCCGCTGGTCGACGACCTCGTGTTCGCTATAACCCCCGACGCCACGGCGCGCTACGCCAAGCTCAAAGCGGGCGAATGTCACGTCAACGCGTATCCACGGCCTGCCGATCTTGCGGAGATGGAGAAGGATCCCACCCTCAAACTGATCAACATGCCGGGTCTCAACGTCGCCTATTGGGCGTTCAACGCGATGAAGCCGCCGTTCGACAAGAAGGAGGTTCGTCAGGCTTTGTCGATGGCGATCGATCGCGACGCGATCATCAAGGACGTCTATCTCGGCGCCGGGTCGAAGGCGACGACGCTGATCCCGCCCACGCTGTGGTCCTTCAACGACAAGATTCCGGACGTGCCCTTCGATCAGGAGAAAGCGAAGGCGATGCTGGCCGCGGCCGGCGTCAAGACGCCGCTCGACATCGATCTCTGGTACATGCCGGTGTCGCGACCGTACAATCCCAACGGCAAGCGGATTGGCGAGATGATGCAGGCCGATCTCGCCAAGGTCGGCGTCAACGCCAAGCTCGTCACCTATGAGTGGGGCGAGTATCGCAAGCGGCTCGCCGCTGGCGAGGAAACCACTGGCCAGTACGGTTGGACCGGCGACAACGGCGACCCGGACAATTTCTTTTTCTTAAGAGGTTGCCCCGGAGGCAAACCGGGCGACAGCAACCCGACGAAATGGTGCAACGCCGAGTTCGATGAGCTGCTGGCCAAGGCCCGCACGCTGACGAACCAGGCCGATCGGGCGAAGCTTTATTCGCGCATGCAGGAGATCGAGCATGACGAAGCCCCGGAGCTTCTGCTCGCCCATTCCATCGTGTTCGAAGCGATGCGCTCGAACGTGACCGGCTATAAGCAGAGCCCGCTTGGAACGCACGCGTTCGAAGGCGTCGACATTCAGTAAGGCCGTTCTGGGCTCTGCTCGCCACGAGGTCGGGCGGGGCCGGTTGATTTCGGATCGGCCATGATCGCCTACTTCCTTCGCCGCATCGCGCTCACCATCCCGACTTTCCTCGCGCTGATGTTCCTCACCTTCGCGGCAATCCGTCTTGTGCCGGGAGATCCCGTCGAGGTCAGGACCGGCGAGCACGGCATGTCGCCGGAGCGGCTCGCCTACTTCCGCCACGAGCTCGGCCTCGACCAGCCGGTCTGGCGGCAGTTTCTCGACTATGTCTGGCGGCTTGCGCATGGCGACTTCGGCGTATCGCTTTCGTCGCAGGATAAAGTTCTGACCGAGTTTCTGACCCTGTTCCCGGCGACGCTCGAACTCTCGTTCTTCGCCATGCTGTTTGCAATAGCGATTGGGGTTCCGGCCGGCGCGCTTGCGGCGGTTAAGCGCGGCGGCTTCTATGATCAGGCGCTGATGACAATATCGCTGTTCGGTTATTCGATGCCGATTTTCTGGTGGGGTCTGCTCCTGATCATGTTCGTTTCGGTGCGTCTCGGCCTCCTCCCCGTGTCAGGCCGGATCGACCTCATCAACTATTCGTTCGATCAGCCGACCGGATTCATGACCGTCGACGCGCTTCTGTCCGGTCAAAGGGGTGCTTTTCTCGACGCTTTGCGCCACCTTGTCCTGCCGGCGATCGTGCTGGGCACGGTGCCGCTTGCCGTTATCGCCCGCATGACGCGCTCCTCGATGCTCGAAGTCTTGAGCGAAGATTACGTACGCACCGCGCGCGCCAAGGGGCTGTCGCCTTCCCGGGTCATCGGCGTCCACGCTTTGCGCAACGCGCTTCTTCCGGTGGTGACGGTGATCGGCCTCTCAATTTCCAGCTTGATGGCCGGCGCGGTGCTCACCGAAACGATCTTCTCCTGGCCAGGCGTCGGCCATTGGCTCATCGATTCGATCGGCCGGCGCGACTATCCGGCGCTGCAGGGCGGCGTTCTGCTGATCTCCGCTGTGGTCGTCCTGGTCAATCTGACTGTCGACCTCATCTACGGCATGATCGATCCCAGGATCAGCCATGGCCGCTGACGCCGCCGCGCTGACGAGACCGATTGGCGACGAGGCGGCGGCGGTCCTCGCGCAGCCGTCGCCGCTCGCGTCGTTCTGGGCCGCGTTCCGGGAAAACCGCGGCGCATTGTTCGGCCTCGCCGTCTTCTCCGTCATCGTTCTCTTAGGCCTAACGGCGAATGTCGTTGCGCCCCATTCCCCGATCGAGCAGTTCCGGGACGCTGTGCGGGCGCCCCCAGTATGGGAAGCGGGCGGCTCGTGGCGCTTCGTGCTGGGAACGGACGGCGACGGCCACGACACGCTGTCGCGCCTCATCTTCGGCGCCCGGGTGTCGCTGTTCATCGGCCTCTCGGTGATGTGCGTGTCGTTCATTGTCGGCGTGGCGCTCGGGCTAATTGCAGCGATGGCCGGCCCGGTCTTCGACGTCGCCATCACGCGGCTCATGGATCTGATCATGGCGGTGCCGAGCCTGGTGCTCGCTGTGCTTGTCGTTGCGGTGCTGGGGCCTAGCCTCGCCAACACCATCATCGCGGTGACGATCGTCTATCTGCCCGCCTACGTGCGCCTCGCCCGCGCCTCCGCGCTCGGCGAACTCAACAAGGATTATGTGACCGCCGCGCGCGTGGTCGGCGTCGGGCCGCTTCGGCTCGCCGCTTCGACCGTGCTGCCGAACTGCCTCGCTCCCCTCATCGTGCAGGCGGCGCTTGGCGTGTCGAGCGCCATTCTCGAGGCGGCGGCGCTTGGCTTTCTTGGCCTTGGCGCGCAGCCGCCGACGCCGGAATGGGGCGCGATGCTGGCCGACTCGCGCGAATTCATCCGCTCCGATCCCTGGATCGTCGCTCTCCCAGGCCTCGCAATTCTCATCACCGTCCTCGCCATCAATCTGACCGGCGATGGCCTGCGCGACGCGCTCGATCCGAAGATGCGGAGAGGGTGATGGGCTCGCCCCGGGTGCTCACCGGCGAACGAGGATGATCGTCTTCCCCGGGCGTCGCTCGGTCGGGTTGAAGGCGGCGACGGCATCGTCGAGGGCAGCCACTTTGCCGATGTTTGTTCGCACTCGTCCATCACGAGCCCGCCGGACAATCTCATTCAGTTGGGTGCGATCGGGTACGACGACGAAGAAAACCGTCCGGCCGTCAGCGGGCCGCGCCTCGGTCGGGCCAGTGATAGTCACCAGCGTTCCTCCGCCTCGAATCACGCCCGCAGACCGCTTCGCGATGCCGCCGCCGAGGACATCGAACACAAGATCGACAGGGCCGACGTCTTCCAGCCTGTCGCTATCGAGGTCGACGAACTCCTGCGCGCCGAAGTCGAGCGCCGTCTGACGGCCGGCAGCGCGCCCGGTGCCGATGACGTAGGCGCCGGCCTCACGTGCGAGCTGGGTTGCCATCGAGCCGACCACGCCGGCCGCACCGTGCACGAGGACGGTCTGCCCCGCACGAAAGCGGCCGTGCTCGAACAGCCCCTGCCACGCGGTCAGGCCCGGCATCACGAGGGCCGCGCCCTCCGTAAAGTCAACGTCGCCCGGCAGCGGCGCGAGGTTGCGTGCCTCAACGGCTACATACTCCGCCAGCGTGCCGTCGCGAGTCCAGTCTGTGAGGCCGAACACCCGCTGTCCCACA
>DATDHT010000327.1:0-3651 GCA_036521435.1 Roseiarcus sp.
CGCCCCCTGGCAGGGCGATCGTCAGGGAAAAGCTGGCCCCGACAGCGAGCAGGTGCAGGCTCGATGTTATCGTCTTTGAGTGTGGCGCGGAATAGCGACTCGCTGAGTTGGCTCTTCTGCCGGCACGCCAAACACGACATCAGGAGCGAGATCGTCACGAGCGGTTTTGGCCAAGCATTGCAGTCGACCCAGCCACACACGGTGGCGGTTCTCATGTTGCTGTTGGGCCTTAAATTGTGATTTATATGTGGGTGTTAACTAACGGACGTCCCGCTCTATGCTAGGGATCATCGGCCACCGTAGCCAAATAATATCGATTGCTGTACAAGTATAGTTATCGCCACGCCCGGCTAACGACCATCCAGGCCTATTATTTCGCCACATACAGAAAGACCTCGCGTGTTATTCCGCGAGATAGGGCGCAGAGCCCGGTTTCGCAGGCGGTTCGGGCGGTACGGTCCAACCGCCGCCGAGCGCGAGCATCAAGCCAATATCGGCCACCAGTTGGCGGGTGTGCAGCACGATCGCCAGACGCTCGGCCTCAAGAGCTGTGCTTTGAGCCGTGACCACGTCCAGATATGAGGACGCCCCGTCGCGGTAGAGGGTCAAGGACAGGTCGGCCGCCTTGCGCGCCGCTATCGCCGCCGTGGTCGTCTCATTGTACTCCTGCGCTAGCCAGCGCAAGGATGACAGCTCGTCCTGGACCTCCTTCATCGCGCGCAACACGGTGGACCGATAGTTCTCCGCCGCCTCGGTGAATTGGGCCTTGGCGATCTGAAGCTCCGCCTGGCGAAGGCCGGCGTCGAACAAGGGAAAGTCGATCGAAGGCCCGACGCTCCCGAACAGGTTGATCGCTTGGAACAGCCTGAAACTGGTGTCTTGCGTTCCCCCCAGAGCCAGGACCGTGAACTTGGGGAAGAAGTTGGCGCGGGACGCGCCGATCTGTTCGCTGGCGGCGGCGGTCAGCCGTTCGGTTTGCGCGACGTCCGGCCGGCGGCGCAGCACGTCCGCGGGCACCGCCCCTGGCGGTCTCGGCAGCAGCACCCGGCTCGAAGAGCGCTGAACCGAAAACGAGGCTGCGGCCTTGCCGACCAGCGCAGCGATGGAATTTTCGAGGGTGGCGCGATTGAGCCCGAGATCGGACAATTGCGCCTGGGCCGAACTCAGTTGCGCTTGCGCTCGGTCCACGTCGACCGGCGAGACAATATTCGCCGCGAGCCGATCCTGGGTGAGCTTCAGGGCCGAGCGGTAGATGGCGATCGTATCGGAAAGAAGCTTGGCCTGATCGTCGAAGCCGCGCAGATTGACGTAGTCGCGCGCGAGTTCGGCATGCAGTTCCAGCCTCGCGTCGGCGAGCGCATCGGCGCTCGCTTCGGCTGTCGCATTCGCTGATGCAACGATATCGCGGACCCGTCCCCAGATGTCGATCTCATAGGCCGTCTGGGCGCCGATGAGATTGTCTCCGTAATAGGTCGGCTGGTTGGCCGAGCGAAGCGGCCGGTTGGCCGACTGTTTGTTGGCCAGAAAGTGAGGGGCTGCGTCGACCTGCGGGTAGGCGGCGCTCAGCGCGGCGTTGGCGCGCGCGACCGCCGCGTCATTGGCGGCAACGGCGGCGGCGAGATCGGGGTTGGCCGCATCCACCTGCGCTTGAAGACCGTCGAGCGTCCGGTCGTGGAAGCTGAGCCACCATTCCCCCGTGCCCGGAAGCGTAGTTCCGCCGGACGCCTCATCCTTGAACTTCGATGGGACAGATACCGACGGCGGGGTGTAGCGTGGCGCGAAATCGCAGCCGCCGAGCGCAAACGCGATCGGCGCTACGAGCCACGTCCGCCAGTTCATTCGGCGTGGTCCCGCCCTGTTTGCGCCATCTCCAAAGCGCTCTTTGAGGGATAGCCCGGCCCTTGTCCAGCTTGCTGTCCTGGCGCCGTTCGGATCTTCTGTCGGGCGGCCTGCATGACCCGGACCTCCTCGCCCTCGTCAATCGAATCGGGCGGATTGGCGACGATGCGTTCGTCCTGGCTGAGTCCACCGGCAATTTCAACTTCGGATCCGAGGTCGCGCGCAATCCGGATCTTCTTAAGGACAATCCGGTTGTCGAGCCCGAGGGTTGCGACCTGGGTCGCGTTGTCGCGAAACAGCAGCGCATTCGCTGGAAGGGTCACCGTGTTGGGATCCGGCGGGAGCTGAAAATGGACTCGCGTGAACGCGCCCGGAGCAAGCGCGCCATCCTTATTGTCGGCGAGGAGTTCGACCAGCAGTGAGCGCGATTTCCTGTCGATCGCATGCGAGGTCGTGTCGATCGTGGCATTGAAGGTGCGGTCGGGATATTCGGGCAATTCGAGGGTCGCCTTCATGCCGTTCTTCATCGCAGCCGCGTATGATTGCGGTACGGGAACGTAGATCCGCATCTGATGAATGTCGGAGACCGTGAACAGCGCGCCGCCATCGTTGGAGTCCGCCTTGACCAGCGACCCGACATCGACATTGCGCGCGGTGACGACTCCGTCGAACGGCGCGATGATGTTGGCGAACGCTTTCAGCGCCTTCATCCGATCGACGTTGGACTGGGCGGCCTCCACTTCGGCGGCCTTTGCGTGCGCATCGCTGTCTTTTTCGTCAGCGGCCTGTTGCGACACAGCCGCCGATGCGCGGAGCGAATTCCAACGATCGGCCGTCACCTTGGCCAAGGCCATATTCGCCTTGGCCTTCGCGAGTTCGCTTTGCGCCACGGCCATGCGCTGGTCGAGCTCTGGCGTATCGACGACAGCGAGCACATCGCCTCGGTGGACCTGAGCGCCGATATCCTTGCGCCATTCGCTGACATAGCCACTCACCTGGCCATGAATGGAAGCAGTGTCAAAGGCCTCGACATTGCCCGGCAAAACAAGTTCACGGGCTTTGCCTCCCTCTCGCGCTGAGACCAGCGCAACGGCGGGGGCCGCCTGCTCATCGGTCCATTTAGCGATTTGCTCATCGTCATGGCGCCGTCCGGCGATTCCGGTGACCGCGATGGCGATGGCCGCCACACTGAACAACATGATCGTGCGCCCCGTCTTTACCGGGGCGTGATCTCGCGGATCGGGACTGGCGGCGTCGCCGCCTTCCTGGTTCATACTGGTGTCCCTTCCAGCTGTAAGTGCGGCGCAGACTCAGTCGCCCGTCTCGATTTGCGCTCATGAACGAGGCGGAAGACCGCAGGCACGAACAAGAGCGTCGCAACCGTCGAACAGGCGAGCCCGCCGATCACCGCCCGGCCAAGAGGGGCGTTCAGTTCGCTGCTAAGCGCCATCGGCGACATGCCGATGATCATCGCAAGCGCCGTCATGAGAACCGGCCGGAAACGGGTGAAGCCCGCGTCGATGGCCGCCGTCGCGGCATCGGCGCCCTCCGCAAGCCGCTCGCGCGCGAAACTAACCACCAGGATGCTGTTGGCGGTCGCCACGCCCATGCACATGATTGCGCCCGTCAAGGCGGGAACCGAGAGCGTCGTCCGAGTGATGAACAGCGTCCAGACGATTCCGGCCAACGCGGTCGGCAAGGCGCTGACGATCACGAAGGGATCCATCCAGGACTGGAAATTCACGACAATGAGGAGATAGATGAGCACCACAGCGAGCGCGATGCCGACGAACAGCTGCTGGTAGGCATAAG
>DATDHT010000328.1:0-18105 GCA_036521435.1 Roseiarcus sp.
CTCGGCTGGTCGTCAACCGATCCTCTGCCGCCGAAGTTCAAGCTCTTGAGCGCCCGGATCGTTGAACCGCACTCGCTCGAGGGCGAACCCGGCGCTATCCACCTATGGGTCGAGGCGCTCGACAACGATAACTTTCCGAGCGGCGTGCCGCGCGCCTATCGGCTGCCCTATGACAGCCATCTCGCCGAGAAGACAGAAGCCGCGATCCGGGCCAGCGCCGATGGCAAGCCACAAGGCGGTCGCACAGCGGATTTCGGCAATGGCGAAGGCGGGACGGCGGAGGCGACCGCCCGCGAGGTCACACCCTCAAGAATCACAACGACTGGCGGCGGCGACCCGTCTTCCGGAGGTCCGGCCGATCCTCAATCGGCGCATGGCGAGAGCCAGACGATCAATTTTGCGCCGCTCGCGCCGCCGCGCATGCCTCCCAAGGATCCGAGATAACAGACTTTCGCGGGGAGACGCCTTGCACTATCGATCCGCGGCAAACAGCGTCCCGCTGAACATGGCGCAATCGCCGATCAGATCTTCTCGTCGCCAGGGAAGGCGCATCGCCACCGCGTCACGTGCTCCGCCGGATGCTCGTTGGACCACTCTGCAATATAGGGCGGCGCCTGCATCATGCACTGCATAAGCGACCCCTGCGAAACGAACTGCAGCCGCTGTTCGTCACACTGACTCGGCGCAGTGAGCGCGCACACCGTCAGAATCAGCTCGATCATCGCACACCCGTCTTCAAGCGGAACCTCAGCACCCCCCATCAGGTGACTGTGGCATTTTGATCGGACGGCCGCAACGTTGAGATTGGGTCGTTGCAAGTCTTCACGTCAAGATGGGCTCAAAATCGCCCGCGAGCCAGCCCTCGCCGCGTAAACTATCGGATGCGGCGCTTGGCAAAACGCGCAAAGTCTCGCAAAGTTGGGACGAATTCGCTTGCGTCCGTACGCGGCGAATGAATCGAGGAGAAGAGGCGCGCGTTGAAAGGCGTTCAGGTCACGACGACGGCGCGACTGCATCTGGGTTTTCTTGATCTTGCCGGGGATCTTGGCCGCCGGTTCGGATCGATCGGCCTCGCCATCGACGCGCTCGAAACCCGCGTTGAGCTTCGTGAAGCGGCAAGCCTTGAAGTTTCGGGTGAGGAGCGCGAACGGGGCGCGGATATCGCGCGCCGTGTCATCGAAAGCCTTCGCCTCGATACGGGAGGGAAGCTCATTATCAGCAATGCCATTCCGGCCCACGCCGGACTTGGTTCCGGGACTCAGTTGGCGCTGGCGATCGGGACGGCGTTTCGCCGGTTGGCGCAACTGCCCTTCGACCCGCGGGAAGACGCCCGCCTGCTCGACCGAGGCGCGCGTTCGGGCGTAGGCGTTGCGTTGTTCGAGCGGGGCGGCTTGGCTGTCGACGCTGGCAGGGGGCCGAAGACAGAAATTCCCCCGGTGGTCGCACGGGTGAACTTCCCCAGGGATTGGCGCATTCTTCTGATCCTGGACCCGCGCGTCGAGGGCGCTCATGGCGAAGCGGAAGGGCGAGCGTTTGCCGGCTTGCCTCGTTTCCCTCCCGACGCGGCGAGCGAAATCTGCCGCTGCACGCTCATGCGAATTCTGCCGGGCGTGGCGGAAGCGGATCTCGAGGCTTTTGGCGACGGCGTCGCTCGGATTCAGGAAATTCTTGGCGACCATTTCGCCCCGGTCCAGGGCGGCGGTCGCTTCATCAGCGGGCCGGTGGGCCGGGTCGCTGCGCGATTGAATGCGCTCGGGGCGCGCGGGATTGGCCAGAGCTCCTGGGGACCAACCGGTTTCGCCTTTGCATCCGACCCCGACCATGCGCAATTCCTTGCTCAGCGCGCTTGCGTCGATCGCGAACCGGGGGTGGAGATCAGAATCTGCAGCGCGCGCAACCGCGGCGCCGGGATCCGCGAGGACGAAGACGTTTCAGTCCGCTAATCGCTCGGGAGGAACAATGGCCAAGAACATCCTGCACATGATGACGCCGCTCGCTCACATGAGCCCCTTCGACGTCAACATGGCGATCGACGCCGGCTATGACGTGACGGCGTCCTATACCAACGTTTCGCTCGGCGAGATCACAGACCTGGTCCAGGACGCAATGTTCTCGCGCTCGCCGCGCGACGCGGTGCGGACGGGCGTATTCATTGGCGGCAAGGATGCGCTTCTTGCCCTCGACATGCTCGACGCGGCGGCGAAAGCGCTGTTCAAGCCGTTCGAGATCTCGCTGTTCGCCGACCCGGCCGGCTCGTTCACCACCGCCGCCGCAATGATCGCCGTCGTGGAAAAGACGTTGCGAGAAAAGAAGGATCGCGCGCTTCGCGGCTCCGCCGTCTCGGTCTTTGGAGCGACCGGCGTGGTGGGAACCGCATCCGCGGTTATCGCCGCGCTCGAAGGCGCATCCGTCACCTTGGTCGCGCGAGATGGATCAGATCGTACGGCGCGCCACGCGGCCGAGATCAATCGCAGGTTCGGCGTCGCTCTTGCCGTCGCGGACGGTTCGACGCTTCAAAGCAAGGCGGCGATTCTCGCGGCGGCGGAAGTCGTGCTCGCCGCGGCGAAGGCTGGCGTGCGCGTGCTCGACGCCGGGGAGATTGCCGGCGCGGCGAAATTGCTGGTCGCAGCGGACGTCAACGCGGTGCCGCCGTCCGGCATCGAAGGGATCGATGCGCACGCGAACGGAACGCCGCTCGGCGAGCGCGGCGCGCTCGGTGTCGGCGCGCTTGCGATCGGCAATGTCAAATATCGAACTGAGTCTGGGTTGTTCAAACTAATGACCGAGAGCAAGACCCCTCTGCGCCTCGACTTCCGTCAGGCGTTCGACCTCGCGCGCACGCTCGCGTGAGGGTTTTTGCACGGCTTTGACAGGTAAATCGATTTAGGCGCCTCGATCGGCAAGGCCCAGAGGACGCGCGTCCGCCGAGCTCGAGGCGCGCTCGCGGCGGATTTCGACCCCGACCGCGCCCTCGATCACATCGAGCTTGCGGATATTGACGCGAACGCTGCGCACCCGCGTGTGCTGCAACAGGATCGCAGCCACCTCTTCCGCGAGCGTCTCGACAAAATCGACATGGCCGCGCCCGACGATCAGGCGAATGGCGTCGAGAATGACGTCGTAGGAGAAAATCGAGCGCATATCATCGGCATGCGCGCCGGCGCGCCGCACCAGAGCCTCGACATTGAAGACGACGCGCTGACGGATAGAACGCTCGAAATCATAGGCGCCGATCGCGGCGGAAACGACGAAGTCGCGCACGAACACGCGGTCGAGTTCGCCTTCCTGATCACGTCCGCCGATGAGGCCGCGAGCCAGCAGTCGCCAATCGATTTTCGGAGAAGAGTCTGGGTCCGGTCTTTCGCGCGGGATCAGATCGCGGATGCGAACGACCGCGGTCGGATCGATCGCTGCTCGCCGATCGCGCGCGTGACAAAGCGCGCCCCTGAAGCCAAGGACATCGGGGCGCACGAGCAACAGCCGCGGAACGTCAGGCGCTTCAAGCGAGCCCGCCAGGCCGCTCATCAAGTCGAGCGCCCGGCACTGGGAGCAGTATTGATTAAGTTGCACGACCTCGAGATGCGCCAGAAGCCGGCCGCGAGTCTTGTCGCGCGTGTCGAGCATTGCGCCCTTGAAGCCGAGTTTCTCGAGCCTGGCGAGGAGAGCGAAGTCGGGGTTTTCGTCGGCAAACATCATGCCGATAAGGGCGACCTCGCGCGCGAGCCTGCTCAAAGACTCGCCAAACCGATCAAGCGTAGGCGCATCCACGGCGAGCTTGAGATAGTCTACGCCCATTGCGGCCAGCGCTCGCGCGCTTTCGAGCAACGCTTCTTCATTGTAGGGCGGATCGCCGAGGGCGGCGCTCGTTTCGCTTCGGCCCGCGACAGCCGCGATCGCCTGACGCGCAATATCGAGGGAGACGGCTCCGAGCGCGCCCCGCCGGGCGTCTTTCAGATCGATGACGTCGGCGCCGAGTTGCACGACAACTTCGGCCTCAGCGGCGTCGGCGACACTGGCGAGCATGCGAGTCATCGCATCGCGTCCTATCCTTGCGGTCGCCGAAGTCCCCTCAGCGCGCGCCTGCCGGCGCGGAACAGTGCGAAGAGCGACGCGACCGTGAACTTCCGCGGCTTGATTGGCCGCAAGCTCAATCTTATCATTGCGCTTGAGAGGAAACGCAAATGCACCCTGCTGCGGCTCGCGCCGTTCTCGCGATTGCGATCGTGACCCTACTCGCGCCGCAAGCGCTCGCGGCATATAACGGAAAGACCGATCCCGACTGGCCCTGCCAGCAGATCAAGACGCCGACTTTTTCGCTCGCCTCCATCTGGGCCGGGCCTCAGCTTGATCTCGACTCTCAGAGCTGGCGCAACGAGAGCGACGTCGCGGACCTGAAGGCGCAAATGGCGCAGCGGCGCGTTCCCATGACTGATGTGGAGACCATGATCGCCGCGTTCAAAGCGAAGGCCGGTCCCGATGGGGACGCAAAGCTGCTGCGCGCTTTCGCCGCGGCGTTCGCGGATTTGTCGCAACAACGCTCCGAGATCATCGAAGGCCTGGATCGAATCGGCCGCAGGCAAAAAGCGTTAGCCGATCGCATCCGCGCGGAAAACGAGGCCGTGCAAAACTCTTCAGACGAGAACCGTAGCAGCCAAGCGACGCCCGGCGCGGACAGTCAAGAGCGGCTGCTATGGGACCTTCGCATCTTCAACGATCGCCGTCAGACGGTCACTTATGTCTGCGAAGCGCCGACGCTGATCGAGCAGCGCATCGGCGAGATCGCTCGGGCGGTGCAAAAGGCCCTGTAGCGCGAGCTATCAGGGCGAGATCGGCTTGTCGTTCTCATCGAGCAATGGGACGCCATAGGAGCGCAAGATCGCTTGAATCTCGTCCTGGTTCTCGGAGATCAGCTTGTTCAAGTCGCGCTTCCAATTCTGATCGGAATGCCGCACGCCCATGACGATCCGAAAGACCATGGGGGTGTCGCCCTGATCTTTCACGAGCGGGACCACTGCGGTCGGCGTCTTCGCCTTCGTCGCGTAGTAGCCCGCGATTGGACCCCAGAGCAACGCGACGTCGATCTCCCCGCGGTCCAGGTCGTCCATCATTTCGTGAGTCGGCGAATCGAAGCGCGTGTCGACAACGAGCGCGTAGGATTTGATGTGCCCTAACAGTCCTTTCTCGGCCAGCACGGTTGCCGGCGGGGTGCCCGCGACGATGCCGATCTTCGCTGTTTTGAGACGTGGATCGCTTAGCGAATCCAGCCCTTTCAAGGCGCCATCTCGGTTATACGCGGCGACGTAGCTCGTTCGATAGTACGGGTTGGTCGGCTGAACGAAGTCGTCGCCTTGAGCGATTCCCAACACCACGTCGCAGTGATGGGCGTTCAGCGTATTGCGGATGAAGCCCGTCGCGTCGGGGTAGAATGTGTAGGCGAGCGACTTGCCGAGCTTGCGGGCGAAAAGTTCGGCGATCTTGTTTTCGAAACCCTCGCCGGCCTCATTGGAGAAGGGGAGAGCATGTGGATCTGCACAAGCGCGGAAAACGTGCGGGTCGACCAGCTCGATCGAACCTTCCGCGTCCTGCGCGCCGGCACCGCCAGGAAGAGCCATCCCGACCAGCGCGAGGGCCGTGAGCGCAAGCGCGAAAAGACCAGCCTGCGTCAAACGCCGGTGACCAAACAGCTTTGAATCGGCAGTCCTCGTCATCAACCCGGACCCATGCATTTATCTTCGGCAGCAGCGAAGGCTGGAGACTTGGGAGCATGTTTGTCGGGCCGTCCGCGCCCAACCACCCCCGTGGAGCGCGCGCGCAGATAGACATAAATATCATTCAGGTAGCACATCACATTCTTGTTGTCCCCGAAAGCCGGCATCACGAGGTCGTTGCCGTTCATGAGGTCCTTTCGTCCGCCGACGACTGTCCCAAAAAACTCGGCGTAGTTCATGGTCTTGAGCGAATTCGCAAGCGCCGGCGCATAACTCGATCCCGCGCCGTCGGGACCATGACACACGATGCATGCGGCATTATAACGACGGAAGCCCGAGAAAGTGTTCCAGTCGACGGTTCCGTCCGCCTCGAGCTTGTAGGTCGGATCGCCGTTCTTATCGACCCACATGCCTTGTTCGTCTTGCTTGACCGGGGCCGGATCTCCCGGCGGATCGGCGCGGGCAACGAGCGGTGTGGCCAAGGCGAGCGCGAAGCCGAGCGCGAGCATAAGTTTTGAATTCGTCACGTTTGTTCTCAAGCGGACTGAAGCAAAGAAAAGGGCTCGGCGCGTGCTATATTTGCATGCGCCGAGCCCCGGCTATCACCGTGGAGTCAGTCGGCCGCTCAATCGCTTGGGAGCGCGAACACCGTGAGTGTGCCGCCGAGCGCCGTGTAGTTCGACAGCGCCGCGTAACCGCCGACCGCGCCCAAGCCTTCGGTCGGCTTGGTCAAGCCGGCCGCGAGGCCGATGCCCGCCCAACCGCCGACGCCGGACAGAATCGCCACATATTGGCGACCGCCGTGCTCGTAAGTCATGACGTTGCCGATGATGCCCGAGGGAGTCTTGAACTTGTAGAGCTCCTTGCCGGTCTTGGCGTCAACCGCCTTCAGATAGCCTTCCAGCGTCCCATAGAAGACAACGCCGCCCGCAGTGGCCAAAGCGCCTGACCAGACCGAGAATTGCTCGGGATCCGACCACACGATCTTGCCGGTCTTGCCGTCCCACGCGATGAAGTTGCCCATGTTGCTGTCGCCAGCGGGCGGATACATCGACAGCGTGGCGCCAACAAAGGGCTGACCCGCGGTGTAGCTGACCTTGAACGGCTCGTAGTCCATGCAGACGTGGTTTGTCGGCACGTAGAAGAGCTCGGTCTCGGGTGAATAGGCCGCCGGCTGCTCGTCCTTGGAGCCCAACGCGGCCGGACAGATGCCCTTGTGGTTGACATCCTCTTTCTCCGTCGACATCGCGGCGACCCGGATCGGCTTTCCGTAGTCCGCCGAAGCCTTGTCCATGTTGATGCCGGTGGCCCAGTTGACCTTCGGATCGAACTTCTGCGCGACCAGCAACTCGCCGTCGGTGCGATCGAGCGTGTAACCGAAGCCATTGCGATCGAAGTGAGTCAGCAGCTTGCGGTCCTTGCCGTCGATCTTCTGGTCGGTGAGAATCATCTCGTTGACGCCGTCATAGTCCCACTCGTCGTGGGGCGTCATCTGATAGACCCACTTGGCCATGCCGGTGTCAGCGTCGCGAGCCCAGATCGTCATCGACCATTTGTTGTCGCCGGGCCGTTGGCTCGGATTCCAGGTCGAGGGATTGCCGGAACCGTAGTAGATCAGGTTAAGTTCAGGGTCGTAAGAGTACCAGCCCCAGGTGTCGCCACCGCCGATCTTCCACTGATCGCCTTGCCAGGTCTTGAGAGATGAATCCTTGCCGATCGGCTTGCCGAGCGCCGTCGTCTTCTCGGGGTCGACGAGGAGGTCCGAATCCGGGCCTTCCGAATAGGCGCGCCAAGCGAGCTTGCCATCCTTGATGTTATAGGCGCTCATCCAGCCGCGAACGCCGAACTCGCCGCCGGACACGCCGATATACACCTTGTCCTTGAACACGTGCGGGGCGTCCGTGCCGGTCTCGCCCTTGGAGGGATCGCCGTCCTTCACCGACCAGACCACCGCGCCGGTCTTCGCGTCGAGCGCGACGAGCGTCGTGTCCGCCTGATGCAGGAAGATCTTGCCGTCGGCGAAGGAGAGGCCGCGGTTCACCGTGTCGCAGCACATCACCGGGATGACGTTCGGATCCTGCTTGGGTTCATATTTCCACAGGATCTTGCCATCGTTATTGAGGTCCAGCGCGAAGACAGTATTCGGGAACGGCGCCTGGAGATACATCACGTCGCCGATCACAAGCGGCGCGCCCTCGTGCCCGCGCAAGACTCCGGTCGAGAAAGTCCAGGCTGGCGCGATCTTGTGGACATTCTCGGCGTTGATCTGCTTGAGTTGCGAGTAGCGCGTATTGGCGAAATCGCCCGCGGGCATGACCCACTGTTTGCCGTCAGCGGCCATTTTGGCCAATTCGTCGTTCGCGGCGGCGTAGCCAGCCGTAAACAAGGCGGCGGCGCCGAAGCAGCTTGCAAGTAAGAGTTTGCGCATTATTTCCTCCCGGTTAGACATCTAACAAACCTCACTGTAACCCATAACGGGTCAGAGCGGCTTTGCAGCGCCAGTCTCAGTTGGGACGGTTTCGGCAGCGTGTCACAACAAGGCAAAACGAGCGGACGCTCGCGGGCATTGCCTTGCTTCCGATAAGCGCGCCGGGGCTCCCGTTCCCCGACACTCGTGCAGTCGAAACCAGCACCGACGATATGCCGATCGAATCTGGAGCGCAAGTGGCAAACTTGATGAATATCATCACGGCGTCGTAGGTGTTATGCAATCCGATCGCGCTTCACATCCTGGCCCAAAGTCCCTGGGCAGTCAGAAACAGCGCACTTCGCCCTCAGCCTGCGCGCGCCGCAATCGGATCAGAGCGTCACGAGTGGCGGTCGCGGCGCGGAACATACGGCCAAGCTGTCCGGCCTGCTGGTCCAAGGACGCGACTGTAGCCGCCGCCACATAGGCGTCGTAGGGCAGCAGCGAGGCGATCACATCGATCGAACAGGAGCATTGGTCGAGCGCTTCCCGCGTATCGCCATTGGTCTTCATGCAGGCGAAGACATATTCGGCGCGAGCGGATGTCGGATAGTCATCGGCGGCGGGGGACCCGGCGACTTCGGCGGCGCTCGCGAGATGAACGCCCGCAAACAGACAGAGCACTACACTAGCAACGCGCATCATCGACTCTCTGAGCCCCTTGATTGATCTACAACGACTCTACGCTGGACGGAAGCGCTTCCTGATTTGCGCCCAACAAGGCGACCGCGACCGCAGGAGCGCAATGCGAGGCTTCTGCGGGAGCCGCGATCAGCGAAGAAAATCCGAGACAAGGCCGCCCCAGACGGCGCGCCACTTCCGCCGCAAGGCCTTCCCCGACGCCCGCCGCAACCACCGGCGCCGCGACCGCCACATCGTTGCGGGACAGACGGAGCAACGCTGCGTCGGCAATCTGACGGGTTTGCGCTTCCGCGAACCAAGCGGCGAGTCCTGCCCATTCCGAACCGGCGCCTTCGTCGGCCTCACGTCCGATCATCCGCGCCAGACGCGCCCGCGACGCCTCGACACTCTTCTCGCGTCCGTCGGCGGTTGACATTTTATCCGCGCCGTCGGGCAGATCGCCGAGAATGCGATGAACGTCGGCGCTGCTGGCGAAATACTCGTTCATCAGCGGAGTCCACAAGCCGCGAAACGGAGCCCGGGAAGCGAGTGACATGACGAAACTGCGGGTCATCCCGGTATAGATCAACTCGCCCGAAGCGAGCCGCTCCGCGTCGCTGTAGCCGACTGCCGCGACCTGGCCTGCTACGATTGGAATGACATCGGCAGTTGTCGAGCCGATGTCGATGAACAACGCTTCCGGAAGCTTGAGCGCGAGGAGCGCGGCGCTCGCGTGCCAATTGGCCGAGGCGATATCGGCGGCGTGAGAAGCAGCTTCACTGAGTTTAACGAACCCGGCCCGACCGGCGTAGAGCCGCGGGGCGGCAGGGGCGAGATGATTGGCCGCGATCGCAGCCAGACCCGCGACGCCCTCTTGGCGCGAAGGAAAGGCGTCGCACAGTTCCCCGGTCATGGTGATCACATGGCGGTCGGCGCGGCCCAGCTGAGCGCAAAGCGCGTCGAACGCGGCTTCCAGGCTATCGAGTCCCAGCCAAAGCGGCGTCGCCGCCTGAACCACGGCTTCGACGCGCCCATGCTCCACGCGCGCCGCTTTCAAATGCGCGCCCCCGATGTCCCAACCGATGACGACGCTCACCATGTTCCCCAATTGTCCAAGGCGACGCTCAATCCTACCAAATGCCGTGGCAAGCAAGTCGCTCCTCGACAGGATGTTGGCTCGACTCTTACTGTAGCGTCGAAACCGTGATTGATGCGAGGGATTCTGGCCGGAGTCATAAGGCAGGTCGGGGCGCGCTCCTCGAGCTCACGCCTCGCCATCGTGAAGTTGGGCGGCAGCCACGCAACCGGGCCGCATCTGAAGGACTGGCTGACCGCGATCGCGGTCGAAGCCGGCTCGATCACCATTGTGCCGGGCGGCGGCCTCTTCGCCGACGCGGTGCGAACAGCTCAAGCCTCGATGGGCTATGACGATCGCGCCGCGCACGCCATGGCGCTGATGGCGATGGCGCAGTTCGGCAGCGCGCTCCAGAGCCTCAACCCCGCCTTGAGGCTGGCCGCGTCGCGTTCGACAATTTTGCGCACCCTCAAGGACGGCAAAGTTCCCGTCTGGTCTCCCGAACAAATGGTGCGCGCAGCGGCGCTGCCGGAGACGTGGGACCTGACCTCAGACAGTCTCGCCGCATGGCTGGCCGGCGCGCTCGGGGCCGACCGTCTGCTGCTGGTCAAGCATGGCCGTTTCCAGAGCGCCGCCATCGATGCTCACGATCTCGTCGCACGTAGGGTCGTTGATCCCTTATTCCCGCTTTATCTTAAGGAGAGCGGCGCTCGGGCTTGGCTCGCTGGGCCATCCGACAGCGCAAGGCTCGGCGAAGGGTTGCAGGGAGGAATATTTCCTGAAATCGTAGTGGCGACCTCAAATCGACCGCCGGCAACCCAATGATGAAACGCCAAACGCCGCGCTGGGGATGGGCGCTCACGGGATCCGGTCATTTCCTGAAGGAAAGCCTGGCCTTGATCCATGAGCTCGAACATGTCGACCTCTTCCTTAGCAAGGCGGGAGCCGAAGTCCTGCGCATGTACAAGCAGGACCTCGACCTGCCGCGCTCCGTGCGCATCTATCGCGACACGTCGGCGAGTTCGGTCACCGTCGGACAATTCTATTACGGCGTCTATCATACGTTGATCGTCGCTCCCGCGACTTCGAACGCGGTGGCAAAATTCGTCTACGGGATCTCCGACGATTTCATCACCAACGTCTTCGCCCAAGCCGGTAAGTGCAGAGTCCCAATCCTTGTTTTCGCCTGCGATACGGCGCCCGAACTCGAGACGGAAGCGCCAAAAGGAATGGTGAAGGTCTATCCGCGCCCAATCGATTTGGAGAATCGTGAGCGACTGGGCCGTTTCGACGGCGTAACGACGGTCGACTCGATCGCCGAGCTTGGCGAGACAATCGCGCAGCGACGAAGCAAAGTCCCGGTATGAGTGAACGCATTCTGTTTTTGACCGGCCGCCTCGCCCAGAGCCGTCTCGAGAAGGTCCTGCAGGGCATGGAGCCGACGGCGTTCGAGTGGTCGGTCCTGAGTGTGGGGGTGAAGGTTGCGGCGCTGATGACCGAACCCATCCTCATGCGCAGGCTGCCGCGCCCGATCAACGCCGATCGAGTTGTCGTCCCGGGCCGCTGCCGTGCTGACCTCACGCGCCTGGCTCAGGAATTTGGCGTTTCGTTCCAGCGCGGCCCCGATGAATTGAAAGACCTGCCAATGTTCTTCGGCAAGGCCGGAGCGGCTCTCGATTTGTCGCGCCATGCTTTGCGCATCTTCGCCGAGATCGTCGATGCGTCGCAGATGAGTCTCGAGACTGTCCTCGCGCGCGCCGAACTCTTGCGCGCCGAGGGCGCCGACGTCATCGATCTCGGATGCCTGCCGGATACGCCATTCCCCCATCTCGAATCTGCAGTGCGAGAATTGAAGGCGAGCGGATTGGCCGTCAGCGTCGATTCCGCCGACCCGGACGAACTGCGTCGGGGGGCCGCCGCCGGCGCGGACTATCTCCTCAGCCTCACTGAGCACAATCTCGCCATTGCCGAGGAGACTGGCGCACGCCCGGTGTTGATTCCGGCCCAGCATGGCGATCTCCCCTCCCTTTATCGCGCCGCTGAGGACGCACAGAAGCGGGGCCTTAGCGCTATCCTTGATCCGGTTATCGATCCCATCCACTTCGGCTTTGCCGAGTCGCTCTCGCGCTACCGTGAGGTGCGCGCGCGCCTCCCCGACGTGGAAATGTTGATGGGCACTGGGAACCTGACGGAACTGACCGACGCCGACTCCGTCGGCGTTACCGCGTTGCTGCTCGGAATCTGCTCGGAGCTCGCTATCGCCAATGTGCTCACCGTCCATGTCAGCCCGCACACCCGCCGCACGATTCAGGAGCACGATGCGGCGCGCCGCATCATGTACGCGGCGGCGGCGGATCACAGTTTGCCGAGAGGCTATGGGCGGGCGTTGTTGCAGGTCCACGACCAGAAGCCTTTTCCCTACACGAGTGGAGAGATCGCTGAGATTTCAGCCCAAGTGAAGGACGACAACTACCGGATAGAGGCGGCTGAGGACGGAATTCATGTCTACAATCGCGCTGGCCATTTTGTCGCTCGGGAGGCTTTTGCGCTGTTCGACAAACTAAGTGTCGAAACGGACGGCGCTCACGCCTTTTATCTCGGGGCCGAGTTGACGAAGGCGGAAATCGCTTTTCAACTTGGCAAACGCTACGCCCAAGACGAGCCTCTGGATTGGGGTTGCGCGGTCGATCGCCGCAGCGAGGACAGGACCCGTTTGAGCGAAGCGGGCCACACGCTGCGCTCGCGTGCGGCGAACGAGTGACGCGATGCCGTTGATCCGCGAAGCGATCGTCACCACTGTCAATGCGCATGGCGAGCCTCATCTGGCGCCTCTGGGGCTGATCGCCGAGGGCGAGGGATGGATACTGGCGCCGTTTCACCCCTCCACCACGCTCGACAATCTTCGCCAGTCGCCATTCGCCGTCGCCAACTTTACCGACGACGTGCGGGTCTTTGCCGGATGCCTCACGGGACGTCGCGACTGGCCGCTGACGCCAGCCACACTTGTCGCCGCGCCGCGTCTGGCGACGAGCCTCTCGCATCTCGAGCTCGTTGTCTTCGAGGTGCGCGAACACGAACTCAGGCCTCGTTTCATGTGCCGCGTTGCGCATCGCGCCTCGCATGCGCCGTTCGAAGGCTTCAATCGCGCGCAAGCGGCCGTGATCGAGGCCGCAGTCCTGGTGAGCCGCTTACATCTTCTGCCTCGCGCCGAGGTCGAGGCGGAGCTTGCCCGCCTTGAAATCACCGTCGGCAAGACGGCCGGACCGGCAGAGGCCGAGGCCTGGAGCTGGCTGAAGGACAAGGCGGCACAGACCTTCGCCCCTAGCGACTCGGGAACCTGACTTGCAGGCCATCCCGGTCATTGACCTTATGGGCGGCCAGGTCGTCCGCGCGCGGATGGGCGATCGTGCGTCTTATAGGCCGCTCGAATCGCCGCTCTCGCCGACCAGCGATCCGGTGGATGTCGTTCGCGGCCTGCTCAGCGTCTTTCCGTTTGCGACGTTTTATGTCGCCGATCTCGACGCGATCCAGGGCAGCGGGCACAATTGCCAGACGTTGCGCCGCATTCGCGCAGAGTTTCCATCATTGCAGATATGGGTTGACAGCGGCGTGGCAGTTGCCTCCGCGCTCGACGCGTTCATCGGAGCTGGCCTCGGGACGCCGGTCATTGGCAGCGAATCGCAACGCGACGGCAAGCTGATTGCGCAGCCCCGAGACTCGAAGCGCATCGTGCTCTCACTCGATTTTCGCGGCGATGCGTTCCAGGGCCCTCAGGAGATCCTGGCCGAACCAGGGCTTTGGCCCCAGCGGGTCATCGTCATGACTCTTGCTCGGGTTGGCAGCGGCGCGGGCCCCGATCTCGGGCGGCTTGCCTCGATCCAATCAATCGCCGGCGGGCGTGAGATTTATGCCGCGGGAGGCGTTCGCAACGCGGACGATCTCTGGGCTCTCAAGGAAGCTGGCGTGTCCGGCGCGCTGATCGCAACCGCATTGCACGAGCGGCGGATCGTTGCGGCCGATTTGCGGGGTATGTGAAGCCGGCGCCGCGCAGCGATTAGATCTTCTTGCCGTCGGGACCGAACTGCTTGAGGTAAGCGATCACATTCGCGATATCATCGTCGGACTTGAGGCCCGGGAAAATCATCTTGGTTCCTGGAACCTTTGCTTTTGGATCTCTGAGATATTCCTTGAGATTCGCCTCATCCCAAGTGATGCCTGAATTCTTATTGGCGTCGGTATAGTGATAGTCGGGATAGACGCCCGAGTGCCGGCCGACGACGCCGTTGAGGACCGGGCCAACCATGTTTTTGGCGCCCTCGCCGATCTGATGGCAGATCTTGCACTTGGCGAAAACTTTCTCACCAGCCGCGGCGTCCTGCGCCATGGCCACGCCCATCGAAGAAAGGAGCGCCGCCCCCGCAAGCGAAAAACCCAACAGCTTCACATTGTCCTCCCGGATCTGGGTATCCCAAGCCGGCCATACCGCGAAGCGAGCCGGCGCCAGATCGTGACTTAGCAATTGTGCCGTTTGAGGGATAGGGGTGTCCGCTTGTGAACGCCGCTCACGCCTTTCAGTCCTTTGGGGGTATTTTTCCCCAACTGCGCGCGGCTTCGTCGGCAATCCGATCAACCATTCAAAGCACGTGACGCAGCCGGCGCCCGATGCTACATATGTCCCGGTGGACCCGAATGGCCCACGAGGAAAGAAACTCAAGGAGCTGAATCTATGGCTTGGAATGTCCCTGTCGTTGTCGAAGTTTGCGCTGGCATGGAAGTCACGGCTTATCTTTCGGCGGAGATGTAATATTCGGCCTGTCCGCCTCTAGAAGGCGAACGAGCGTGGAGAAGACTGCGAAGCAAGCCACAGGTGGGTACGCAGGCCAATCTCCATGGCGTCGAGTCTAGCTATCCCGGCGTTGCTTCCCCGGCGATGAACGCCTCGACGAGCCGCCGAGCAGGTGCGACCGAATTCCATTGAACAGACCTACGGATGAGGCCGGGGGCCGCGGGGGCTTCTCGCCCGAAGGAAGTGTGTGACCATCGCCTGCCTCGAACGGACGCGCCAGAGTTAGCCTCTGCAAGCCGCTTCGATGAAAGGATTTGCCCCGCGGAATGTTCACGTTTCAAGCAAAGCTCAACCCCTCGTTCCTCGTTTCCTCTGGCTACCGTGGATTGAAGGCGCTCTCGGTCCTCTTCGTTGTCGCTTTCGCTTTATGCGTGGCCCCAGGCCAGTCCGCCGCCGCAGACACACTCGCCATCAAAGTCGGCGTCATTCACGAAGCGCATTCTCGTGAAACGATTTCGATCCTCGATATCCCTCCCGCTGATGACTTTGTCGCCGGCGCGCGCATGGCGATGGACGACAACAACACGACCGGCCGCTTTCTCGATCAGTCCTTCTCGGTTGTGGACGCCAAGCTCACGCCTGGCGAGGACCCAATCGCGGCGCTAAAGGGCATGCTCGACGACGGCGTGCGCTTTTTCATCGTCGACCTTCCCCCTGCCGAGGTTCTCGCGGTCGCCGACGCCACGCGCGCCTCTGGCGCACTCGTCTTCAATGCGGGCGCCTCGGACGATCGTCTGCGTGAGGAGGACTGCCGCGCCAATGTGATCCACGTCGCTCCGACGCGTTCGATGCTCACCGATGGGCTCGCGCAATATTTGATCTGGAAGCAATGGAGGCGCTGGCTCTTGGTCGTCGGATCGCATCCGGAGGACCAATTGCTCGCCGAGGCTTATCGGCGGTCGGCGAAGAAATTCGGCGCGAAGATTGTCGAGGAGCGCGTGTATCAGGACACGGGCGGCGGCCGACGCTCGGACTCCGGCAGCGTACAAGTTCAGCGGCAAATGCCAGTCTTCACGCAAAGCGCGCCTGATTACGATGTCCTCGTCGCGGCCGACGAAAGCCAGGTTTTTGCCGGCTTTCTGCCCTACCGCACCTGGGATCCCCGGCCGGTCGTCGGCTCGGCGGGGTTGCGGCCGGTGAGCTGGGACCCTTCGCACGAATTCTGGGGCGCGGTGCAGCTGCAGAACCGCTTCCAGCGCGCGTTCAAGCGCGGCATGAGCGCGCGCGACAACCAGGCCTGGGAGGCCATGCGATTGATCGGCGACGCCGTCGCGCACACCAAATCGGCCGACCCCAAGACGATTCATGACGATATTCTGTCGCCGGGTTTCGCCCTCGGCGCGTTCAAGGGACAGGGGCTTACCGTGCGCGACTGGAACCAGCAGCTGCGCCAGCCGATCCTGCTCACCGATGGGAGGGCCACGGTCTCGGTTTCGCCGCAGGAAGGCTTCCTGCATCAGACGTCTACACTCGACACCCTCGGCTTCGACCGGCCGGAGACCAAATGCAAACTTCATTGAAACGCCTGGCGCGGCGCGCCGGTGCGCTCGTCTTTCTGGCGAGCCTCGGCGCCCCCACCGGAGCGGCGCACGCGGCGACCGCCTTTATCACCAACGAGAAGGGCAATTCGATCTCGGTCATCGATCTCGACAAACTCGAGGTCACCCGCACCGCCAAGACCGGCCAAAGGCCCCGCGGCATAGCGCTCAGCAAGGACGGTGCGCTGATGTTCGTTTGCCTCGGCGACGATGACACGATCGCGATTATCGACACGAAGACCCTGAAGGAGGTCGGCGAACTGCCGTCGGGCCCCGATCCCGAGCAATTGCGCGTAAGCCCGGATGGGAAACTCCTTTTCGTCGCCAACGAAAACGATGCGCTCCTGACCGCAATCGACATCGCCACCCGCAAGGTGGTCAGCGAATTCCCGGTGGGGGTCGAACCCGAAGGCGTGGCGGTCAGTCCCGATGGCTCGATCGTCGTCAACACGTCGGAAACCACCAGCATGGCTCACCTCATCGACTGGCGAAACAAGAAGATCGTGGCCAACATTCTCGTGCCTCCCCGTCCCCGCTACGCCGAGTACAACAAGGACGGATCGGAGCTGTGGGTGTCGTCCGAGGTCGGGGGAACAGTCAGCGTCATCGATCCGGTTAAGCACATCGTCACGCATACCATCACCTTCGAGGTGCCCGGACTCGCCAAGGAGCAGATCCAGCCTGTTGGCATCCGCTTCAGCGCCGACGGCAAACTCGCATTTGTGGCGACAGGCCCGGCGAATCGCGTCGCGGTCATCGACGCGGCGACCAAGCAGGTCCTCAAATATCTGCTGGTCGGCCAGCGCGTCTGGCAACTGGAGCTAACGCCCGACGGCAAGCATCTGTTGTCGACCAACGGCGTCTCGAACGACGTATCGGTCATCGATGTGGCCGCGCTGAAGGTGATCAAATCGATACCGGTCGGCTCGTTTCCTTGGGGCGTTGCGATCTCGAAGCAATGACTGTCGTTGCCGATGTAACGAAGGCGACTGTCAGCGCGCTCTCGGTCGAGAATGTATCGCACGCCTATGGGTCGCGGGTCGCCCTGGACAAGGTGAGCTTCGACGTTGCCCCGGCCAGCTTCACCGTGCTGTTGGGGTTGAACGGCGCCGGCAAGAGTACGTTGTTCTCAGTAATCACGCATCTTTATGTGAGCCGATCGGGCGCAGTGCGCATTTTCGGTCGCGACGTCGCGCGCGACAGCGGCGCAGCACTCGCGCTGCTCGGGGTCGTGTTTCAGCAGCGCACGCTCGATCCCGACCTCAGCGTCGGTCAGAACCTTGCCTATCATGGCGCTTTGCATGGCATCGGCGCACGGGAGACACGCGAACGCGCGGTGATCCAACTCACCCGTGTCGGTCTCGCCGACCGAACAGGCGACAAGGTGCGATTGCTTTCCGGCGGTCAGATGCGGCGGGTCGAGATCGCTCGGGCGCTCCTGCACCGGCCGCGCATGCTGCTGCTCGATGAGCCGACCGCCGGGCTCGACATCAAGGCGCGGGCGGGGATTCTCGAGGTCGTGCGGGGTCTCGTCGCCGACGAAGGCATAGGCGTCCTCTGGGCGACCCACCTCATTGACGAGGTTCGCGACGACGATCATGTGGTCGTGCTGCACGAGGGGCGTGTGCTCGCAAATGGTCCCTCCCGTTCTATTATCGGCGAGCTCGGCACGGATTCGATCGGCGAGGCGTTCACGTCATTGACCCGCGACGGTAGGCAGGGAGACGACCCGTGAGCGAGGTTGCCCTTAACAGCGACCGTCCGTTCGGCTGGACGCAACGCCTCATTTGCCTCTACGGCATCGTATGGCGAGAGAGCCTGCGCTTTCTTCACCAGCGCGAGCGCTTCAT
>DATDHT010000329.1:0-3039 GCA_036521435.1 Roseiarcus sp.
GCTGCGCTCACGCATGCCTTCGATCACCGGGCGGCACATGTTGAACAGCGAATTGAGATTGGTGTTGATGACGTCGTACCATTGCTCCGGCGTCATTCTGTGGAACATTCCGTCTTTGGTGATCCCGGCGTTGTTGACGAGAATATCGACGGGGCCGAGCTCCTTGGCGACCTGCGCCAATCCGGCCACACAGTCCTCGTACTTCGCGACGCTCCACTTGTAGACGTTGACGCCCGTCTCCGCCTTGAATTTGGCGGCGGCCTCATCGTTGGAATGGTAGGTCGCGGCGACCTCGCATCCGGTCGCCTTCAAGGCCTTGGAAACGGCGGCGCCGATCCCTCGCGTGCCGCCCGTGACCACTGCGACTCTCGCCATGTTTCCTCCCCAGATCTTTAAGGCGCGTCGTTAAATCGACGCGCTTGCTTTCAGATGAACGGCGGGATTAGCGCTCGACTGCCATCGCTATGCCCATGCCGCCGCCGATGCAAAGGGTGGCGAGGCCTTTTTTGGCGTTGCGGCGCGCCATTTCATGCAAGAGCGTCGTCAAGACCCGCGCGCCCGAAGCGCCGATCGGATGGCCGAGCGCAATGGCGCCGCCGTTGACGTTAACGATCGCCGGGTCCCAACCGAGGTCCTTGTTCACCGCGAGAGCCTGGGCGGCGAAGGCTTCGTTCGCCTCCACGAGCTCGAGGTCCTTGACCGACCAGCCCGCCTTTTCCAGCGCTTTGCGGGTGGCCGGAATCGGGCCGGTGCCCATGATCGCCGGATCGACGCCCGCGGTCGCCCAGGAGACGATGCGCGCCATTGGCGTGAGTCCCCGTCGCTTGGCTTCGTCCGCGCTCATGATGACCAATGCGGCCGCCCCGTCATTGAGGCCGGAGGCGTTGCCCGCGGTTACCGATCCCTCCTTGGAAAAGGCGGGCTTGAGTTTCGCCATTCCCTCGTAAGTGGATCCGGCGCGCGGGTATTCGTCAGCATCGACGACAACATCGCCCTTGCGCGACGATATCGTTACGGGAGCAATCTCGTCCTTGAACCGTCCCGCCTTCTGCGCGGCTTCCGCCTTGTTCTGCGAGCCGACGGCGAAGCGATCTTGCTCCTCGCGGGTGATCTGCCATTTTTTTGCGATGTTCTCCGCTGTGTTACCCATGTGATAGCCGTGGAACGCGTCAATCAGGCCGTCTGTCAGCATGGTGTCGACGAGTTTCATTTCCCCCATCTTGACGCCGCTGCGCAGATAGGCGGCATGGGGAGCAAGGGACATCGATTCCTGGCCGCCGGCGACGATGATCTTGGCGTCGCCGCTGGCGATCTGTTGCAGCCCAAGCGCGACAGCGCGCAAACCGCTGCCGCACAGCTGGTTGACGCTGAAAGCCGTCTTCTCTTGCGGGACGCCAGCCTTCATCGCCGCTTGGCGCGCCGGATTTTGACCCTCGGCCGCGGTCAGGATCTGCCCGAGAATCACCTCGTCGACCTCGGCCGCTTCGATCTTCGCCGTCTCCAGAGCGCTCTTGATGGCGATCGCGCCAAGGTCATGCGCGGCGGTCGAGCCGAAGGCGCCGTTGAATGAACCCACTGGGGTCCGCTTAGCGCTGACGATGACAATCTCAGAGGCGGGCATGTCAGTCTCCCTTTGGAGCAAAAATGGGCCGGGCGAGGTGATCTGTTCGTTCTACACGATCCATCCCGGACGGCGCTACGGTTCTATATAGGCGCTGGGGCGCGGGAGAGTAACCCGAGCCGCCCGAGCGCTATCGAGTCGCAGCGATCGCAACTCTGTTAGACTCCGGTCGGACTGGGGTCCGCATGCCACACACGACGCCGGCCAAGTCTCCTGGTAGAGGTCGAACCGTTGGATCCTAATGTTCGTCGACAACAGTCAGAAGACTTGGTGAGGTTGAGGACCTGCCTTTGAGCAACGGCCAAACTCGGCGCTGGATGCGCTGGGCAATGGCGATTTTTTATCTGCTCGCGGGCGCCATGCACTTACGATCGCCCGAGGCGTTTCTGCCCATAGTGCCCGACTGGGTTCCAGCGCCTCGCGAAATTATCCTTTTCACCGGCGCATGCGAAGTCGCGGGCGCCCTCGCGCTGGTGACACGTCCGCTCCGTTGGTGGGCTGGAATTATGCTTGCTCTATATGCAGTTTGCGTCTTTCCAGCAAACATCAAGCACGCTGTCTACAATGTTCAGTTACCGAGCATGCCGACGAGCTGGTGGTACCACGCGCCGCGCTTGGCTCTTCAGCCGGTCATTATTTGGTGGGCGCTGTATTGTGGCGAGGTTGTCAGTTGGCCGTTCCGCCGCCGTCTCGAGCGATCTCGCGTCACGAGTGGCGACGACCGCGGTTAAACGAGGGCTCCGCGCTATCCGAACGGTGCGATTTAGATTCGCTTCCGCCGCAACTTTTTCTTGAGTCACTCGCAACAAGGGTCGCAACTCTGTTAGGCTCCCGTCGGGCCGGGGGTCACATGCAACATGTTGCTGCAGAGGGCGCCAAACCGCCCTCCTTCTTGAGCCACCTCTTCTCGGACCGGCGAATCGCGCCAATGCTGGTGCTCGGTTTCGCGTCGGGCATTCCTTTCCAACTTGTCTACATCACACAGTCGGCCTGGCTCTATGAAGCGAAAGTGCCGATCGCGACGATCGGCCTGATGAGCGAGCTCACCCTCGCTTACAAGTTCAAATTCGTCTGGGCGCCGTTTCTCGACCGCTACGATGCGCCTGTCTTCAGCCGCCTCCTGGGTCGGCGCCGAGGATGGATCGTCGTTTCTCAACTTGGCGTGATGGCGGCGCTGGCCGGGGTGGCCTTCGGCGATCCAGGGCATTGGCTTGCCTGGACGGTGGCGTTTTCGCTCGCGCTCGGCTTCGCGGGAGCCACTCAGGACGTGGTGATCGATGGCTGGCGCATCACGGTGGCGCCCCCCGAGCGGCAGGCGCTGATGTCGTCCTGGGCGGAGATCGGCTGGCGCGTGGGCACGCTCGCCGCGGGCGCCGGCGCGCTCTATCTCGCCGACGCGTTCGGCTGGCGCGCCGCCT
>DATDHT010000330.1:0-23750 GCA_036521435.1 Roseiarcus sp.
TCATGTCTCGAGCACTCTCTTCGCCTTGAGGTCGCCGAGCATGGCGACCACGTCTTTCTCGATCACCTCAGAAGGCGCCGCGTAGCGCGCGGCCAGTTCGGCGACGATTCCGGCCAGATCGCGTTCGCCGTCGCAAAGCTCAAGGACGGTCGCCGCCGTATCGTCGATCTCAAAAATCCGTTCCGGCGCGAGCAGCGTCCATCGCCCGCGCGCTTCGTCGCGTTTGAGCCGCACGCCCCTCGGGAGATGGGGCCGCGACTGAGCGGAAATTTCCATTGTCTCGTTCATTTCGCCGCAACTCCCAAGCGTCCCCTCGGACCTCGTCCTGAGGAGCGCCGGAGGCGCGTCTCGAAGGACGCTCCGGAGCGCACGAGCGGCGCCGCGATCTGGATCATCCTTCGAGAGGCCGTGCTTCGCACGGCCCTCAGGATGAGGGTCGAGGATGAGCCCGGCGTCCTGAATCCCCACCTCGGCAATTCCATTTCGCTCAATCCGGCCTGAAGGCCCCTGGAGGGATCGCGCCGTCGACATAGGCGTGATGCAGGGCGTCGAGCTGCGCCCACAATACATTGGTCTTGAACGTCAAAGCCGCAAGGGCGCCACGCTGCTCTTCGACCGTTCGGGCGTTGCGCTTGACGTAATCGAGCGCAAACTGCGCGTCCTTCGGCGCCTGGTCGAGCCGGCGGCGGAAATAGGCGACCACCGTCTCGTCGATGAAGCTGTAATTGGCCAGCATCCCGGCGATGCGGCGCTTATGGAGCGAGGGGGCGAACAGTTCCGTCAGGCTCGAGGCCACCGCCTCGACCAGCGGGCGCTCGCGCACGAAACGCACATAAGCCTCCACCGCGAATTTGGTCGCCGGCAGCGCGCCTTCCTGCGAGATCACGTAGTCGCGGTCGAGCCCCAATCCTTCAGTGAGGATGAGCCAGCGCTCGATGCCGCCCATGTCGTCGCCCGAGCCGTCATGGTCGGTGATCCGATGCACCCATTCGCGACGCAATTCGCGGTCCTCGCAGCGCGCGATCAGCGACGCGTCCTTGCGGGGAATCGCCGACTGATAGACGAAGCGGTTGAGGGCCCACGCCTGCACCTGGCCCTTGTTGAGCTTGCCGTCGTGCAAAAGCCCGTGGAACGGATGCAGATCGTGATAGCGCACGGGTCCGATGGCCCGCAGCGCCGCCTCGAGCGCATCGGGACTCATGGGTTCCGAGGGCGTGTGTACGTTCATGGGGAAACCTCCATTCCGTCGTACGCGATCTCCCAACCAGCCGCCTTCACTTTCGCCTCTTCCGGCGATCCCTCGATCAGGATCGGATTCGAATTGTTGATGTGAATGAGGATGCGCCGCACATGGGCGTGGCGCGCAAGCGACTCCAGCGTTCCTCCTGGTCCCGACACGGGGCTATGGCCCATGCGCCTGCCCGTTTTGTCGCCAAGGCCACCCACGATCATTTCGTCGTCGGCGAACAACGTGCCGTCGAAAAACAATACATCCGCATTGGCGATGCGCGCATTGAGGTCTTCCGTAACATGGGCGCAGGCGGGCGCATAGACGAGGCGCTTGCCGGCCGCTTCCACCGCGACGCAGACCGTGCCCTCGCCCAGGTCGTCGGTGCTGACATGTCCATCTTCAAGCCACAGCGGAACCTTGCCGGGAATTGCGAAGAGTTCGAGCTTGATACCCGGCAGTGGCTCGAATGGTTCGTCGAGACGAACGCCGCGGCGCGGCGCGACGGCGCGGTCGAGCACGTCGAACATGCGATTGGCGCCGATCGCGTCGAGCGTCGCCTCAGTGCCGAACAGGACAAGCGGCTGGCGCTCGCGCAACGCCAGAAGGCCGGCCGAGGAATCGACCTCGGCGTTGGTCAAGACGACAGCGCCGATCGGCGAATGGCGCCCCGCGCCCTTCGGGTGCAGCGCAGGCGTCGCCAGGATTTGCTGGCGCAGGTCGATCGAGGCGTTGAGCAGGACCCAGTTCGCTCCGTCCACACTAAGCGCGACGCCCGCCTGCGTGCGCGGCTTGACACGGGCGTCGCCGCTCCAGGCGAGGCGGCAGACACGGCAGCCGCAGTTCCATTGCGGAACGCCGCCGCCGGCGCCCGAGCCCAGAACGAGGGCCCTTAAGGCGAGGCTAGTGGGGGACATAGTTGAAGCTCGTCGCGATATGGGCCGAGCCGCCAGGGGGCGGCGGGAAATGAGCCCCCTGCACCAGGGAGCGCGCCGCGGCGTCGAGGTCGTGGTCACCCGAGGAGCGGGTGATCGCGAACGAGGCCACGGCGCCGGATGCGCCGATGGTGAAACTCACGCCCACCACGCCCTTCGCGCCGCGTGCGCGCGCGGCGGGCGGATAAAACATGCGGCTGCGAATGGCGGCGCTCACCTCCCCACTATAGGCCGAAAGCGAGGCAGCGCTCGCCGCTGCGCTCGAGGGCGCGCTTGCCGAGGACGCGCCGCGCGACGCTTGGGCGGGAGCGGAACGGGACTCCGCCTCAGCACGTCGCGGCGCAGGAGCCCGCTCCGGCGCCGCTCTCGGCTGCGGCTTCGGGGCTTCGACGCGCCGGGGCGGAGGAGGCTTCGGCGGCGGGGCCTCCACCGCCTTCGGAGCCTGAGGCGGGGGCGGCGGAGGCGCAAGCTCGACCGGGGCCGGAGGGGGCGGAGGCGTCTCCGGCCGTGGCGGCGGAAGCGGCTCCTCGACGGGCGGGGGAGGCTGCTCGGCGGCCGGGGGCCGGGGCGGTTCCGGCGTGGGAAGCGGCGGTTGCTCGACAGGCGGGGGCGGCGGCTGCTCGACGACCGGCGGGGGCGGCTGCTCCACGGGTAGCGGCTGCTGCTCGACGACGGGCGGCGGCGGAGTTGCGGGGGCGGGCAGCAGAGGTTGCGCCTCCACCGGCGGCTGCGGCGCCTGCTCGGCGACCGGCGGCGTCGCAAGGGTTGGCGGCGGCTCGGTCGGAGCCGGCGCGGCGTCCTGAGCCGGCGGGGGCGCGGATTGGTCGGGCGGCTTCTGTTCCTCGGCCGGGGGCGAAGGAGGTTCGGCGGGCGGCGCTTCCGGCTGGATATCGACGATCACTTCTCCCGATTGCTCGGGCGGTTTCCGCGGCTCCAGATAGACGACCGAAAGCGCCGCGGCGTGGAGCGCGATCACGATCAGGACGACGAGCGGACGGAGCCACGGCGGCCGAACCGGGGGCTCGAAGCCGCGCCCGTCCAGAGTTGCGACGGTCACGGCGTCGGCGCGTTCGGCGCTGCTGAAGTCGGAGGGTTTGGCGCGGCCGGCGCCGGCGACACGGTGCGGCGAGGACCTGACACGATCGCAATCCGGGAGATCCCATTGGCGGCGAGATCGTCCATCACCGACACGACGTCGCCGTAGGACGCGTCGCGATCGCCACGCAGCTGAACGACGCCGTTGGAATCGCCAAGCTTGGCCTTGACCCTCGCCGCCAGTTCATCCCGCGACACTGGATCTCTTCCCACCGACAGCGAACCGTCCTTGGCGACGGCGACCACGACCGGCTCCTTGTTTTCGAGCGGCTGGGCGGTCCTGGCGCTGGGCAGGTTCACTTTGATGCCGGTCGCCAGCATCGGCGCGGTCACCATGAAGATGATGAGCAGAACCAGCATCACATCGACCAGCGGCGTGACGTTGATGTCGGCCAGCGGCTGATAGAGGCCTTCGCCGATCTTGCGCGGACTAAGCGCCATCAGGGCGTCTCGGCGCGGCGGCGCGGCGCCTCTTCGCGCGCGACTTCGGCCGGACGGGAAAGCAGCGCCAGCGCGCGCTCTTCGACGAACGAGGCCATGTCCTGTCCGAGCCGGCCGAAGGCCGCGCCGATGCGGTTATAGCCGATCGAGGCGGGAATCGCCGCCGCCAGACCGTAAGCGGTCGCTGCGAGCGATTCTGCGATGCCTGGCGCAACCGTCGCCAGCGACGTGTCCTGCGCCTGGCCGATTGCCGCGAAGCTCGACATGATGCCCCACACCGTGCCGAACAGGCCGACAAACGGCGCCACCGAGGAAATGACCGCGAGATTGGGCAAGCCGCCCTCGGAGCGGGTCAGGACTTCGCGCGCGGCCCGCGCCATCGCGTCCGAGATGCGCGACCGCAGTTCGCCGACCGTTTCGCCCGGAATGCGACGGCGCGCTTCCTCATCGCCCGCGGCGGCGACGCCTATGAGCGACGTGGGGATTTCCCCGCCAGAGCGCGCCTGACGGACGGCGCGGCGGAGGCGCACGACTGAAACGGCGCCCTCGATGATGAGCACCCAGCACCAGAGCGAGGCAAGGAACAGGACGGCCATCACCGCCTTGCCCACGAGGCTCGCCCCGAGGAACAGGCCGACCGGCGACAGATCTACACCCTGCATACGAACGCCTCGTTTCACTCCCCCGCTCTATTGCGCGTCAGGCCGCGCCTTTCAACCCTACCCTGCTCCCCGGCAGACCCGCGTCTCGTTTCACTTCATCAAGAGGCGCAGCAGCGCGCGGCCGGCCGGCGTCTTCAACTCCTTGGCGTCAAGCGTCGCATCGTTGTCCGGGTTGGCGCGCTTGAAAGCAACTTCGACAAAGGCGAGATACTCGTCCTTGCTGATCGTCTTGTCGTTGTCCGGGTCGGCTGTCTTCCAGTCTTCGGCGGAAATGCGATCCCCTAATTCCTTGCGATCGACCGTACCATCATGGTCGACGTCAAGCTTGTCGAACAGGGCGCTGGCGGCCGTCTTCGCCTCGTTGAGATCGACCGTTCCATCCTTGTCGGGGTCGAGGGTCTGGAGCGCCGACGCCGCGGACGCGGGCGAAGCGCTCGTTACGGCGATCGCCGGCGGAAGAGAGACTGCGAGCAAAGAGATAAGCGTCGAGGTTTTTACATTCAGCTTCATCGAAGATGCTCCTGGAGCTCATCACGGGACGCAAAGCGCAACGTTTGGCCGCTCGGCTTGTTGCACAGCCTTCGCATCGATCAGAGCGTTCGACCGGTTGCGCCTCACAACGTGATCCGCATCCCTCCGTAGATCGCGAAAGGCTTGCCCGGCCCCATTGTTCGCGGATCGGTTAGGTTCGGCAGCGAATTGGGAAACTGACCCGGGTCGAACAAAGAGCCGGCGGTATAGAAACGCTGGTCGAAGATATTCTGGATCAGCCCATAGACCTGAAAATTCTTGCCAACCTGATAGGAGGTGTGCACGCCAAAGATGGCATAGCCCGGCACTTGAGGGAGTGCGCCATTCTCATTGCCAAAGATGACTTGGCCGGATGCCGCAACCATGTCGGCGCCAACGCGCCATTTGTCGGTCACGGCGTAGTCGACGCCAACCTTGACCGTATTCTTTGGAATCCCGGCGATCTGCGTGCCGTTGTGGATCGGGATCACGCCGGTGTCGTCGTCACCCGGGGACAATTCGATCGCGTTCGGGTTGTTCGACGAGGGCTCCAGGAAGGTGGAGAGATAGACCGCGTCAATGTAGGTGTAATTGGCGTAAGCGGTCCACCGGTCGTTGTTCGTCCAGTTGGCGCTGAGTTCCGCTCCCTGGCGCAATGTGGTTCCGACGTTGGTGAAGAAACCAAACCCGGTTGTCGGGCTCAATTGCGGCAGGATGTCGTTCGCTGATGTCGTGCGGTACACGCCTCCTGACCATTGGAGGTTGCCCCATGGACCGAAATTATGCTGACCGCGAAGGCCCGCCTCGATTGTCTGACCGACGACCTGCTTAAGCTTCGGATCCGAACTTAGGAATTCGTCGATGATGCAAGGGTTGTTCGCGTCGGCGCAGCCGAGCTCGAGCGGAGTCGGCGCGCGATTGGTCATCGCATAGCCCGCATAAAGGCTGATTTCAGGCGTGATCTTGTAGGTGAAGCCAGCCGTTGGATTGAGATGGAAGAAGCTCGAATAGCCGTCGAGCAGGGCGCTGCTCGAGCCGTCAAGACTGATCCCCGCATAGTTGAAACGCGCGCCTGCGGTCACCGTCAGGCGGTCCGTAACGCTCAATGTGTCCAGCCCATATACCCCTACGTACGTATTGTTGGCGTGGACCGCGACGGGATCAAGAAAGCTGTCAGGCTCATCGATAATGAAGGGAGCGCCGATAACAAAAAGATTGTTGTTCGAATAACCCGGAACGGTACCGAGCTGGCTGTTGCCGTTGAAACGCGTCCAGCCGTAGTCAAGCGATGTGCCGACCGTCAGGGTGTTGTCGTGGCCATAGACCTTGGCGGTATCGACGATCTGCGTGGTGAATCCGACCGAACGCGATTGAGTCCAGTTTCTATCGATTTCGCCGAGGTCCGTTGTCCCGCCGTTCGACAGATCGGGAATGACCTTGCCAAACGTATCATGCACTGGCGTCGGGTTGTCGTCATCGCCCAGGCACGAGTTAGGCGGACACGGGAATACGTCGGTCCCATTGCCGTCCACATGCGCCTGATTGAAGCCGCGGAAATAAGCGTTGCCCTGGAAGCTCAGCGTGGGCGAATAGTTGTAACTGGCGGTCCAATTCAGCATCGCCATCTTGTTGTAGGTTGTCTGCGGAACGGTGAACAGGCTGTTCCTAGTGTTCTGCAACAACTGGATCGGCGTGAACGCGGCGACGCCGAGCTGGGTGTTGCCCGCGCTCAGTTGCAGGTGCGATTCAAAGCCGTTCGCCTTGTAGCCGACATCGCCGTAGAAGTTGGAAAGCTGAGACGCTCCGTCGACCCGCCAGCCGCCATCGTTGATCTGTGTGCCCGCTACATAGACAGAGTAATCGCCGATCTGCTTGCCGTACTGAAACTCTTCCTGCGCGCGGCCGAACGAGCCGCCGCGAAAGTCGCCCTCGAAGCCCTGCCAGGTGAAGCCGTTCTTCATCGTCATGGTGATCGCGCCGCCGATCGCGTTCAGTCCAAAGATCGGGTTTCCGGCGATGATCGCGGTCTTGTCGATTGCATTCTCAGGAATGAGATCCCAGTTCACCGTGTCGCCGAACGCCTCGTTGATGCGCACGCCGTTCTGGTAGACCGCAAGGCCAATTGGCGAGCCGCTGACCGGCGTTGCGTTGAAGCCTCGGTAGCTGAGGTCCGGTTGGAAATCGTTGCCCGACACGTTGCCGATGGTGACCCCGGGCGCCTGCCGCGCCAGGGTCTGGGTGATCGTCGTATCGTTGAAGGTCCGGATGTCCTGCGAGTTCGTCTGCCAGACCGCGAACGGCGACTTGGCGACGTCGATCTCGCCGCCGCCGAGCGGCGTCGTCGCGACGACGTCGAATGTAGGGAGGGTGATCGTCTCCGCGCGAGAGCCGGCTGCCGTAAGGGCGAGAACGATACCGGCCGTCGCGATGCGCCCGGCAACCTTGGTCGTCATTCTTTCGCCCCCATTTTGACTTTATTCGCGCAGTCTCGAGCGCCCCCCCGGGGAGAGATGCTAGGCGTCTCTGAGCCCGCTCGCGACAGCGCTACAATAACCGGGCGCGGCGCCGCAGGTAATTTCAATGATTAGATTTTTTCCCGGGCCGAATTCCTGGCGACATCGGGAAGCTTTCCCGAATCATGAGTGGGTCGGAGGGCAGTGAAACGCGCTTCGACCACAGCTCCGCCACCTTGTGGCGACTCAATCTTGACCGATCCGCCCATGAGCCGGACCCGGTCGCGCATGCCGGCAAGGCCCATTCCCGCTTCCGCCTCCCCGTTTAGCCCGCGGCCATCGTCCGCCACGCGCATGACGAGCCCGGCAAGCGCCGGATCGCGCGGGTTTGGCGTCTCACTCCGGGGTTCGAACTTCAGCGACGCCTCGATCCGCGTCGCTCCCGCGTGGCGAAACGCGTTGGTCATCGCCTCTTGGACGAAGCGATAGGCCATCAAACTCGCTCGGTCGCCCAGCGCTCGGATGCGCGGGTCGACCTCGAGCGTAACCGCCATTCTGGGATCGGCGCGGCGCCAATGTGCGACCAGCGCCTCAAGCGCCTCGACGAGACCCAGTTCCTCCAGCGCGGCGGGCCTGAGATCGGCCAGGATCCGCCGGTTCTGGCCTTGCAGGTCTCCGACCTGGGCCTCGATCGCGCTCGCTGCCGCACGGGCGGCAGGCTGGTCGCCGATGGTCTTCGCCAGCACCGCCGCGCTTGCGCGCAGAGCGAACAGATGTGGCCCGAACTCGTCATGCAACTCGTGGGCGATGAGTTGACGCTCCTCGTCATGGGCGTCGAAGACGCGCTCCATCAATTCGTCGTTGGCGCGATTCAATCCGTCGAGAGTCTTGGCGAGGCTGTTGATCTTCGCATTGAGGTTGCGGATCTCGGGAGGTCCGTCGCCTTCGGCGCGCGCGGAATAGTCCCCGGATTCAAGTTTCGAAAGCGTCGCTCCGGCGACCCCGAGGGGCCTGACCGCGCGCCCGACCAGAAGGCTGGTCACGCCGATCGCGGCGAGCGCCATCAGTCCACCCTCGAGCGCGTTCTCCCGCGCTTCGTCCCAGACCTCGTCGATCTCATCCGCGGGATCTGCGACAAGAACGATCGACGCCGTCCCGCCGTTTTTCAGCGCAACAGGAATGACGGCTGTCTCGGCCGGCGCGCCGGCAAGGGCGCGAAACCAGCGCGGCGCCTCGGACTCCCTATTCGCCTCGCTGAGAATTGCGGAAGCGAGCGACGCATCGCCAATCCCAGCGCGCACGTGCCGCAAATGCTGCAGACTGGCGACGAGGTTCCTGACCACTTCCGGCTCCGGCGCCTCGGGCGAAAGCGCAAGGGTCGTTGCGACGAAATCCTTGGTCAGCCGCATCGCGCTCTGTGTTTCGACGCGAGATCTCCCGCTTGCCTGCCAGACGTCATGGATCGCATCGGCCAGGAGCCAGAACGCGAACAGCGAGGCGAAGATGAGATTGAGCCGATTGCTGAGCGAGATTGAACGCCACATCCGTCTGACGCCTTTTTTTGTTCTTCACCGTTGATTTTGCGCCGGCCGCTGTCAATGCTGGCGGAGAAATGGCGCCTAGGCCGCATTTTCCCTTTGCGGCGCGGAGCGGATCGCCAAGGAGGCCTCGGCCCGTGCAGGTACTCATCGTCGACGATCATCCGATCATTGTCTCGGGGTGCCGGGCGCTCCTCGAGGGGGAGCCCGAAGTCGAGGTCATCGAGGCGCAGGATGGCGCGGGCGGTTTCGCCGCCTACTTCGATCACAAACCTGACGTCGGCGTCATCGACATCAATCTTCCGGGCTATTCGGGACTTGAGCTTTTGCGCCGAATCCTCGAGCGCGAGCCGGAGGCGCGGCTCATCATGTTCAGCATGAACGACGATCCAACCGTCGCCGCGCGCGCGATCGAGGCCGGCGCCAAGGGCTATATCGCGAAGAACGACGATCCAACGCTGTTCGCCGGCGCGGTCAAGACGGTCGCCAACGGCGGCCGTTATCTGCACCCCGAGATGGCGCGGCGAATCGCTTTTCTGCGCGCCGATCCCAGCCCCGACGCGCTCTCGAATTTGAGCGCACGGGAACTCGAAATCCTCCGCCTTCTGGCGGCCGGCCGGACGATGGCCCAGATCGCCGATCTTCTCAATGTGTCTTACAAGACAATCGCCAACAACTGCACCCAGCTCAAGCAGAAGCTGGGCGCACGCTCGGCCATGGACCTAATGCGCATCGCTATCGACGCGCGCAGCTAAGCCCAACCGAAATCAACCCACGCGGGACGAATTGTCCCGCGTGCATCTCGATTCGACGCGATCGCCGACCGCTCAGCTTGGGCTGAACGGGTGCTTGGCGGAGTCGCGCTGGCTGACGACCTCTGCGGGCGTCGGCTTGCCGTTGACCGCCCGCTCGATCGATTCCTTGACGGCGCGATAGTTGAAGTCGTGGATCTTCTTGTCGTCAGCCGCTTCCCAATGGATGAAGACGCCGACGCAGATGAAGACGTCGTCGGCTTCGGCGGCGGGAATCGTGCCATCAGCGACGCTGTCCGCAACCGCCTTCGCGACCGCGTGTTGGGCGGGCCCGAACATCTGCACCGCCTGCTTCGCGCCCTTGATCGTCACCTTGTTGAACAAGACCGTGTGGGGCTTGACCGCCAGATTGGGCGCCAGAACCGCGAGAAGGGATGTGAAACCATCCTTGTTGTTGACCAGCGCATTGGCGAACGCGCTCTCCGCCGCGCTGCCCCGCGGGCCAATGATGAGATCAATATGCGCGACTTCATTGCCATCGCCGACCAGCGACTCGCCAACCATAAGCTTGTGAATCTTCGCCATGCCAATTCCTCCCTAAGATCAAGCCAAACCACATTTGCCCACCGCCCTTTACGGTCCGGCGGACTGGCTATCCTTGTTATCAGCATCCCGCGGCGGCGGGATCGGTTGGCCGGATAGTCACGGGGGCTCGCCCCCCGTAAACCCAACTCAATCATCGTTAGCGCGCAAGGGCAAGATGGCGGCCATGCATTTGTCGCCGCGGAGGGCGGCGAGACTGGACGCGAACAACGTCGCCACGGTGAGATCCGCGCTCGTTCCGGGATTGATCCCCCGCGATTTCAGCTCCCCGTCCCATCCCAATAAGCCCTCGGCGATGCTGGCCGGATCGGGCGCCGCCGCGAGCGCATCGCGCCAGTCCGTCGCCTCGCGACGGACCGCCTCGGCGGTCGCGGCGTCAAATTTTCGTGCGATGTGCGTGTCGGGGATCGCCGCGAGAAAGCCCAGATAGACTGCGAGCGTCGACCAGCGCGCTTCGCCATGCCGCTGGCGCGCGGTCTCCAGCGCCGGCAAGCCGAGCAAGAAAACGTCGTCATAAGCCGTGACATATTGCCGTGCGATCCGATCGCGCCCCGCCGCCTCAGCCATGGCCTCGCGCAGGGTGACGGTGGCGGGGGCGTTGACGTCGTGCCGAGGCACGCGGCCGAGACCGCCTGGATTGGCGGCGGCAATGGCGGCGAAGACATTCTCGGCGTCTGTATGGTTGAGGCCATCGAGCACCTTAGCCAAGGCCATAGGCAAAGCCGCATCCTCGGCCTCGGCCGCCGCCGCAAGCGGCGCGCACAGGAGGATGATGCCGAGATTGGTGTTCTGGCCGACTGCCTTGAGGGTCGCCTCGACAGCGGCGCGGACGCGGGTTCCGACCCGCGCCCCCCTTGACGCGATCGGAGCCGCGCTCGCCTCGGCGCTACGAACGAAGTCCGTGACCTCCATGCGATGGCCTGGCGCGAACTGATGCACGTTGCCTGGTTTCGGCGCGTCGAGTTCGGCCAGACACGCCTCGAGATAGGCCGCCGCCACCCGATCATCGACGCCGCTCATGGAGCGCACTGTTGCACAGGCCGACGGGCCAGCTCATGCATGAGCGCCGATGCGATCGTCTCGGCGATGTTGCAATCGCTCACCTTTTGCAGGCCGCTCCATGCCGGCATGCTGTTGACCTCAAGCACTGTTGGCGCGCCGTCAGCGCCCAGGAGCACGTCGACGCCGGCGATTGCGGCGCCGACCGCTTCCGCCGCGGCAATTGCAAGGCGCTCCATCTTCAGATCAGGCACGACGGCCAAGGGGTGGCCGCCTTGCTTGACATTGGTGATCCATGTTGAGGCGCGTCGCATCATCGCAGCGATCACGCGACCGCGCAGGACGAACAGCCGATAATCCGTGAAATCCTGGGTTCCATTGGATTGAAACCGCTGCAGATAATAAACCCCTGCAACTTCGTCGGGGCTGGGCAAGTCTTCCGGCCGTCGAATGAGGCGCAAGCCCTTTCCTTGGGCGCCGAACAGCGGCTTAAGCACGAGCGGAGCATAGGATGCCTCGCGCTCGACGAGGGCGCGCGCCGCATCTGCCGATTCCAATGTCCAGGTCGGCGGCGTCGGTACGCCGGAGCGCGCGAGCAGAAAGCTCGTCATCGACTTGTCGACACAGCGTTCGATGGCGCGGGCGTCGTTCCAGACGACGATTCCGAGGTTCGCCAGCGCATGCAGGACGCCCAGGCGTTTGGTGATTGCCTCGAATGAGCCGGCCGACAGCGTGCGCACGTGCACGGCGTCAGGCAGTCGCGATCCCATGACGGGCAACGACAATCCGCTTGGGCTAGACGTGTCGAACCCACAATCAGCAAGGTCGATGCGCTCGACGTGCGCACCGGCAGCGGTGAACGCCGCTTCCATTTGGCGCGCGTGCCAATCGCGCTGATCGCTGACAAGAAGGACGTTAGGCCCGTCGACCCGGCGCCCCGCGGTCTCAGGCGAACGAGGCATCGAGCAATTTGTGATGCACTTCGCCAGCGTGAAAGCTTTCTCCGCTTTCGATCGCGGTGACGATGACTTCTGCCGGGCTGAACAGCATGGGATCGATGGCGTAGAAATCGCCCTTGAAGCGCTTGAAAATCTCGGCGAACGGAGCGCCGAAATCGCGCGACGCGCGACTGGGAAGCGCCTCAGCGAGACCCTTCGCATCCGCGGCCGGCCCGGTGACATAGAGCTGCGCGCGCCCACCGTAGATGATCGCGTCGTTGGTGCGGCCCATCGCGCTGACAAAATCGGGATGAGGGGGGCTGAGCGGCGCGGCGCCCATGCCATCGACGATGCGGTCGAGCGGAAACTTCAGCTCATGGGCCTTGTGCAACGCCACTTCCAGCACCCGCGCGACCACCTGGGTCGCTCCAGCCAAGCTCTGAGTCGGGGCGTAAATCACGGTCAGAGCCGAAGGCTTAACCCCACAATCGCCTGCCACTTTGTCCACGATTTCGGGCGGCGGCGGACGCCCGCTTTCGATGACGAGTGTGGCGACATCGGCCTCGTCCCGGTAGCCGATATCGTTGAAAACCGTTTCCTTTTGGGCCAGCGCCCGAGCTGGGCCAGAGCCGAGAGCGAAGAATGCATCTTTGCCGGCCCCGTGCGCCAGGCTCCAACCCGCATATTGACTCCCGAGACACGCGATTACCGGCTGCGACGAACGAACCGCAATCGTCCACGGCCAGCGCGGCGTGGCGCTATCCGGGGTAAGGCGGACTTCGCCGAGCCCGCCCAAGCAGATTTCCGCGATGCGCAGCCCGGCCTCGATGCCGCCGCGCTGCTTCGCGCCCGCGTCAATGAGGATTTCCCCGCGCAGTCCGCGGCTAACACCAATGTTAAATATCGCGGCATCGCGCTTCAGCGCAGCCGTCAGTTCGGCAGCGCGTAGATTGACGCTTATGGTCCCGACATCGCTCAATGGTCCGCCTCCTGAACGAGAGCGATGATTTTCCGCGCCCGTTCGCCGACGCAGGCTCGCGCCAAATCGACGGTCGCGCCAGAGCCAAGCGCCGTACAGAAAGGATCGCCCGCGGCGATCCATGTTCCGGCCGGCGATCGGTCGACCGCCCAATCCGGCCAAATCCGCAGCGCGCGAACGACAACGTCATGGGGCGCGTAGACGATTTCAGCCGCCTTGAATCCAAGATTCGCAACCGGCGTCAAGCGTCCTTCGCACGCGGCGACATGATGCGCAAACAATGGAACCTCGTTCGATTCGAACACATCCAGCGTCGCCGCCGGACGCGGGTTGATCTCTATGAGCCAGACCGCCTCGGCTGAAACCAGAAAATCGGCGCTGTTGAGACCGACTAGATTGAGCTCGAAAGTCATTGCAGCGACGGAGCGGGCGATCTCTTCTGCGTGCGCTCTGTCAATATCCACGGGTCCGGCGGCGCCGCCATATCGAAACGGAGACGCCGGCGTTGGCGCTGTCCACTGCATGCTGAGACCAATAATTTCTGCTTTTTTTTCGCTGGCGAGGAACAAAGCCGAGATGCTCTTTCCGACCGCGCGACGTTGAAAATAGAAATTCGGTCCGCCTCGGCCAGGGGCTTCCGCCATTGCAATATGGGCGCCTCCCGCGCCGCCCCGTCTCTTCGTAAGCCAGAGCTGGGGTTCATCCGGCGGGTCAAACGCAATCGGCGGATGTCGAATGCCTTGAGCCGCGCAGATCCGGGCGAGCGTAACCGGCTCCTTGGCGCGCGTCAGGATGTCGGCGGGATTCCCAAACACCCGCGTTCTATCGGCAATTGCTGCGACAGTTTCCGGTTGATGCTCAAAGCCTGCGCCATAGACCAGCCCAACCGGATTATGGGTGTTGATCAACATGTCCACTGCGGCGCAGACCTTGTCGAACGTGAGTCCCTCTGACAGTCCGCCGTCAAGCTTCACCGAGGCAAGGCTCATTTCCCGCGTGTCATCGTCGCCAAACACATCAATTGAGAGTGGAGCAAATCCTGCACGGGCGGCGGAGGAGGCGAGCGCACGCGCTGAATAGCTCACAACGATGATCGCTGAACGGTCAGTCATCAGACGCCGACATTCGACCGTTCGTAAACTTCGCGGCAAGGGCTAGGCATTTCCTCGGGGTGCGCTATTGTTTGTTGCTAAGCTGCGATCAAGCGCGATGCGATTGAACTTGCCGGCGAGGGATTTGTTTCGTCAAGTCCCGACTTTCCGAGGTTGCCTGCAACCGCAGTCGTTGATCCTCGGTTGACGTGATACCAATCGGCGGAGCGTATGTCGCTGAAAGATCCAATCGGCGCCGATACCGCAGCATCGATCGACGGCGCGCCCGCATCGCTTGACGAAGCGGTCGCGGCCGCGGCTTTGCTGTTGGCGCGAAGCCGCCAGCCGCTCATCGCCGGACTCGGCGCGGATATCGATGGGGCGAGGGCCGCCATCGCGCTCGCCGAACGGGTCGGCGGCGTCATCGAGCATATGCATTCGGCGGCGTTGTTGCGGGATCTCGACTCAATGCGCGAAACCGGAATCATGCTCACGACGCCGGGCGAAGCCCGCGTGCGCGCTGACCTCGTGCTGCTCGTGGGCGACGGCTTGACGGAAGCCTGGCCCGCCCTCAACGAGCGGCTGTTGTCGCTGGCCGCCAAGCCGGAAGGCGCGGACGTCAAACGGCGCATCGTGTGGCTGGCGCCAGCCATAGGCGCCAGAATCGACGGGTTTGAGGGCGATATCGAGATCTGGGCAGCGGGACGCGGCGGAACGCTTGCAGTCAATCTTGCGGCGCTGCGTGCGCGTGTCAAAAACCGCCGCATCGAGAACCGCCGCACTCCCCGTTCCGGGTTGCCTCTGGCCAATCTCGACGCGATCGCCGTCGCCCTGAAGGGCGCTCGCTTCGGCGTCGCCGTTTGGACTGCGGCAAGTCTCGGCGCGCTTGAAATCGAGATGCTGCATGGACTCGTGCGCGACTTGAACGACACCACGCGCTTCTCGACATTGCCGCTGGCCGCGTCGGACAATGGCGTAGGGGTTCTGGCGGCTTGCGGGTGGACAACCGGCTTTCCGATGCGGACCGGATTTGGCGCCGGCGCCCCGATCCATGACCCGTGGCGTTTTGACGCTGAGCGACTCGTCGCATCAGGGGAGACCGATTGCGTGCTGTGGATCTCGGCCTTCGGTGCGGCCCCGCCAGCGTGGCCGAGCGCGGTGAACGTTATCGCCTTGTGCGAGCGAGCGGCCCAATTCGCTCAAGCGCCGAACGTCCGCATCACAGTCGGGCGCCCTGGCGTCGATCATGACGCGGTCATGCATTCATCCGCTGTCGGAACCCTGGTCGCCATGACCGCCTCGGCCCGCGGCGGCGCCCCCAGCGTCGCTGCGGCTCTCGAGCGCATCGGCGCGCGCCTCGGACACGCGAATGCTTCGCCATGCTGACCTGCATCAAGGGCGCGCGTATCGTCGATCCCGCCAATGGCCATGACGAAATCGGCGATCTTTGGATCCGCAACGAGCAGATCGTCGCGGCGCCGCGAGACGGCGCCCGGGCTGACGAAACATTGGGCGCCAGCGGGCTTATCGCGATGGCCGGCGGCATCGACATCCATTCGCATATCGCCGGCGCGAACGTGAACACCGCCCGCCTCATGCTGCCCGAATATCATCGCGCCCACGGGCGGCGCCCCGCCGAGACGCCGCTCTCCAAAGTCGGTTGGACGACGTTCGAGACGGGGCGGCTTTATGCCCAAATGGGTTTCACGACCGTGGTCGAGCCGGCGATCTCGCCACACAATGCGCTGCACGCGCATCTCGAACTTGCCGATACCCCGATCATCGACAAGGCGATTCTGACGATCCTCGGCAATGACGATTTCGTGCTGGATCTCCTGCGTTCGAACGGGGGCGCAAGCGCGCTGCGCGATCATATCGCCTGGACTTTGCAAACGACGCGCGCGCTTGGGATCAAAGTCGTCAACGCCGGCGGGGTCGCGGCGTTCAAGGACAACATCCGCAGCTTTTCATTTGACGATGTGGTTCCTTATTACGGCGTGACAAGCCGCGCGATCGTCAAGGCGCTGCAGAAGGCGGTTCACGACGCCGGCGTGCCGCATCCTCTGCATGTCCACTGCAACAACCTTGGCCTGCCGGGGAATTTTGAATCGGCTCTGGCAACGATCGCCGCCGCCGAGGACCTGCCGCTGCATTTGGCGCATCTTCAATTCTATGGCTACGGTAAGGAAGGTCCACAGGGCTTTTCGTCCGCCGCGCCTCAGCTCGCTGAAGCGGTCAACACCGCGAAGAATGTGACCATCGACGTCGGGCAGGTGATGTTCGGACAGACGGTGACGATTTCGTCCGACGTGCTGCGACAATTCTCCGCCCGGGGTCAGGCGCGGCCGAAGAAATACGCCATCGCTGACGGCGATTCGAACGGCTTCGGCATCGTGCCTTATGAATATCGCGCCGGAAGCTTTCATAACGCGGTGCAATTCGCCGCCGGTCTGGAGTTGTTCCTCCTCATCGATGACCCGTCGCGCGTGTTCTTCACCACCGATCACCCGAATGGCGCGCCGTTCACGACCTATCCTGAGATCTTCGCTCTGCTGATGGACAAGGATGTGCGGGCGGAGTGGGCGTCCCGCCTGCCGGCCGAGGCGCTCGCGGTGACGACGCTCCCGTCGCTGACCCGCGAATACACTTTGAGCGAAATCGCGACGATGACGCGAGCGGCGCCCGCGAAGCTGCTCGGCCTGCGCGATCGCGGACATCTCGGCCCAGGCGGTCGCGCCGATATCGCGCTCTATCGGCCCGGCAAAGACATCGCCCAGATGTTTCGCGCGGCGGCTCGCGTCTACAAGGATGGCGAACTTGTGGTTCGCGAGGGCGAAGTGACGCGTATCCGCTATGGCCGCGCACTGCATGTGGCGCCGGATGTCGAGACCTCGATGCAGCGGCGGATGAGCGATTACTACGACGAGCATTACGGCCTGCCTTCCGATTTCATGCGCGTGGCCGAAAGCGCGATCGCGCGGCCGCAACCGTTCGAGGCGGTCGCATGCCGGAGCTGATAGCCAACGGAATCGCTATCGACGACACGTTCGCGGAAGCGTTCGACATGCGCGCGACCGCGATCGTTATCACGGCGCCAACCGAGCGCTGGGCGGCCCAGGCGGCGACGACAATGACGGGTTTCGCCACCTCGGTGATCGCATGCGGCTGCGAGGCAAGCGTCGAGAGCATTCTGTCGCCTCAACAAACGCCGGACGGCCGGCCCGGCGTGCGCGTGCTTATGTTTGCGGTCTCGACCGCGGAGCTCCAGAGACAACTGCAAAATCGCGTGGGGCAATGCGTGCTCACGAGCCCCGGTTCGGCCTGCTACGCGGGATTGGACTCAGGCGAAGACAAACTCAAGCTCGGCGATGCCATTCGTTTCTTCGGCGACGGCTGGCAGATCGCCAAGCGGCTCGGCCCTCACCGGTACTGGCGCGTGCCGGTGATGGACGGAGAGTTCGTCTGCGAATCGACCACCTATCTCACCAAGAAAGCGGTCGGCGGCGGCAATCTCATTATCATGGGTGAGAGCTCAACAAAGACGCTCGCAGCGACCGAGGCAGCCGTGAACGCGATGCGCGAAATCGCCGATGTCATCATGCCGTTTCCGGGCGGCATCGCGCGGTCGGGGTCGAAGGTCGGCTCGAAATACAAGGGCGCGAGCGCTTCAACCAACGACCTTTATTGCCCGACCTTGAAGGGCGCGGTCGACAGCGCTCTGTCTCCCGAGATCGCCTCCGTGCTCGAGATCGTGATCGATGGCCTCACCAGCGAGGCTGTCGCTGAGGCGATGCGGGCGGGGCTCGCGGCAATCACCGAACTGGGCGCCGAGCGCGGCGCATTGCGCGTCGGCGCGGGCAACTACGGCGGCAAGCTCGGCCGCCACCACTATCATCTCAAGGATCTCCTCCCATGAGTTCCTTGACCTTTTCGCTGCGCGAGGCGCCGGCGCAGCGTCTCGATCTGTCGCCGTTGATCGCGCGAAATCTTGCCGGCAAGACGATTGCGGAGATCGAACGTATCGAGGTGGGAACGACGCGCATGCGGGTCGCGGTGGGAGACGTTTTCCGCGTCCGCGAAGGCGACGCCGACACAATTGTCATCGAAGGCGGAGCTGAGCGTTTCGATCGCGTCGGCACGGGCATGAGTTCAGGCGCCATTCGCGTCGAAGGGGGAGTCGGCGTCGAAGCCGGGCGCCTGATGTCCGGCGGACAACTGACCATTCGGGGCGACGCCGGCCCATTCGCCGGCTCTGGAATGAAGGGCGGAACGCTCACCATCGACGGCGACGCGGGCGAGCGTCTCGGAGGCCCGTTGAGCGGCGAGACGGTCGGCATGAGCGGAGGCGTTTTGCATGTTCGCGGCAACGCCGGAGAACGCGCCGCCGATAGACTGAGGCGCGGCTTCGTTCTGATCGAAGGCCGCGCAGGCGCCTACGCCGGCAGCCGTATGATCGCGGGCACCTTGGCGATCGGGGGCGAGGCAGGGGATCTGCCCGGTTATCTGATGGGCCGCGGCTCGATCCTTCTTGGTCGGGGCGCTTCGCTTTTCTCACCGAGCTTCGGCGATTGCGGCGAACACGACCTGGTCGCGGCGCGGCTTCTGGCCAATTATATCGGCCAATTCAGCGGGAAGCTGGGAGACCTGTTCCGCCGGCCGTTGCGGCGCCTCGCGGGCGATCTGGCCGCGCTCGGCAAGGGAGAGATTTTGCTTCCGCGGCAATAGGTCCGCCGCGAAATCGGCGAGGACAGCAACCCCATAGATTGCTCGACGACCGTTCCCGACGCTTCGGGGCGAGATCGCGATGCCTGGCTTCGCGCGGAGGTTTATTCTCGAAGAAGTAAAGACGATTTCGCCCAATAGGCGACGGGGCAATGCAAGATTAGTCTGGGCGAAATCGATCGCTGCAGCCTTCGATCAGACCAGCTCCCACGGCTAGCCAGACCAAATGCGCCTCTGAGCGCGCTCCGATTTTATCCTTGATGCGATAGTGATGGTTCTGGACGGTCTTGATGCTGACGTTGAGGGTTGCGGCAATCTCCTGGCTCGTCGATCCGAGAGCGATTTGCCGCAAGATTTCCGTTTCTCTCGGAGACAAGGAGCCAAGGATCGACCGACCTCCTGCGATCGCTTCCCGAGCGATCACCCGAGAGATATCAGCGCTCAGCGCGCGTCCGCCGCGCGCGACGACGCGGATCGCCTCGGCGAATTCGGAGGGGTCGGCGCTCTTGGCTACATAGCCGCTGGCGCCGGCTTCGAAGGCCTTGAGCGCCAAGGCTGCCGTGCAATGCATCGAGGAGACGAGAATCCGTGCGCGGGGATCCCATTCGCGGATGTGTCGCATGGCTTCGAGTCCGCTGGCGCCGGGCATGGATATGTCCATGACCACCACGTCAGGCTCCGTCCGTCGAAAAATGTCGTAGGCCGCCGCGGCTTCGCCTGCCTCGCCAACAACCCTAAATCCAACCAGACACTCCAGCAAGCGTCGATATCCCTGGCGCACGATCGGGTGGTCGTCGACGAGCAGGATCGTGATCGCTCCTCCGTCAGCGTGGCCCATCAGGCCGCCGCCAGAGGGATCGTCGCCGCCACGCGCACGCCGCGCGCGGCGCCGCAAATCATAAGGTCGCCGCCAAATGCTTCGACGCGTTCGCGCATCCCGGTTATCCCCCGGCCCGCCGCAGCGACGACACGCTTGGCGTCCCCGCCTCCGTCGTCTTCGACCGTCAGCGAGATTGCTCCCGCCCGCTCCGCAATCCATCCGACGCAAACACGAACCTCGCTCGGCGCGCCGTGGCGGATGGCGTTGGTCAAGCATTCTTGCGCAATGCGATATACATTCGACGCAATGTCGTCAGGCACGCCGCCAAGATCGGCCTCGACATCGAGGCGCACCGCGGTGCGAGGCGCGTCGAGCGCATTCCAGCCAGCGACCAATTGCGCCAAGCTGGCCTCAAGGCCGAGTTCCTCGGCGATCGGATTGCGCAGCTGCGCGAGCGCTCCGCGCAGGCTGGTCATCATACGTCTTGCGACGCTGCCGATGGCCCTTGCATCCTGGACGAGATCGGGCCGCCCTCTCGCGCCGGCCTCGATGGCGCCCGCGAGCGCGGCCGTCGCGGTGAGGCATTGACCAAACTCGTCGTGCAACTCGCGAGCCATTTGCTTGCGCTCGTCGTCGCGAACTTCAATCAGGCGGCGGGTCAGCGCGATTCGCTCGGCCCTCGCCCGTTCAAGCCGGCCGGCGAGATCGTTGACGGCGCGCCCGATCAGCGCAAACTCGCGCGCGCGAAACGGCGCCAAACGCCGACGATAATCGCCAAGCGCCATCTGACGCAGTCCCGTGACAATCGCGGCGGTCGGCGCAAGCGTGTGAGCGATGGCCAGAGCCGCAAACACAAAGATGGCCAGCGCCATCGCCGCCGCGAAATCGGCGAGCGTGGAAACGCGCAGCCAGGCCTGTCGCACTGCGGCTTCAGGGTCGGCGACGGCGAAGATCGACCCGGCGTCGGCTTGGCGTGCGGTGAGGGAGCGAACGCGGCCTGCCTGAGGTCCGAGAATCCCCTCATAGATCGACTTGAACCAGACCGGCGCCCGCGCGCCGACTCCTTCGACTTAGCCGCAGAGTCGCGTCGGCTCGCCGGTCCCGGGCGCGAATAGGACGCAGACGCCAGCCGACACGAGTTTCAGCGTGGCCAATGTCTGCCATTCCGGGGCTGGAAGCAGACGCTCCTTACGCAACCCGCCGCGCCACAGCAGTTCCCGCCAATAGAGAATTTCGAGCTGGGCGGCGACGCGATCGGCGGAGGCCGACGTTTCCCGGTCGATGCTCCGGTGGGTATCCACCATCGCCCAAGCCACGGCAAGCGCCAAGCAGAGGGCCACCACGCCGACCAGTCTGACAATCAGGCGCAGCGCGAGCCACATGTTTCTCTCCCCTTTTCGCTTCGCGAAGACTATCAGCACGCGCGTCGCGGGCAAACCGAATGGGCGACAGTCAGCGCGAGTGCGGCAAAAGTCGGGCAAATTGCCCGCACCGTCGCGGGACATATGACCTTGCGCCGGCTGACGGGCGAGCGCTATCCTTTTTCGCCGGCCGACCTGGCCCGCAAAACCTCCTGGAGGACAGATTTTCGCATGACCGCCGTGGTCCTATCGCCGGAGCCCGAGCGCGCGTGGTCCAGTGCGGATCGCGCGCCACTCTTGCGCTGGCTGATCTTTACCGGCGCGACCGTTTTCGCAGCGATCCTGCTGTGGCGCTATGGCCTCATTCGCCTGATGGTCGTCTCGGACCGCACATATCTCTCGTCGGTGATTGCCCTGCTCTATGTGGGGGCGTCGCTCCATTGCCTGTGGCGAACGATCGTCGTTTCGCGCGAAGGCGATGCCGGACAGAAGGTAGCGGCCCGCATCGAGACGGCAGGTGCTGACGTCGCCGCGCTCGACCCTTCGGCCGCGCTTCCCGATGGTCTGATCGCCCACCACATCCGCGATCTTGCCTTGAAAGCGCGCACGCAAGGGCGCGGACGACTCGATCAGACGCTGTTGCTCCGCTCCCTCGCCGATCGCCTGCGCGGCTCCAACGGCTTCGGCGCGTTCGCCAGCGACACGGTCATGAAGCTCGGCCTGCTCGGGACGATTATCGGCTTCATCATCATGCTGGCGCCGATCGCGGGGCTCGACGTGAGCGACAAGTCGACGATGAAATCCTCGATGGGCCTGATGAGCGGCGGGATGGCGGTGGCGATGTACACCACGCTCGCCGGCCTCGTCGGCTCCATCCTGTTGAAGATCCAGTATTACATGCTCGACAACGCGACCGCGAAGGTGTTCTCGCGTGCGGTTACGCTGACCGAGACGCGGGTCGTTCCCGCCTTGGAGCGCGCGCACGATCTCGCGCTGCGCGCATGATCGATGAGTTCGGGCTCTACCCGCGCGAAGAGCCGTTCGATCCCTTCAGCGTCATGCTGTTCAAGGCGCTGCAGGTGGTCTCGTTTCTCTTTTTCCTCGCGCTCCTGGCGATTTCGCCCGAGGCCAAGGACGGCAAGATCGACTCGAAAGCCGAATTCATTGTCACCATGGATTGGCCGGACAGCCACCCTGACGATGTTGATCTGTTTGTGCAGGATCCGGTGGGCAACATCGCATGGTATCGCCACCGCGAGGCTGGCTTTCTCGTGCTTGATCGCGACGACCGTGGCGGGGCCAACGACTTCATCGTGGTCAACAGCAAGAAAATCTCGTCGCCCATTCGCGAGGAGATCGTCACCATTCGCGGCATCGTCGCCGGCGAATATACCGTCAACGTCAGCCATTTCGTGGCGACGACCAACTCGCCGGTGCCCGTGACAGTGAAAGTGCAAAAGCTAAATCCGACCGCGCAGGTGGTCTTCGACAATACGGTCTTCGTCGATCACACCGGCGACGAGAAGACGGCGGTGCGGTTCACGCTTGATAGCGAAGGTAAAGTCATAGACGTCAATAGCAGGCCAAAGTCGCTGATGGAGACTTTTCGCAATGTGCGTCAGAACGGCGCCGACCGCGACCCCAAAACAGGTTACGTGAAGCAGCTGTGACCAGCCTTACCGACGTCATTATCTGGCTCTCGATCGCCTACGCGCTTCTCGGTGTCCTTCTGCTCGTCGTCTGTGTCTTCGCCAAGGTTCCCTGGCCGGTGAAAGCAGGCCTCGTTGTGCTGACGAGCGTCTTCTACGCGGTCAGCTTTTTTGCAACACGCGGCCTGCTCGGCTGGTCGTCAACCGATCCTCTGCCGCCGAAGTTCAAGCTCTTGAGCGCCCGGATCGTTGAACCGCACTCGCTCGAGGGCGATCCCGGCGCTATTCACCTATGGGTCGAGGCGCTCGACAACGATAACTTTCCGAGCGGCGTGCCGCGCGCCTATCGGCTGCCCTATGACAGCCATCTGGCCGAGAAGACAGAAGCCGCGATCCGGGCCAGCGCCGACGGCAAGCCACAAGGCGGTCGCACGGCAGATTTCGGCAATGGCGAAGGCGGGACGGCGGAGGCCACCGCCCGCGAGGTCACGCCCTCAAGGATCACAACGACTGGCGGCGGCGATCCGTCTTCCGGCGGTCCGGTCGATCCTCAGTCTGCACTTGGCGAGAACCAGACGATCAATTTTACGCCGCTCGCGCCGCCGCGCATGCCCCCCAAGGATCCGAGGTAACGGCCCGTCGTGGGGAGACGCCTTGCGCTATCGATCCGCGACAAGCGACGTCTGGCTAAATATGACGCAATCGTCGATCAGATCTTCTCGTCGCCAGGAAAGGCGCACCGCCACCGCGTGACGTGCTGCGCCGGATGGTCTTCAGCCCATTGCGCGATATAGGGCGGCGCTTGCATCATGCACTGCATCAGCGATTCTCCGGAAGCGAACTGCAGCCGCTGCTCGTCGCACTGGCCCGGCGCAGTGAGTGCGCACACCGTCAGAATCAGCTCAATCATCGCACACCCGTCTTCACGCCGAACCTCGTCGCCCCTCCATCAGGTGACAGTGGCATTTTGATCG
>DATDHT010000331.1:0-17356 GCA_036521435.1 Roseiarcus sp.
CACTGTGCTCGAACGCGAATTTGGGCTGGGGAACATCATGATTTTTCCGGACGATAGAGAGGCACTCCTCAACAATCTTGGCGAGCAGCACGCGGCAGCATGGGTACGCGAGGAGCGGACGGCAGCCTGGGCGCGATTCTACGCGATCGAGATCGATAGCCGCCCCGGTGAACTTGAGTACGAACGAGCGCTCGCCGCCGCCAAGAAACTGGACGCCGCGGTCGTCACGATCGCCGCGCCAAGTGGAGGACGAGGGCCTGACGGCTGGCCCTTTTGAGGTCTCCGAGACGTCGTCGGCTGCGCTAGCGAGTCGTGAGGCCTTCGTACCACCGCGCTCACCAATCAAGCCGCCGATAATGTTTGGCTTTCCTGTGACTTCCTAACTTGGCCGAAGCGGCTGTTCCCGCCGTGGGCAGTTCTGTGGCCGATTCCCGCCCTTTGGCGACGGGCGACGGAGGGCGAATGGCGGCAAAGGGCCGGTTCGCGCCATCGCCGGCTGGCGCTTCGGGCGGCGCCTTGCTTATTTTGGTCACTGGCCATACCAGTACAATAAAACGTGGCGAGCTAGGGCAAACGAATCGGCTCTGGTCTGTCGGGCTTTAAATCCGAAGCCGCAAATGGGAGGTCGCATGCCCGGGAATAATTACCCGAAGCTTCACAACGCGATGTGGCCTGGACTCGTCGGCAAGGGGCCGGATTCAGAGCCACCGATCGACCTCGACACGATGCTCAAGCTCACCGCTGACGCGCGGGCGAATGGCGGCAAATTCGAAGGCGTCGACCTCTTTCTTGCCGATCCACACACATCGATCGATTCGACGAAAGACGACATCCAGCGCCTTGCCGACAAGATCGCCGGCTACGGGCTTGCGGTCGGCTCGGTGGTCGCCCCTGTCTGGCCGCCGGTCGGCGGTGGTTCCGCGATGGGGTCGGAGGAAGAGCGCAACAGGTTTATCAGTATGGTCGAGAAGGCCTGTCGCATCGCCCGGCAGCTGAGCGACATCGGAATTCGTAAGTCTGGAGTCGTTCGGATCGATTCCGCTAGCGGAGTGCATGACTGGGCGTCCGATCCGGCCGACAGTCAGAAACAGATCGCCAAGACATTCAGCAAAGCCTGCGATGTCGCCGAACAATATGGCGAGCGCCTGGCAGCTGAAGGCGAAATCTGTTGGGGCGGAATGCATAGCTGGAAAGACATGGTCGACCTGCTGGAGGCGGTTGGGCGACCGAAGACCCTGGGCTTCCAGGCCGATATGGCCCACACGCTGCTCTACACGATGGGATACAACGCCCCGGAGCACAGTATCCTTCCCAAAGGTTATGATTGGGCCGACCCAAAAGCGCTCGACGAGGCGATAAAAAAGCTCGCGCACGCGCTTCGACCTTGGACGATCGATTTCCATGTCGCCCAAAACGACGGAACCGTCAAAGGCGAAGGCTCACACGACAAAACGGGACGTCACTGCATGGTCGGCGACCCCAACGGCAAACTCGATATTACGCGCCACGCCGGCTACTGGCTGCGCGACGACAAGGGCGAACTCACCAAAGTCTGCAAACACATCTGTTGGGATGGGTGCATGTTCCCGAATTCCGAGATGATGAAACAGAAGACGTGGGACGACATCCTGGGCGCGATGGTCCAGGTGCGCGAAGCTCACGGTTGGGCGCAGTAGCCGAAGAGGGCAGGGGCAGGATGGCTGGGGAAAAGAAGAAGCTTAACATCGGCGTCATTGGGTACGGATTCATGGGCCGCACCCATTCGAATGCGTTTGGGAAAGTCAGCCAGTTTTTTGATCTGAAACGCCAACCCGTGCTCAAGGCGGTCTGTGGACGGGACGAGCAGCAGGTGCAGGCCTTCGCCAAGAACTGGAACTACGAGTCCTCGGAGACCGACTGGCGAAAGCTGGTCTCGAGGAAGGACATCGACCTGATCGACATCGCCTCTCCCAACGATACCCACGCCGAGATCGCGGTGGCCGCCGCCGAGGCGGGCAAAATGGTCATGTGCGAGAAGCCCCTCGGCCGTAATGAAGCCGAGGCGGCAAAGATGGTGGCCGCGGTCGAGAAGGCCAACGTCCCGAACATGGTGTGGTACAACTATCGCCGCGTGCCGGCGGTGACGCTCGCCAAACACCTCATCGACGAGGGAAGGCTCGGCAAGATCTATCACTACCGGGCGAAATTCCTGCAGGACTGGACAATCTCCAAAGACTTGCCGCAGGGCGGAGCTGCGCTTTGGCGGCTCGACGCAAGCGTTGCGGGCAGCGGCGTCACCGGCGATCTGCTCGCGCACTGCATCGATACGGCCATGTGGCTGAATGGAGCCATCGACAAGGTCACAGCGGTCACAGAGACCTTCGTCAAGGAAAGACCGCACAACCTCACGGGCAAGGTCGAGCCGGTGCTGATCGATGACGCCTGTCTCTTCCTTGGCCGCTTCGCCAATGGCTCACTCGCGTCGTTCGAAGCCACGCGCTACGCTCGCGGCCACAAGGCCCTCTATACGTTCGAAATTAATGGCGAACACGCTTCGATCTTTTGGGACCTCCACGACCTTCACCGTCTGCAATATTTCGATCATCGCGATGAGGGGATCGTGCGCGGCTGGCGGTCGCTCCACGTCACGGACAGCGATCATCCCTACATGAAGCACTGGTGGGTGCCGGGGCTGCAGATCGGCTATGAGCACAGCTTCATCCATCAGGCCGCCGATTTCATCGACAGCCTTGAATCCGGCAAGCCAGCTGCGCCGACATTCCGCGACGGCTTGGCCACCGATCAGGTGACTGGCGCCGTATTGCGGTCAGCTGCTTCGGGTCGGTGGGAGCAGCCGTCACACAATAGCGCCGCGGGCGCGTAGGCGCGAACTTCACGACTGAAACCGGGGGAGGCGGAAAGAAATAATGGCGAGAGCGGTCGCGTTGTCCTTGTCGGATTTGACGAAGACCTATGGCTCGGTCCGAGCGCTGGACCGCTTGAGCCTGGAGGTTCCCGAGGGCTGCTTTTTCGTATTGTTCGGCCCGAGCTCCGTCGGCAAGACGACGACGCTGCGGGCCATCTCAGGCCTCGTCCCACCCGACGGCGGATCTATTCATATCAGCGGCCGTGATGTGACCAACGCGCCCATTCGAGGTCGCGGCGTATCGATGGTGTTTCAGTCCTTCGCCCTGTATCCCCATCTCAACGTATTCAAGAATCTGGCGTATCCTCTGGTGGAAGACGGCCTTCCGCGCGCGGAGATCGCGCAGCGGGTCGGCGAGACCGCCGAGATGCTGAAGCTTTCGCATCGGCTTCAGCAGAAGCCGGCGACGCTGTCGGGAGGCGAGCAGCAGCGTGTTGCGCTTGGCCGCTCGCTCATCCACCGGCCAAAGCTTCTGCTTCTTGACGAGCCGCTCACAAATCTCGACGCCAAGCTCAGGTACGACATGCGCGCCGAGCTCAAGCGGTTGCATCGGCAGCTCGGTATGACCGTCATCTACGCGACCCCGGACGAACTCGAAGCGCTCTCGATGGGCGAGGAGATCGCGGTTTTGCGCGACGGGCGGAATGTTCAGCAGGGTTCGCCGGACGATCTTTACGAGAGGCCGGCCGATCGCTACGTCGCCGGTAAAATCGGCTCTCCGCACATGAACATCTTCGACGTGAAGGTAGGCGGCGACGGCACAAGTCTGGAGACGCCGTTCGGCCCGCTCAGGCCCTCGCGTTTCGCTGAACCCATGGCCGCCGGTGAGTCATTGGCGCTTGGCGTGCGGCCCTCTGACGTGCGGCTCGCGAAAGGCGCCCCGGCCTCGAGCGAACCAACGGTTCAGCAGCTCGAGCCGCTCGGAGACGTCACTGTCGTATCGCTGATTTCGAACAGCCATCCGTTCCGAATGGTCCTGCCTGAGGCCCAGGCGGTGAACATCAAGGAAGGCGATCGCCTTCCGATTATTATTGACCCCGCGACAATCTATCTATTCAGAGGTCATAACGGTTCGGCCTTAAGCCGAAGATAGTGGCGCAACATCATAGGCGCCAAGGGAGGAAAGAAGCATGACGATGAAAGCAATGATGGCGTGCGGCCTCGCGGCGGCATCCCTGATGCTCGCCGCAGGTCTCGCGAGCCGGCCTGCGTCCGCCGAGGACGTGACCCTGAAAATGGCGGTGCCGGACTGGCCGCCGACCCACATCATGAAGGATCTTTTCGACAAGACCTACAAGCCGAAGTCCGGCAACAAGGTGACGCTGGACATCGACTACATCCCGTGGCCGGACTACTACACCCGCCTCAACGCCTCGCTGACCTCGGGCGAGAAGAAGTACAACATGGCGGTGTCCGATAGCCAGTGGCTCGGCGCTTTCATCGAAGGCGGCTACTATCTCAAAATCAACAAGTATGTTGACGCCGACCCCGGCCTGCAAGCCGTGTTCAAGGATCTGCATCCGGCCGTGAAGGCTTCGTATTCGACCTATCCTTACAAGTCGGACAATCTGTATGGCTTCCCGCAGATGCCCGACCTCGTCGTCAACTACTACCGCAAGGACGTCTTCTGCGATCCGACAGAGCAGAAGAATTTCATGGACAAATACAAGTACAAGCTGGCCTGCACGCCCGAGGAGATGGACCAGATTACCTGGGACAATTATAAGGACATTGGCGAGTTCTTCCACCGCAAGAAGGGCGAGATGCTGATGGGCAAGCCGCTGGATGACGACTTCTACGGCGTCGAGTTCCAGGTCGGCAAGGGCTACGATTTCTTCACCACCTCAACCTACGAGTTCCTCTGGCAGCACGGTGGCGACATCTGGGACGAGACCAAGCAGCCCAACGCGCACGCGGTCGGCGTCGTCAATTCGCCGGTGGCGGTCAAGGCTTTCGAGCACCTCTTGTCCTTCGTGAAGTATATGCCGCCCGAGGCGACGACCGGCAACCTCGACATCTTCAAGACGGACGAACTGTTCCGCGCGGGCAAGGTGGCGAGCAACCTCGAATGGATCGGCTTTGCGGAGAGTTCGATCCATCCGGACACGTCGAAAGTGGCGGACAAGATCGCCTTCTCGCAATTGCCCGGCCTCAAAACCGACAAGGGCGTCGTACGCTGGTCGGTGATCGGCGGTCAGCCGTTCGTGCTGATGACCTGGAACACCGACCTGCAAAACAAGGAGGCGCTCGACTTCTGCAAATGGTGGCTGTCGAAGGATACGCAGACCGCCTACGCGAAGGCCGGCGGGCAAAGCGCGCTAAGGTCCGTCTATACCGAGCCGAGCTACGTCACGTTCCGCCCGTGGAACCGCGCCTGGGCGGAGAGCCTGGATTGGCAGAAGGACTTCTGGCACGTCCCCGAGTTCTTTGAACTCCTGACCGAGCAGCAGGAAGAATACACCAAGGCTATCACCGGTCAGCAGGACGCCAAGACGACGCTCGATAACGTCGCGAACTTCGAGGAGAAGACGCTGAAGGAAGCTGGCCGCATCAAATAAGACGCGGAACGCTTAAGAAGACGGCGCGCCGCCCCGTGTGGCGCGCCGCCCGGCCACGAGAGTGTGGTCGATCGCTCCTATCCGAAACCAGCGGCGCCTCTATCCGACGAGCCAATGACCACGACAACTGACGTTCCTCAAACCGTGCCGTTCTTCCAACGTGTCATTGCGCTGCGCTGGGACAATTGGCAGGGCGCCCTTATCGTTTTCGTGATCGGCATGGCGCTGGCGATTGCATCCCTGCCGCCGCAAGTTTCCTTTTGGGTTTCGTCCGCGCTTGCCGCCCTTTTCGCCGTCACGCTGATCGCAAACGCCTGGGGGAAATACATAGGCGGTCTTCTCATCGCGCCGGCGCTCGCGCTCCTCTTTCTCATGAACGTATTTCCGCTTATATGGTCGTTCGGGCTGTCCTTCTTCAGCTACAAGGCCAACCGCGCGCGGGCGCCGACTTGGGTCGGGCTCGACAACTACGCCAAAGTCCTCAGCGATCCAGACGTCTGGGATCGGCTGCACAACACGATCATCCTCGTCATCATGACCGTGTCGTTGCAGATGGTGGTCGGCTTCCTTCTCGCCCTCCTGTTCTCGAAGCAGTTTCCTTTGCGCCGGTATCTGCTCATCCTTGTGTTGACGCCGATGATGCTGTCCTTCGTGGCGGTTGGCGCCTTCTTCCGTTACTATTACGACCCGACCTTCGGCCTCTTGTCGCAGGCGGTGCGGGTCTTCACCGGCCAGCCGTTTATTCTGATGAACACCGTCTGGGGCTCTCGCATCGGCATTGTGTTCGCCGACGCGTGGATGTGGTCGCCGTTCGTCATGCTGCTGGTGCTCGCCGGGCTGGTCAGCGTTCCGAAATACCTTTACGAGGCGGCGGCCATCGACCGCGTATCGGGATGGCGGCAGTTTTGGTCGATCACATTCCCTTACGTTCGCGGCCTCATGCTGCTGGCGCTGCTGTTCCGGACCATCGAGGCTTTCAAGCTGTTCGACCTCGTCTTCCTGTTGACGAACGGCGGTCCGGGCACCGCGACCGAGACGATCGCACTGCGCGTCTACCGCATCGCCTTCGAGAACAACAAGACGAGCGAATCGACCGCGCTCGCTTACATCCTGCTCTTCACCGTGATCGTGCTCACGAACCTCTATCTCTACTTCGCCAACAGGCGCGCAAAGGAGGCGCCGGCTTCATGACTGACGTAACTGCGAGGCTCCCTGCCGGGTCTGCTCTTGGAGGGCGCACGCCGCTCACTCGTCGCTTTCGCTTCGGGCGATCGGCCTCGGGCGTCGGCCAGGCCGGCTGGGGGCGAACCATCGGCGCCGCCATCGTCAGCCTCATCTACTTCTTCCCGGTTTTCTGGATCATCCTGACATCGTTCAAAACGTATGAAGACGCGATGGCGGTGCCGGCGAAATTCTTCTTCACCCCGACGCTGGAGAATTTCGTGCATGTGTTCAGCCGCGCCTATTCGGCCGGCGGTCCGGTTCAGAACACCGGCTTTACGCTCTATTTTTTCAATTCTTTGTTCATCTCCGGAGTGAGCGTGCTGCTGGCGCTGGTTGTCGGCACGGTGGCGGCCTTCGGCTTCTCGCGCTACCCGCTCAAAGGCAATGACACCTACCTGTTCATGATCCTGACGACGCGCATGCTGCCCGCGATCGTTGTCATCATCCCGATTTTCATCATGTTCCGTGTCACGGGCCTTGCTGGAACCTACGTGGGCATTATCGCTCTCTATACTGTGTTCAATCTCCCGTTCGCGATCTGGATGATGAAAAGCTTCTTTGACGAACTCTCGCCCGACGTCGAGGATGCGGCGCGCATCGATGGCTCGTCCGACGTCCGGGTTTTCTTCAAGATCTGTCTGCCGCAAGTGTTGGCTGGGCTCGCCGCCACCGCAGTGTTTGGCCTCATTCTGACCTGGAATGAATTTCTGTTCGCCCTTCTCTTGTCGGGCGTGGAGACACGGACCGTTCCGGTCGCCATGTCGCAGACGATCGGTGGCGACATCGGCGTCCGCTGGGGTCTCCTGGCCGCCATCGAAACGCTGTTCCTGATCCCGGTGATCATCGTGACCTTCGCGCTGCAAAACCAGCTCCTGCGCGGCGTCACGTTCGGCACCATCAAGAGATAGCCGGATGTCGACGATCGAGCTCAGGGGCGTCACCAAGCATTTCGGCGGATTCACCGCCGTTAAGAACGTGAGCCTTAGCGTCTCGGCGGGCGAGGTGGTCTGCCTCTTGGGCCCGTCCGGATGCGGCAAGACGACAACGTTGCGCATCATTGCCGGCCTTGAACGGGCAAGCGCCGGCGACATCGTCATCGCTGGAAAGCGGATGAATGATTTGAGGCCCGACCAGCGCGACATCGCGATGGTGTTCCAGTTCTATGCGCTCTATCCGGCGCTGACCGTGCGCGAGAACATCATGTTTCCGTTGCACGTCGAGGGTCTGAACGCAGAAACCAGTTCCGGCCGGGTCGCGCGGGTGGCGCGCATGCTTCAGCTCGAACCCGTGCTCGACCGTTTGCCGAACCACATCTCGGAAGGCGAGAAGCAGCGGGTGGCCGTCGCGCGGGCGGTGGTGCGCGATCCGAACTGTTTCTTGTTTGACGAGCCTTTAAGCCGCCTCGACGTCGAGCTCCGCCAAACCATGCGAGGGCAGATCAAGGGCGTCCTGACTGGGCTCTCGAAGGCGACTGTGATCGTTACCCACGATCAGCTGGAGGCCCTGACGATGGCCGACCGGATTGCAATCATGCGCGATGGCGTTATCGAGCAGATCGCTTCGCCTCACGAAGTGTTCGCGAGGCCGACCACGTTATTCGTCGCGAGTTTCATCGGGACGCCGCAGATGAACCTTCTCAGCGCGCAGTTCGATGGCGTCGAGGGTGCGCACGGCCGGTTCATAGTGGACGGCCAGCCGATCCGCCTTCCCGTCGATCCGGCGGTGAAGAAACTCGCAAAGGGACAAGTCACCATCGGCATTCGGCCCCGCGCGCTCATCCCGGATGGCGCGGGAAGCGCCGACACGATCACCGGGCGCGCGGAACTGATCGAGCCAATGGGCGCCGAGACTCTTATCCACGCCCGAACGCCGCTTGGCAGCGACCTGCGCGTCGTCGTGCCGCGTGAGATCAAGGTCAAGTCGGGAGATCCGCTGAGCCTTCGCGCTGACGCGCGCGAGACGCATGTATTCGATGGTTCGGGAAATGCGGTCCGCACATGAGCGATGAAATGGCTATTGCGGGCAAAACAACGCTCGGCGGCATGAGCCCAGCGACCGCACAGCGTCTCGAATGGGGTCTCATCGGGCTCGGCATTCTCGCGCTGACGCTTATATTCCAGCCGTTCAGCCTGGCGCTGTTCGGGGTCGGTTGCGCGCTTGTTGTCTTCGCGGGCCTCGCCAACAACCTCTTGCCGCTATGTCAGCCAGGAACGACCCTGCGGTCGCTCGTCGTGGCGAGCGTCATCGTGGCGCTGATATTCTTCGTGGTCATGCTCATCTCGATCGCTGCGGCCTATCTCTATGGCGTCTTTTTCGTGAACGCCGTCGCGCCGGATACGAGTGAGCCGTTCTATAGTCAGCCGTTCGTCTGGGGCGTCGCGGCAATCGCCGTAGCGCTCGCCGCGCTGCTAAGGTCGCTCTTAAGGCGTTGAGATCGACTGATCCAGGCTCAATAGGGAGGAATTGATGCTGTTGGGCTTCAACATGCTCTTGTGGTCGACGCATGTCGTCGAGGAGCACTTTCCTCTGTTCGCCGGCATCAAGCGGGCGGGTTTCGACGGGGTGGAGCTTCCGATTTTTGAAGGAACGCCTGAGCACTTCCGCTCAGTCGGTCGAGCAATCCGCGACAACGGCCTGAGGGCAACTGCAGTCACAATCATCCCAGACCCCAAGCGCAATTGCGCCAGCGCGGATCCGGCGATCCGCTCCGCCGGACTCGATCATCTTAAATGGGCAATCGACTGTCTGGCGGCCGCGGGCGGGGAGACGCTTTGCGGGCCGTTCTACCAGCCGCTCGGCGTCTTCACCGGCGAGCCCCCGACGAAAGCCGAACGCGCCAACGTTGTGAGCGTGCATAAGGACGCCGCCGCCTATGCGGCGCGACACAACATCAAGCTTTCGGTCGAGCCCCTGAATCGCTTCGAGTGCTACGTGCTCAATACGGTCGCGGATTCCTCCGACCTCGTCCGACAAGTGAACGAACCCAACTACGGACTTCTGTACGACACGTTCCACGCCAATATCGAGGAGAAGGATCCGGTCGGGGTCATCGCTCTTAACATCGCGCAGATCAACCATGTGCACTTCTCGGAGAACGACCGTGGGACGCCCGGCAAAGGCCATGTTCCCTGGGCGGCGACGATGAAGGCGCTCAAACAGAGCGGTTACGACGGCTGGTGCGTGATCGAAGCCTTTGGGCGGGCTTTGCCAGACTTGGCCGCGGCGACGCGGGTCTGGCGCGACTTCTTCCCCGACCGCGAGGAGGTCTACCAGTTCGGGGGCAAATTCCTGCGCGAGGAATGGGTGAAAGCCTGACCCGGCGTGCAGTACGCGAAGAGGACAAATCGGCATGAAATCGATCAAGGGACCCGCAATCTTTCTCGCCCAGTTCGCGGGTGACGCGGCGCCGTTCAACACACTCGACTCCATTTGCGGTTGGGCGGCGAGCCTCGGCTACAAGGGCGTGCAGATTCCGACCTGGGACAGTCGGTTCATCGACCTCAAGAAAGCCGCAGCGAGCGTTGGCTACTGCCAGGAACTTACCGGGACCGCGAAGAAGCACGGGGTCGAAATCACCGAGCTCGCAACCCATCTGCAGGGCCAGCTCGTTGCAGTCAATCCGGTGTACGATCAGGCTTTCGACGCGTTCGCCGCCAAACACGTCCGCGGCAATCCGAAGGCGCGGCAAGAATGGGCGACCGAGCAGGTTACGCTCGCCGCGAAAGCAAGCCGCAATATGGGTCTCGACACCCATGTGACATTTTCCGGGGCTCTGGCTTGGCCGTTCCTCTACCCCTGGCCGCCGCTCCCGACGGGCCTGATTGAAACCGCCTTCGACGAACTCGCTCGTCGCTGGAAGCCGATCCTCGATGCGCACGAGGACCAGGGCGTCGACGTCGCCTTCGAACTTCATCCGGGCGAGGATTTATTTGATGGCGTTACGTTCGAGCGCTTTCTCGACAAGCTGAAAGGCCACAAGCGCTGCAACATCAATTACGATCCGTCGCATTTTCGCTTGCAGGCGCTCGACTACGTTGGATTCATCGACGTTTACCACGAGCGCATCAAAGCCTTTCATGTGAAGGACGCGGAGTTTCGCCCATCGGCAAAACAGGGCGTATACTCGAGCTTCTCTGAATGGCCGCAACGCGCGGGCCGTTTCCGCTCACTTGGCGACGGCGACATCGATTTCGGTGCGATCTTCTCCAGCCTATCCGTCTATGGATATGACAGCTGGGCGGTGCTTGAATGGGAATGCGCGATCAAGAACCGCGACGACGGGGCGCGGGAGGGCGCCGAGTTTATCAAGAAGCATATGATCGAAGTGAGTCAGTCGACCTTCGAGGACTTTATTGACCAGGGCGCCGATCAATCAGCCGTCAAGCGCGCGCTCGGCATTGAAGCGTGAGTCATTAAACGAGCGGCGCGGGCAATGTCGGGCCGTAGAACGCCACCCCTGAGATTGATGTGAGGAGACCCAACGATGCCAGGTAAAAAGATTCTCATGCTGACGGGCGAGTTCACCGAGGAATACGAGATCTTCGTCTATCAGCAGGCGATGGAAGCAGTCGGCCATACCGTGCACGTTGTGTGCCCGGACAAGAAGGCGGGCGATCGCATCAAGACCTCGTTGCACGATTTCGAAGGCGATCAGACCTACACCGAGAAGCTTGGCCACTTCTTTACGATCAACAAAACTTTCTCCGAGGCCGAGAAGCAACTGAAAGATTATGATGCAGTCTATTGCGCCGGAGGCCGCGGCCCTGAATATATTCGGACGGACAAGCGGGTTCAGACAATGGTCCGCCATTTTCATGAAGCCAGGAAGCCAATCTTTACGATCTGCCACGGTGTGCAGATTCTGGTGGCGGTGGACGGCGTTGTCCGCGGCAAGAAGGTTGGAGCGCTGGGCGCTTGCGAACCCGAGGTGACGCTCGCTGGGGGGACCTACGTCGACCTTTCGCCGACAGAGGCCTATGTCGACGGCACGATGGTGTCGGCTAAAGGGTGGACGGCGCTCGCGGCCTTCATTCGGGAATGCTTGAAAGTGCTTGGCACAGAGATTCACCACGGAGACGCAGCTGCAGCCCGGGTCCGGGAACCGGCGTAGACTGATCATGGGAGGGGCCTTGGGCTTTTGCAGATGCCCGGCCTTCCGCTCAATGGCCATGAGACCGGCGACGGCGAACTCATCCTGAGCACGCCGGCCAGCCCGGTTGGAAGGCGTCGTCTCCAAGGCGATCGGCGCGCCTTTTCGGGACGCCGTCAGTCGCCTTCCAGCTGATTGGGGACGCTCAGAGCAGTTCGGCGACGCGCTGCGCGATCGCGAGACTCGCGGTCAGGCCCGGAGATTCTATGCCGAACAGGTTGATCAGCCCTCCGACCCCGTGTTCGTCCTCGGTCTGGATCAGGAAATCGGTCGATGATCCGCCCGGTCGGGCGATCTTCGGGCGAATGCCCGCATAGGCCGGCCGCAGAGCCCCATCCGGCAAGCCCGGCCAATAGGTTCGGATCGCCGCGTAGAAGGATTCGCTCCGCCGGGGGTCCACGTCATAGTCGATTGCATCGACCCATTCGACGTCCGGCCCGAATCGCGCCTGACCAGCGAGGTCCAAGGTCAGATGGACGCCAAGACCCCCCTCCCGCGGCATCGGGTAGACGAGCCTGGAGAAGGGCGAGCGGACGCTCAACGAGAAGTAGTTGCCCTTGGCGAGATGGAGGGGAGGGATTGTTTCTGTTGACAGACCCTGGATTGAACGAGCGACTGCCTGCGCGCCGAGGCCCGCTGCGTTGATGACATTCGCGGCCATCAGCCGCATCGCCTCGCCGCCGCCCGTGTCGATCGTCACCCCCTCGCGCTGCACTTCCCCTGAAATGACCGGTGTCGCGAACGCGATCGCTGCGCCATGCGCCGCCGCGTCACCCCACAGCGCCAGCATGAGGGCGTGACTGTCGACGATGCCGGTCGAAGGCGAAAGAAGGGCTCGCTCCGCTTTGAGCTCCGGCTCGAGCGCTCGCGCCTCGTTACCTGTGAGCCAGGCAAGATCGTCGACTCCATTCGCTTTCGCGCGGGCTTCAAGCGCCGCGAGGCCTGCGACCTCGCTCTCGTCGGCCGCCACGATGAGCTTGCCGCAGCGCCGATGTGGCACGCTATATTCGCGGCAGAAGCGATACAGCATCTCCTTTCCCTCGACACACAGATGCGTTTTGGTCAGACCGGTCGGGTAGTAGATGCCGGCATGAATGACCTCGCTGTTTCGCGAGCTTATCCCCGCGCCGATGGCGTTTTCCGCCTCGACAACGACGACCTCCCGCCCCGCGCGCGCCAGCGCTCTGGCGATCGCCAGCCCGATGACGCCGGCGCCGATGACGAGACACTCCACTGAGTTCACGCACACCTCCTTTCCCTGGATACGCCGCGCCAACGAATCTGGGGCGCCCGTCGGCATCATGCCCGCTCGGATTCCAGGAGTCTTGATCAGCCTAGCGCGCGGAAGATCCGGAATCGCGAACGGCAGGAATTCTGCGGCGTTCACTACCAATGCCGGAGAGGTTCAAGACAGGCGACATAGTCGACAATCTTGTGCACGACCTTGGCGCGTCATGCCAGGATCGGCGATGGCCGGAGAAGCTCTGACCGCGCGTCAAGCGACGTCAGACATCAGCGGCCGGCCATGGCGCGTCCGATGGTCGTGCGGTCGGCGGTGGCCGCGTCGGTGACATAGGTGACCTTGCCGCCAGACATGACCGCGATGCGATCGGAGAGTTCCAGGATCTCGTCGAGGTCCTCCGACACCAGGAGAACGGCGGCGCCGCGGTTGCGCTGCTCCATGATCTGCGCCCGAATGTCGGCGACCGAGGCGAAGTCGAGGCCAAAGCAGGGATTGGCGACAATGAGCACGTCCACGTCGCCGGACAGTTCGCGCGCGAGTATGGCGCGCTGCACATTGCCGCCCGAGAGATCGCGAATTGGCGTCTCGGTCGATGGCGTTTTGACATTGTAGCGGCTGATCAGGTCTCGGGCGGTGGCCCGCATCGGCTCACGCGACAGCCAGAAGCCGAGACGCGTCATCGGCGCTTTGTCGAACTGGCGAAACGCCATGTTCTCGGCCACCGACATCGTGGGCACGGTGGCGTTCTTCAGCGGCTCCTCCGGCAGGCCGAAGACCTTGAAACGGTCGAAATGGTCGCGTCTGGGCTCGAAGTCCTGGTCGCGGATGAGGACCTGGCCAAGCTTGATGGGACGCTGTCCGGAGAGCGCCTCGACAAGCTCGCTTTGACCGTTGCCGGACACGCCTGCGATGCCGACGATCTCACCAGCCTGGACCTTGAGATCGAGACCGGCGACAGCCTCCCGTCCCTCGTCGTTCTCGGCGAACAGCCCGGCGATCTCAAGCGTCACGCCGCTCTTGGGCGCGGTGGTGCGCGCAGCAGACGGGCGCACGACAGCGTCCCCGATCATCATCGCCGCCATGTCCCGTGTCGATACGGCGCCGACCTTGCCGCCGCCGACCCTGGCGCCGCGTCTCAGCACCGTGAAGTCGTCGCAGAACGCCTCGACCTCGCGAAACTTATGGCTGATCATCATCACGGTGATCGTGCCTCCATGCGCCATGTCACGCAGCAGGCCGAGGATCTCGTCCGCTTCTCCAGGGGTCAACACCGAGGTCGGCTCGTCCAGGATCAGGAATCGCTGATCGAGATAGAGGAGCTTCAGGATCTCGAGCTTCTGTTTCTCGCCGGCCGCCATGGCCGAGACCGGCTTGTCGAGCGGCACGCGAAACGGCATGCGGTCGAGGAAACTTTCGAGCGCCTTCGTCTCCTTGCGCCATTCGATGACACCCGGCGCGTCCGCTCGACTCACGACGAGATTCTCCGCTGCAGTCAGGGCCGGAACCAGGGTGAAATGCTGGTACACCATGCCGATGCCGAGCGCCTGCGCGTCTCGCGGATTGTGGACCGCGGCCTCCTCGCCGTTAAGCAGGAGTTGCCCCCGGTCGGCGATGTAGAACCCCATGATGCATTTGACGAGCGTCGATTTGCCGGCGCCGTTCTCGCCGAGCAGCGCATGGAAGGAGCCAGCCGGGACCTCGATCGAAACGTCTTGCAGCGCTTTGAGCGCGCCGAACGACTTCGACATGCCGATCGTCTCGAGCGACGGGGCGCGGTCAGGACGACGCTCTTCGCTCACGGGAGCGCCTCAATAAACGCCTTCGATGTGGCGACCGCCCCGAACACGCCGCCCTGCATCTTGATCATCTTCAGCGCCGCCAGGTGATTGCCGTAATCGGTCGCGGCGCAGCAATCCTCGAGCAGCAGGCACTCGAAGCCCCGGTCGTTCGCTTCGCGCATCGTCGTGTGCACGCAGACGTCTGTCGTGATGCCGGTGAGGACGAGATTGTCGATGCCGCGCGTGCGCATCATGAGCTCGAGATCGGTCGCGCAGAACGAGCCCTTGCCCGGCTTGTCGATGATCGGCTCTCCGGCCAACGGCTTCAATTCGTCGATGATATCCCAGCCCGGCTCGCCACGCACGAGGATGCGTCCGCAAGGGCCTTTGTCGCCGATGCCGGCGCCGATCCGCTGTGAGCGCCAGCGCTTGTTATCGGGAAGGTCGGCGAGATCGGGGCGGTGGCCCTCGCGGGTGTGGAAGATGTGGTAGCCCTTCGCACGCGCCGCTTCGAGCAGCGCCTTGATCGGCCCGATCGGAGCCTGCGTCAGCGACAGATCGTAGCCCATGGAATCGACATAGCCGCCCTTGCCGCAGAAGTCGGTCTGCATGTCGATGACGATGATGGCGGTGTTGTCCGGCCGCCACTCGCCGTTATAGGGCCAGGGATAGGGATCGGCTTCGAAAGTGGGCATCGTCTATTCCGCGGCTTGCGACAGGTTGTCGCGATAGCGACGCAAAGGTTTCGGGAAGCCGTAGGCGCTTCCGTCCTTGTGGACGACCTCGTCCTCCCAGGGCAGGCGATAGCGGCCGGCGACGAGATCCTGCATGAAGGTGTAGGGGCAGTCGCCGGCGCCGCCTGCGACTGCGGTCATACCGCGATGGCCGAGCTGATAGATATTGTTCTCGACCGCCCAGTGCTTGCGCGCCTCGCGAATGAGGTCTGGCCGAAGCTCCGCGGTGATGATCTCGTCGGGTCGCCCGGTTGTCCCTTCGGCAAGGATCGAGCCGTCGAAATTGACGATCATGCCTTCGCCCATGGAGTCGAAGTCGCCGTCCGACCCGCACACGCAGACATTGGCCGTCGCCATCAGGTTCTGAAAGCTGTTGGCCTGGTTGGTGAAGCGCCAGGCGGCGCGGATCGGGGCCGTGTAGCCGGCTGTGCGGATCATGATCTCGGCGCCCTTGTAGGCGCATTCGCGCGCCATCTCGGGAAACATGCCGTCGTGGCAAATGATGAGCGCGAGTTTCGCGCCCTTCGGGCCGTCGCAGACGGGTATGCCGATGTCGCCAGGCTCCCACGGCTCGACGGGGGTCCAGGGATGCATCTTGCGATAGTAGAGCTTGAGCTCTCCCTTATCGTCGATGATCACGCCCGAATTGTAAGGGTTCCCATGCGGGTTGAACTCCATGATGGAGAAGCAGCCCCAGATGCGGTTGTCGCGGCAGGCCTGCTTGAACGCGGCGATCTCCGGCCCATCGAGCGAGCATAGAATCGCCGGATTCATGTCCATCGACAGCCCATGCAGAGAATATTCGGGGAAGACGACGAGATCCATTGTCGTCATGTTACGGCGGGCCTTGCCAACCGTCGCCACGACTTTCTGCGTCTGCGCAGCGAGATCCGTAGGCGTCACGACGACAGGCAATTGCAACTGCACGACGCCGACCACAACGCCGTTAGGAGACTTGTTGAGGCCGCCGAGTCCGCTCATCGCTTGCCTCCGATCGTTCCCATGCCCACGCGCGCTTACTTCGCCATCGACAATTCGCCGGGCATGTCGCGCGCGGAGTGCTTGGCGCTCGAGGTCGCGATCATGATGCCGAGCGTGAGGATGTAAGGGGCGGCGTTGAAGAAGTAGTAGCCTTGGGTGATCCCGATCGACTGGAGCGAAGGCCCAAGGGCGCCCGCAGCGCCGAACAGAAGCGCTACGGTGATGCACCGGAGCGGGTTCCAGCGGGCGAAGATGACGAGCGCCACCGCCATCAGGCCCTGGCCCGAGGAGAGGCCTTGGTTCCACGAGCCTGGGTAAGAGAGCGACAGGAATGCGCCGCCGACGCCAGCGAGAAACCCGCCGACCGTTGTCGTCAAGAGCCGGACCAAGTTAACGGAAATGCCCATGGCGCGCGCGGCCGCGGCGCTGTCGCCGACCGTGCGCACGATCAGACCCCAGCGGGTGTTGCGCAGCGCCCACGCGATCACGAGCGCCAGCGCGATGCCGATGAAAAACAGCGGATTGACCTGGAGCGCGCTTTTGAGGCTCGCGCTGTCGCTCCAGAATCCGAGTGGAATCGAGCCGAGCCTCGGCGCCTCCGGCTGAATGTAGGGTTTGCCGAAGAAGAACGCGACGCCAACCCCGAACAGCATCATCGCGATGCCGACCGCAACATCGTTGACCCGCGGCAAGCCGCAGATCGATCCATGCATTGCGCCAAGGGCGGAGCCGGCGACGCCGGCCGCGAGAACGCCAAGCCACGGATTGCCGGTGTGGTAGGAGG
>DATDHT010000332.1:0-9915 GCA_036521435.1 Roseiarcus sp.
CAATGGGTGCCGGATATCGCCATCATCTTTGGCTACGCGTGGGCCGGGCTCATGTTCGTGTCAGCGGCGTTGAACCTCATCGCCGCGATGAGTTTCAGCGCCACGGCCTGGTCAGCATTCATGTCGGTCTGGGCTGTCGTCAGCAAGGTCGCCCTGTTTCTGATCTCGTATGCGACCATGCGTTATATCGGCATCCGCCGCCATCGGGCGCAGATGTCGCCAGCCCTTCCCTAGCGCATGAGCCTCGGCGATCGGAAGTCCCGCGCCGCGACTTCGCATGATCGCGGGGCCCCTAAGGTTTTGGCGGGGCCGGCATCTTGGCGTAGACGTCGCCCGGAACGATGACAAAGACCAGCGTCGAGGGCGCTTCTTTCGGCCCAAACGGCCCGGGGACGGCGTTCTTCACCGGCGGAAGGCTTCTCAGATAGGCGACGATTGCGTGCGCGTCCTCCGAGGTGAGATGCGACAGCCCCTGCCATGGCATGATCGGAGCGAGCCTTCTTCCATCCGGCCGGACGCCTGCGGTGATGGCGGAAATGATTTGATCGTCGGTCCAACTGCCAAGCCCTGTCTCCTTGTCGGGCGTGAGATTGCGGCCGACAAAAGCGCCGACGCCTGGGATCGCGAATCCGACGTCAGAGCCCGCGAGCGTGCGGGAAAAGTCCGGCTTGCCGAGAAAGTGGCCAGGCGTGTGGCAGTCGTTGCAACTCGCGATGGTAACGAGATATTTGCCGCGCTCCACTTCTGGATCAGCCGCTGAAGCCGCGGCGGCGTAGAAAATGCCGATCCCGACAAGCGCGGTCGCGCACAAGCTTTTCATCGGTCCCCTCCATAAGTGTCAGGCGTCCGTTCAACGCCACCGACGACGCCGTGGCGTCGCCCATGGACCGAATCGGTGAGGTCCAAAATCGGTCGGGATATTAAGCGCTACAACGAGCTGGGCATAGCTGAGACACCCTCGCTCGGTGCGATCGCGCCCAAAGGCGCTAGCGCCGGTTCGTGCTTACAGCAGTTTGTTTTTGGGTAGAAGCGCTTTCATAAATGGCATAAGCGGTATGTTAATAATATGAACATCCGGCACACCGCGCCCATTTTTCCGGGCGCAACTAAACGGGGTCCTAACCCACTGATTCCGTTAGGGGGCGCCGGTAAAATGGCGGCTACGCACGCGCCTCCCCATTGCGCTTCAGCGCGAAGGGCCGATTCCGCCACATTGCGGAACGCCCTAGAGCCAGCCAACAAACAGCAGGATCACTGTCGCCGCGAGGCAAGTGATCGAGAGCAGGTTCGCCGTCAGCAGCGTTATGTTCTTCCACCAGAGGATCCGCGACAGACCTGCGCAGAGCGCGGGAAGCCCGTCGAGCTCGGCCTCCGTGTCGGCGACGAAATCAAAATCCTTCGGGTCGGCATTGCGCCAGATTGGAAACCGCCGCCGCCCGGCGCGTGGAAATCGCGGATAGACCGAAATCAGCAAGTTCAGGTAGATGATCAGGAACGGAGAAAGGATGACCAGCGGGCTCAGATACCAAGGATAGTGCGCTCTGTACTGGAGAACCGTTCCCATCATGATCGCCACGAATAGCACTGCGATGAGCGCCTTGATGTCGCTGAGCATCATGGAGTCGCGGTACCCAACAATGAGATTGCGCATTTGCGCATTTTTATCCTGGGCCATCAAACGCTCCGAGGCGCCCGGCGCGCGGGGCCCGGCATTATGCGAAGGAGGCGTATAAAAGCAGAACCAGGGTCAGCAATACGCAAACGATCGCCACCAGAAAGCCGACGCGAATGCACTGCGTCTTCCACCAAAGAATGTCGGACAGCACCGCACATGTCAGCTTCAACTGTTCGACGTCGTCTACCGTCTGGGCGACGAATTCGAAATCCGCCGGAGTGAGATTTCGAGCAACAATGAAGGTCTTGGCGCCGCGCTTGGGGTAGCGCGGAATAAGCACCATGAACAAGGAGAAGTAGACGATCAGGAAGGGAAGCAGCACGAGCTGGATCGGCAGGTAACTCGGAAAGGACGTGTAATTCCAGAGGACCGAACCCATCATGAATGCAACGAACAGGAACGCGATGTTCGCCTTGAAATCGCTCGACCTGATCGCTTCGGTGTATCCGGCGATCAGACCGCGATAGGCCTGAGCTGGGTTGGGAAGAGGTTTGTTCATTTGACGCTCGACCGTTCCCCCTTGCCGGAGCGCGAGGTCTCTAAGCTTTTTTAGTTTAGGGCGAAATTCCATCCATTGAAAGCGCTTTGCCTCACCCGCGCGCTTGACCTGCTGGTCCCTGAATCACCGGTCCATCCCGGGCCGTGACCCGTGGACCGCGATGAAGGATAGGAATGGGTCAACCTAGTCGGAATCCGCCGAAGCCATCGATTCCGCCTACCGGCCCTCCTGCGGCTGATCCGCGACGCCTGCCGGATCACTTCGGCGCCGGCATCTTGGTATAGACGTCGCCAGGAACAATTACAGAGACCAGCGTCGATGGAGTCTCCTTGGGCCCGAAGGGTCCCGGAACCGCGTTCTTCACCGGCGGAAGGCTCTTCAGGTAGGCGGCGATCGCCTGGGCGTCGTCCGACGTGAGATGGGCAAGGTCCGGCCAGGGCATGACCGGAAACAGCTGGCGGCCATTCGGCATCTCGCCCTTGGTGATGGCGGCGATAATCTGCTCAGTTGTCCAGCCGCCGAGGCCCGTTTCCTTGTCGGGGGTCAGGTTGCCGCCAACAAAAACGCCGACGCCAGGAATCCCGAATCCGACCTCGGAGCCCGCGAGCGTGCGCTTCGCGTCAGGCTTGCCGAGAAGAGCACCCGGCGTATGACAGCTGCCGCAGCCGGAAATTGTCACAAGATACTTACCGCGCTCGGTCTGGGTTTCGGCGGCCGAGGCCGCGGCCACGCCAAAAATCACAGTCGCAACGATCAATGGAAGACGCCAGGTTCGCATGTTCCGCTCCCTCGATGAAGTCGCTGGGGTCATTGGCAATAAAATGCGCTTACCGGACGCTGCGGCTGCTAGGCGGTGGGCTGACGGCGCGAAAAAGATTTACACCCGCCGTCCAGGGACAGCAGCGAACGCACATGAACGTTTCAGAGGGTTGCGGGTTCCGGCGCGGGCGACCGAGCAACACTCCCGCATAGCCTCCTCGCAGCCCGACGACACGAGACAGGTCGCGGTCTCGGGAACTGGGGCTCCATCTGCACGAAACTGGATCGGGGAGAATTTGAGTTGGGCGAGGCGCCGACCCGCTTCAAACGCATATGAGTACGCTTCTTGGCCAAGGCGGCTTTTCTTGCTGTTTTGCTTCCATGCGCGCCGGACGTAGGCAGTTATACCTATTGCCAAGTTTATTTAATAACGCGAATCTGGCTCAATACGGCTATTCTGCGCTAGTCGCGGCGATCGGCTGGCAGCTGTTTTTGATTATCTTAAAGTGTGATCGGCGTCACTGTTATCTTCGAGTCGCTCTGCTTTATCTGACGAGACTTTTTCCACGTTAGGCTTGGCAGGTCGCAATAACGAATCCAGAAAGAGGATTACAATTAATGGGCGCTGCAATCATCGACAACAACAACCAGACGTCCGAGACGGTCGGTATGCAGGATAGACCCCAAGTCCCGGATCCTCCGGATCTTCCGGACTTTCCCGAGGTCCCGGACACTTCGCACATCGGGCCTCCACCTGACGCGCTCCCCGCGCCTGTCGCGGTTCCAACCGTCTCCCGCGTGATTGCGCGCGGTGGTCTTTTCATGCGCAGCGGACCCGGAACGGAGTTTACGGCGCTCCAATTGCTGACCTACGGCACTCAGGTCAATGTTTTGAAACGGGAGGGACAGTGGGCGCTCATCGATCTTCAGGGCGATAAGGCCGCGGACGGCTTCGTCCTTTCGTCCTTTCTCGATGGCGTCGCCGCCGCGCCACCCCAAACCGCGGTGGCGGTGGAGGCGGCCTCCGAAGGCGACCAATTCCACGTGATCAAGCCCCCGCTGCTTCAGCTCATAATGGACCGCTGCGCAAATTCGAAGGTCAAGTCGAAGCTCGATCTCAACGTTGTTGCTGACGCACTGACGCGCTCGATGATTAAAGCCAATGCGACGACCAGGAAGAGAGAGGTCGGATTCCTCTCCCAGGCCGTTATAGAAACTGCCTACTTCCAGACATTCAAAGAATATCAGCATGGACCAGGCACTCCGTACTACCCATACTATGGCCGTGGAATACATCAGTTGACTTGGCGCGACACTTACGCCGCATGTAGCCATGCGCTGTTCTCAGACGATCGCCTTGTCCGAGATCCGGATCTTATTCTCAAGGACATCGAAGTGAATATCGCCGCCACGGCCTGGTTCTGGCGAGACTACAAGCCGTTCAATCGGCTGGCAGACGCGGGAGACGTAGATGGCATCATTTATAGACTCTACGGCGGTAAGATCACTAGCCAAAACCCTAAGGTGAGGAAGTCAGTGTTGTTGAGGCGTTCCTACTACAAAACGATCGACGGGCTTTTGGATCAGCATTCAGCCTAACTGGGGGGAGCGTTCCATGGCTGCGTCTCTCAAGCATCGTGTTCGGTCTTTTGCAACAGCGGCCGTTCGCTATCGACTGGCCGCTGCGCCGGCGGCCATCGCGGCGCTATTGCTGAGCGCCTCAACCGTCTTTGCGCTGGACCCAAAGCTCGAGTCTTCCCTGTCGAACTATCGCGAAAAGTATCCGCTGCAGAACTCAACCGACAAGCTTATCGATGATAGCGGCGCCGTCCCGTCGACCACAACCGTAGTCGACCCGAAATCGTTGGCCAAAGATCTCAAAGGCGTCAAGAACTTCCGCTACGTGCTGAATGGCCTTCTGTATCGAGGTGGGAAGATAAGCCCAAGCGACACGCGGTGGGATAATCGCAACCCGATGTCCAATGAGGGACTCATCAACTTGTGCAAACAAGGCTTCGGCAAAGCCATCTATCTTTACGATAAGAACTTACCGGTGATACTGGATAAGAGAGGTCGTAAGAAGACGGTGCGAGAGTGGGAGGTTAAGTGCAAGACGATCGAGAACGAGGATAATACTCTGGTATATAGAACTCTTCCTCCTCTCGGTCAGCCTGAAAACGTCAAAACCATCCTTGGTGGGATCAAGGACGCTCTGGCCCGCGCCGACTATCGACCCACTTATGTCCATTGTTGGAACGGATGGCACGCCTCTGGCTACATTTCAGCTTTGGCGCTGCGCCAGTTTTGCGGCTTCTCAATAGACGACGCGATAAACTACTGGAACGTCAACACGGATCATGTGTGCAAGGGCCCAGGCGGAGTACGAACGGCGGGAGTCGGCTATAAGCCCGTTAGACAGCAAATAAGAACTTTTCCGGGGATCGATGGCAATCCGGGAATCAGCGAAGAACTTCAGAAAGCCGTCTGTCCGCAGAAGCCCCCTCAGGTTGACCAGGAGTCATACTGCGACCGGCTCTGACAGATTTCCTGTTCCAAGAGGAACCGCCCGCCCCTCTACGGTGACCTCAAGTAGCTTATCGCGCTCCCTCCTCTGGCTCACTCACTGCGTCGGCGGGGTCGGCGCCGCGCGAGCCGCCATGGCCAGGGCGCACGATCCGGTCGTCGCGTTGAGGCAGTGGCGCGGGCGACCAAGGGCGGTTCTCAAGCGGGCTGCGCCCGCTCGCCAGCGTGAAACCGTTGTCGCTCCATGTCAGCCCGACCGCGCCCAAACGCGCGAGCGCTTGTTCGTCGAACAGGAACTTCGCCTTGCAGCCGGCGGGCGCGCTGAGCGCGCTGACCACGACCTCGGCCCGCGCGCAGTCTTCGTCGAACGCCATGCGATCGACGACGATTGAGAGGGATTCGCCCTCAGGCAGGGCGGCGACGCAGCCGAGCCGGTCGCAGGGCGCGTCGAAGGCGCGCGCAGAAGCGGGATCGCGCCCGTCGCCGTCCGCCGTCAGCCATTGCTCGGCGGCAAAGGCGTTGAAGCGCTTGCCGACCACCTCGAGCGCGCCGTCGGCGTCACGAACTCCCGCCAGATCGCCGGATGGCGCGACGATGACGTCATAGCGCGGCCCCTGCGTCGCGCCGATGATCCCGATGAGCACGAGCGGAATGGCGCTTAGCCGGAAGGTCCACGTCCGCCAGATCGTCGCGCTCATCACCGCAAGCGCCAGAAACGGCAGTGCTGAGGGCGCGAACGCCCTTAAATGCACCGTCGAAGCCGGCGCCTGGGCTATGAATCGCGCGACCCACAGGATGGACTTGATGCCCGCCCCGACATAGATCCAGACCGGCCCGTCAAGCCCGAGCGGATAGAGCGCGGCGCCCAGCAGGGCGCCGGGCACGGCGAACACTTCGATGACGGTCAGCGTCAGCGGATTGCCGATCAGCACATAGGGGCTGAGATCATGGAAGTGATAGGCCATGAACGAGGCGGTGGCCGAGGTCGCGAAGACGGTGGCGACAAGAAGCGCGAGCGGCTTCTCGACGAGATGGGCGCCGACGAATGATGGCTTGGCCGCCGCGCCTCGCTTGGGCACGAAGGGATCGGGATCGACGTCCAGGCCCGCGATTCGCGACTCCATCACCGCGACCAGCGCGGCGACGGCGGCGAACGAGAGCTGGAAGCTGACGCCAAGAATGGCCTCGGGCTCGATGGCGACGACCGCGAGAACCGCGAAAGCGAGATTGCGCATGGTCAGCGCCCGCCGGTTCATGATCACGGCGCTGAGCACGATCAGCGTCATGAAAAGCGCCCGCTCGGTGCCGACCCGCGAGCCGGTCGCAATATCGTAAAAGACCGAGCCCGCCATGGCGACCGCCGCCGCCCACTTCTTGATCGGATATTGCAGCGCCAACATTGGCGAGAGTGCAAGGAGCCGCCGGGCGATGACAAAGATGATGCCCGCAACCAGCGTCATCTGAACGCCGGAAATCGTGATGATGTGAAAGATGCCGGCCTCTCGAATGAGGTCTCTGGCGTCGTTGGAGAGAAAGTCGCGCTTTCCTGTGACCATCGCAGCCGCGATCGCGCCCTCGTCGCCGCCGATGATCGCATTGACCCTGAGCGCCAGGCGATTGCGCGCCTGATCGATCGCTGCGTCGAAGCGCTGGCGCCAACTGGCGTCGCTTGGGGGGGCCAAGTGCTGGATCGGCCCTAACGTCGAGCCGACCGCGCCGACGCCGGCGAAGAATGCGTCGCGGGCGAAGTCGTACCCGCCCGGCAGGGCCGCGCGCGAGGGCGGCAGCAGGCGCGCCTTGAGCTCGACATAGTCGCCGGCCGCGACGTCGGGCGTGTTGCGGGTCGTCACCCGCACCCGGCGCGGAACCTTCTCCTGCGGCATGCCGTCGGCGCTGACGACGCCGATCACCATGCGCGCGCCGACGGTCCTCAAGTCCACTTCCTCGACGAAGCCTTGCAGGCTGACAATACGGATGCGGTCGAGCACCGGCGCGGCGACTCGCGCCGTGCGCAGCGACATCGACAGGAAACCGGCGAACAGCGCGGCGAGGCCAAGCGAGAGGCCGAGGGCGAGCGGGCGCGCGCGGGAGACCCACGCGAGCCCGGCGAAGAGAGCGATCATCAAGGCCGGCAGCCACAGGACCGGCTCGCGGTCCGCGGACAGGTTGAGCGCCACGCCCCCCATCGCCGCGACCGGGATCCACAGGAAGAAGCGGCGCTCCTCGACCTCGCGCGTCATCGCGCGCGAGAACGCACCGCGCCAGTCCGGCGCCCACGCGGCCGCGCGCGACCAGCCGGCCGCCGCGGCGAGAGCGCCAGTGCGTACAGGTGTCGCCATTCGGGATGAGACTAACGCCAGTACGAGCTTGGGGAAAGGCGGCCGATTTGGCTAGGCGGGCTTAAGGACGCTTTGCGTTTCGACCGCCCGGCGCGGCCGCCATCAGAGCAGCGGACCGAGCGGATTGATTTGGGTTTTCTTGGCTCGGCGCCGTTGTGCTGCGTGGACTGCATCCCTTGGGTGAGACAGTTTAATTGATGGCCAGGGGTGTTAGGGTTTCTGGTATTCGTTTGTCTTTGTTTCGGAAGTCGGTTTCGAAGGCGGTCGGGGATTTGTAGCCGAGGGCGGAGTGGAGGCGGTCGGCGTTGTAGATGTTGTCGATGAAGTCGGCGAGGCGGGATCGGGCGTGAGCGAGGTCCCGGTAGGCTTGGCCGTCGGCTTCTTCGGCCTTGAGCGTCTTCATGAAGCTTTCCGCCTTGGCGTTGTCGTAGGGGTTTCCCGGCCGGCTCATGCTGGCCTCGATGCTGCGCTCCTCCAAGCGCGCGGCATAGGCGTGGCAAGCGTATTGGACGCCACGATCCGAATGGTGGATGAGGCCGCCGGGCGGATCGCGGGCGGCGATCGCCATGTCGAGGGCCTGTAAGGCCAATCGGGCTTCGAGATGATCCTCGACCGCCCAGCCGACCGCCTTGCGCGAGAAAGCGTCGAACACCACGGCCAGATAGACGAAGCCTTCCGTTAGGCGGACATAGGTGATGTCGGCGACCCAGACCTGATCGAGGCCGCTGGGGATCAGCCAGCGCGCCCGATTGGGGACGATCCGGTGAGGATGGCGGCTCATCGTAGTGGGCGGGACGAACGGATTGCGGCGCAGGCTCAAAAGATTGTCGGCCCGCATCAGCCGGAGCACGCGCTTGGCGTTGACGATCAGCCCTTCGTCGCGGAGCCTGCGGGTGATCCGGCGGTAGCCCTCGAAGCGCCGTTGCAGCGCCAGCCTCTGGATGCGGCCGCGCAAGTCCGCGTCGTCGCCGGCGCCGAGCCGAGGTTCAAGCCCGCGATAGTCGCTGGCCCGCGAGAGGCCGGCGCTGGCGCACAGATGCGCAACCGTCGCAGCCTGCGCTGTCGTTTCGCCTTGCGTTTCGCCTTGCGATCCTTGCCGGGTCATCGTTTCGACGACGGCGAAGAGATGGGCGCGCCGCCGCTTCGGCTCGTCGCGTCCCATGACCGCAAGGCTTCTTGAAAAAAATCCAGTTCGACCTGCTGACGGCCGACCAGGCGCTCCAGCTCTGCGATCCGGACCTTTGCCGCCGCCGCCGGATCGTCAGGGGCGCGCGCGGCGGACGGGTCGACGGCGGCGGACGGAGGCCCGGCCGATGCGCGCGCCCCAAAATCGCCCGCGCTCCGCTTGCGGCCCCGCTTTACCTCAAGCCACCCAGGCCCCATTCGCCGATGGGCATCAAGCCATTGGTAACGCGAATTCCGAAGAATCCCCGTGCCCTCCGACACAGACCGAACCGTTTCGCCAGCCTCAATCCGGCGAACCGCCCTATCCTTCTGGTCTTTCGAAAATACGCGCAACGCTCTCATCCAAGGCTCCTTCTCAAGAAGCCCTGCCAATCATTTAATACTGTCTCACTTTAGGGGTCCACTCCACGCCGTTGTGCTGCGAAATCCCCCGTTTGGAGGTATTGGATTTCCTTGGATTTCCTTGGATTTCCTTGGATTCTCTCGTGCGAAACCAGACTTATCAATGGGTTATGGGGAAATTCCGGCGGAAAATTTTTTCTGTCGCCTTCTCTCTTTCGCGAGCTGGGCCGGAACGGAAACCGGCAATATTTGCACGGAGGCGCGAGGATGATTCATGGGGCAAGCTTAGCAGTGTTTCTGAATTTCTGCAATCAATTGTCGGCTTATAGCGCTACCTGTTGGTCGGCCTTTTTCGGCTGCGCCTCTGACCCCTCCGTCATGGCCGGGCTTGTCCCGGCCATCCACGCGGCGCCGCTCCAAAGACGCCGCAGGCATCGGGTGGTCGACTGCAAAGGCCTATACACACAGAGCTTTCCACCCGTTCTGCTCGCCCGCATGGGCTCGATGCGCCGAACCACGTGGATGACCTGGACAAGCCCGGCCATGACGCCTTCGGGACCGCCCTGCTGGTCTGCCCTATCCGATTCCCGGTT
>DATDHT010000333.1:0-2999 GCA_036521435.1 Roseiarcus sp.
CAGCACCCCTTCACGAGCGAGACTGGACCGAATGCGCTCGCCCGGCGCGTCATCGCCGATTGCGGCCACGAGACGAACGCTGGCTCCGCAACGCGCCGCGACGACCGCCTGATTGGCGCCCTTGCCGCCGAGATCTTCAGAAGCTCCAAGAGCCACGATCGTTTCGCCGGGTCGCGGAAGCCTCTCCACCCGGATCACGCTGTCGACCGCGGCGTTGCCGATCACATGGATCATCTTGCCCTGTTGTCCGTCGCCGTTCCCGTCCGCATCCGTCAGCGCGCGCGATGCTCGGCGGAGAAAACCCGCCGCGGGTTCTCGATCAGGATGGCGTCGATCGTGCGCTGGTCCATGCCATGGCGTTTCAGGCGCGGCACGAAGTGCTTGAGGATATAGCCGTAGCCAAACCCGCCGTAGCGCACCAGCATCATCTTCAGAAACACGTCCTGGGACATGAGGATCGAGTTGAGATAACCGTCGTCCACAAGCCGGCAGATCGCGATCGCGTTCTCCTCGTCGCATGGCGACTGGGCCTGCTGGTCGGCGTAAAAGAAGTCCATCCCAATCATATCGTATTCGATGAACGCGCCTCGATCAGCCACGCTCCTCTGATATTGCGGGTCGTGCAGACTCGGGTTCATATGACAGAGCACCACGTGCCGCGGGTCCGCGCCTTCGCTCTCAACGACGTCGAGCACGCGATGAGCATGGCGCTCCCAGCCCGGAAGGTGAACCGAGAGAGGCGCGCCACTGAGTTTGGACGCACGCGCCGCGCCTCTCAGCACCTTTTCCTCAGGCGGCGTGAAGTCCTTGCTGATCCCGATCTCGCCGATAATTCCGGCGCAGACCTCGGGCTCGTCCTCCGACAGGCCGCAGTCCCGAGCGATCGCCTCGGCGATCGTTTCGACGGTCATGTCCTTCACGTAAGGAGGATGCGACGCTTCGAGGTAGAAGCCGGCGCCCATCACGATGTTAAGGCCACTTCGCCGGCTGATCCTCTGCAGCGCGGATGGATCGCGTCCAATTCCGAGGTTGGTCGGATCGACGATGGTCTTGCCCCCATATTCGACGAAATGATTGAGCTCCTCGATCGCCGCCCTGACATCGAGCAAAGCGCAATTGTCGCGGTTGAGAAACGGGTTCATCCGCAAGTCGCCGATCATCGATATGTCGAGCGCTCTCTCGGCGATCGCGATCTGCGAGCCGCAGCACGGGCGCTTCCACCAGCTCGCGGCGTCGAGCAGGATGTGTTCGTGCATCAGCGTGACGCCGATCGCCTCGACCGGGATCGGTCCGAGGACGGTTCGGACAAGGCCCGAATGCACGCCGATCGTCGGCTTCGCCATGTTTGTCCCCTAGCTTTCTTCAGCTCGTCCGTCGCCCCGTCCTGAACAGGCGGAAGTTGAGCCAGATCGCGATCAGAATGATGAATCCCTCAACGATCGGCGTTATGAACGGCGACATATGGGAGAGGATGAGGCCGTTGCCGATGACTGCGACGGTCAAGGCGCCAAGCATCGTGCCTAGCATCGTGCCGCGGCCCCCGAACAGGCTCGTTCCGCCCAGCACGACCGCGGCGATGACATCGAGTTCGAAGCCCCCGCCGGCGTTCGAGGATCCGCTTCCCAAACGGCCCGCGATAATGATTCCCGCCATCGCCGCGGCGCATCCGCTCAGCGCGTAGACCGCAAGCGTGACCTTCCTGGTGTTGACGCCCGCGCGCCGGACCGCTTCGGCGTTCGCGCCAACGCCGGTCACATAGCGGCCGAAGGTGGTTTCATTGAAGACAAGGAAGCCCACGCCCAACACGACAACGGCGATAATCGCCGGCATGGGCAGGCCGAAGATCCAGCCTCGCCCGATCGCGTTGAATGGGCTCTGAGGATCGATCGGGATCGAATAGCCTTTCGTCAGAAGCAGCGCCGTTCCCCGGATGGAGCTGAGGCCGGCAAGCGTGACGATGAAGGCGGGAATGCCCTCATACGCGATCAGAAAACCCTGGATGGCGCCGATCGCGACCCCCACGCCAAGCATCAGAACAACCACCAGCGGCCAGGAGACGCCTGCCTGCAGCGAAATTGCAGCCAGCGCGTTGACGAGCGCCAGCACGGACCCCACCGACAAATCGATGCCTGCGGTCGTGATGACGAAGGTCATGGCGACCGCCACGATCATAAGGGGCGCGATCTGTCGCAAAATGTTGAGGAGATTGGTCTGGGTCAGGAACGTGTCGGTGATCAACGAAAAGGTGACCCCCATCGCGACGAAGAAAACCGCGATACTGAGCACGCCACCATTGTCGTGGATAATCAGCCTCGCGCGATCGCGCAGCGCGCTAGGGGCTGCGATCGCGGTCAAGATCGCGCCTCGCTTTCGGGCCGCGTTCCGGCCGACACCGAACGGAATTTTCGTCCCACGATGAGGTTGACGATCTCCTCGATATTCGTTTCGCCAATGAGACGCTCGGCGACGTTGCGTCCCTCGTAGAGGACCATGATCCGGTCGCAGACCACGAACAGATCCTGCAGCCGGTGGGTAATGAGAATGACGCTGACGCCCTGGGCGCTCACTTGGCCGATGAGATCGAGCACAGCGTCGACCTCGGCGACCGCGAGCGCGGCCGTCGGCTCGTCCATGATGAGAACCAGGGGGTCGAATGACACCGCGCGTCCGATCGCGATGCTCTGGCGCTGGCCGCCGGAAAGGTTCTCGACCTTGAGCCGCGTGCTCGGCATCCGGATGCCAAGGTGCGCCAGCATTTGCGCGGCGTCCGCATGCATCTTGCGTTTGTCCATGAGCGGCACGCCAAGCACGCGCCTGAGCGGCTCGCGGCCGAGCAGGAGGTTGCCCGCGACATCGACCGTGTCGCAGAGCGACAGGTCCTGATAAACCATCTCCACCCGCTGACGTCGCGCATCGGCGGGGGACGCGAAACGAGCCTCGCGGCCATCGAGAAGAATGCGACCGGAATCAGGAACGACTGCGCCCGACAGGATCTTGCT
>DATDHT010000334.1:0-4142 GCA_036521435.1 Roseiarcus sp.
TGGCCTCAATCCATTCAGCGAGCGTTCAACGACGGCCCATTAAGGCTGGCCGCGATGCAAATCGAAAGGCCACTTCATGCGAAACATCTTGATTGCCTCTGCCTTTGCTCTCGCCGGCTTCTCGGCCGCTGCGCCATCCCAAGCGATGCCGTTCGCGGCTGCTGACAAGGCCCCATCGGCGTTCACGCTCACAGCGGGCGGCTGCGGCGCCGGCTTTCATCGGGGACCGAATGGCGGATGCCGACCAAACGGCGGCGCCTATGCGCATCCCTACGCCCACCGCCACTGCTGGTGGCGCCACGGCGTGCGCGTCTGCAATTAAGCAAGCGAGCGCGCAAAAGAGCGCGAGGCGCTGGCCTTCGTTTCGGCCGGCGCCTCACGCCGTCGCGCTGGGCCTTGTCTTCAACGCCCCGTGCCAGCGGTTGAGGTGAACGAGCTCGGGCGGGATCGCGATCCGCGCGGACTTGGCGAAATCAAGCGCCACCAGCCCCGTGATATCGGCGACAGTGAATCGCTCGCCGGCGATAAACGGGCGGTGGCGCAGGATCTCGTCGACAATCGACATCGCCTTGAGCACCCTTGGTCGGTTGGCGGCGGCCCAATCGGGAATCTGAGGGCGCTCCATTTCCGCCATTTTCGGATGGCTGTGACGCACGACCTGCGCAATCGGAAAGAAGAGCCGCCATTCTAGCTGGCGCTGCCACATCTCGATCATCGCCTGCTCGAGCGCGGTCAAGCCAAACAGGTTCGGCTCCGGCCGTATCGCCTCGATGTAGCGGGAAATTGCGATCGTCTCGGCGATCCTCGTTCCGTCGTCGAGTTCAAGGACCGGAATTGTCTCGAAGGGATTGAGGCCTGAGAATTCCGCCGTCTTGTGCTCGAGCTTGGCGAGATCGACCTCGACACACGGGATCGAGACGCCCTTCTCGGCGAGGAAAATGCGCACGCGGCGCGGGCTCGGCGCCAGATTGGAGTTGTAGAGCTTCATGCTGCTTTCGGTGGACCAGGAGCGCCGATAACGCCCAGCTCGCTAAAAGATTCCTGAACCTGAGGCCGTAGTCGGTTCCGCCACAATAGGCATTAACACCTATTGCGTTTCAGCGCGTCGGGGCGGGCGAAGGTTTGCATCCCTTGGACCTCGACAAATCGGCGGAGCTTTCGCGAGTCTGGCTGCGAGCGAAAAGCCGGGACGAATTGCCGGCGCGGAACTGAGCAACGTTAATCAACTTATCTTCAAAAATCTCCCAATTCCAAATCATTGCGTCAGCAGCTCGTTAATCAATTCAGCCGCATGATCGACGCGAGTAACAGCGTACGTGTCGGGCGGCTATGCGTGATGTCGGGGCGGACCTGGGCGGGAGCGGGAGCGGCGGCAAGACCGATTCCGAAGCCGCCGCGCGCCGGCGCAAGATGACCATCCAGCTCAGAGAGGCGCGGCGGTCCCTCTCCGAGCCCGACGCTATTCCCAGTCATTCGAGCGCGATGGTGCGACTGTTCGCCGAAATCAACCGCAGCGCCACGCCGATGCTCGGGATCATCGCGCTCGGCGTCTGCGCCACGGCGTTGGCCTGGGTCGACGCCGGCCCGCTCGCGACCTGGGTCGCCTTCATCGCCTGCGCGATTCTGACCGGCTATTTGCTCCCAATCGCCTTTCTGGACTCGAGCGACCAGGAAAAGACGGCGGGGGTCTGGCGGCGGAAGTTCGTGTTTTCCACCGCGTTCAGCGGTTCGGCCTGGGCCTATCTCATCGTCACGTTGCTTAAATCAAACGAGCCGAGCGCGCAGGCGTTCGCCATCGTCGTCATGCTGCTCGTCTCGACGGTGATGTCGCTCCTGGCGGCGGCGATACCGGCCGCGTTCGTCGCCGGCATGCTGCCGATGATCGTCGGCGTGACCCTCCTCTACGCACCCCATCTGCACGGGGCGGCGCTGCCGACGGCGGCGCTGTCGATCGGCGTCATCGGCTATTTCCTGGTGGTCGCGCGGCGCCTGCACGCCACGGCTTCGCAGAACATGTCGTTTCAGGCGGAAAAGGACTCGCTGATCGCCGAACTCGAGCAGGCCAAGCTCAACTCGGACGAGGCGCGGCGCCGCGCCGAGGGCGCCAATCTGGCCAAGTCGCGCTTCCTGGCGACGATGAGCCATGAGCTGCGCACCCCACTCAACGCCGTGCTCGGGTTCTCCGAAGTGATGAAGGGCGAATTGTTCGGCCCGCACGCGGTGCCGGCCTACAAGGAATATTCCACCGACATCCACGCCAGCGGCCAGCATCTCCTGATGCTGATCAACGAAATTCTCGATCTGTCCCGGGTGGAGGCGGGGCGGTACGACCTGAAGGAGGAGCCGGTCTCGCTCGCCGCGGTGGTCGAGGAATGCCTTCGTCTCCTCTGGCTCAGGATCGAGCGGCGCCATCTCGTCATTACCGAAGCCATGGAGCCCGGATTGCCGCGCATCTGGGCGGACGAGCGCGCAGTGCGCCAGGTAGCGCTGAACCTGCTCAGCAATGCGATCAAATTCACGCCGCAAGGCGGCTCGATCACCATCAAGGTCGGCTGGACCCGGAAGGGGGGACAATATCTGTCCATCGCCGACACCGGGCCTGGCATTCCGCCCGAGGAGATCCCGATCGTGCTGTCGTCTTTCGGCCGGGGCACGCTGGCGCAGAAAAATGCGGAAGAAGGAACGGGCCTCGGGCTGCCGATCGTCAAGGGACTGGTCGAGCTGCACGGCGGGGAGTTCCGCCTCAACTCGACGCTCAGGATCGGAACCGAAGTGATCGTCATTTTCCCGCCCGAACGGGTGATGGACACGCTGCCGGCGCTCAATGCCGAATCGATCCCCGAGGCGCCCGAGCGCCGCCGGCGCCGCATGCGTCGTCGCCAGCGTGACCACGCCGCCTAAGGCCTGGTCGTTGACCTTGGCGATTGTGAGCGGGATCACACCGTCCGGTCTGGTCCTGTTGCAGTATACCCGACCGATCTCCGATCGGCCCGCCTGACTGCCGGCGCCTTGGAGTAAGGAGGATCGCATGGCCGGCGACGACGGCCATGACCACGTCAACGACGCCGCCCTTGTGGCGAAGGTCTCGCGCGCTTTGCTCTCCAAAGCGTGCCAGCGCATCGATTTCCGTTGGGGAAAGCTGCACGTCACGGGCAAGGCCTACCGCGCCGTGGTTCTCGCCCTCATCGACTCGCGAATCGACATCTTCGAGGCCGATGGCGTCGCCCACACGCTCGATCCCACCGTCGGGGCCTCCTATATCGGCAATCCCGAGAGCATTATCATTCGCCCGCACTTGAATGCTCACACGGCGTTCAATCAGCGGGCTCTCGTGCACGAGGCGACCCACGCCGTTCAGGACGACCAACTGAATGGCGAGTGGGTGTGGCGCCTCGATGACGAGGCGACCGCCTATATCGCCGAATGGCTGTTCGTCATCCATGCCTCGCCAAACCCGGATCGCTTGATCAGCAAGCCTGACCCGGACGACCCGATCGAAGCCATTGCGTTCGAAATCGCGCAGGCGCTTGCAGACAAGCCTGGCGCGTCGCCCCACGCGGCTGCGATGCGGCGCCTGGGGGATGCGATCTTCCACGATCCGACCTATTCGGTCACAATGGCGCTCCATCCCTGGATTCGCGACGACGGCGTCACGAAGCCGGATGTCCCCTAGCGGCCACCGCGCCTCACGCGACAAGGATCTCGCGCAAGCGCCGCTTGAGAACCTTGCCATTGGCGTTGTGCGGCAGCGCGCCTTCGAGGGGGCGGACCGTTTCCGGGACCTTGTAGTCGGAGAGGACGTCGGCGCAATGGCGCTGAAGCTCGGCCTCTTCGACAGGAGTACGAAGCACGACGAGCGTGAACGCGCTCGCCGAGCACCGGGCAGGGCTTCGCGACCACCGCAACCTCGACGACCGCCGGGTGTTCCAGCAGCACGTTCTCGACCTCGGAGGCGTAGATCGTGTACCCGCCGCGGTTGATCACATCCTTGATGCGATCGATGACCCGCAGGTAGCCCTTTTCGTCCATGATCCCGAGATCGCCGGACTTCCAATATCCGGCGACGAACTCGCGCTCGGTGGCTTGCGTGTTGTTGAAATAGCCCGGCACGACCATGGCGCCGCCGATATAGATTTCGCCAG
>DATDHT010000335.1:0-5450 GCA_036521435.1 Roseiarcus sp.
TCGCCTCGCCCACGGGCGCGGCGAAACGCGCGCGACGCAAACGAGCGCCCCGATCGCGAACCCGAACACGATGCCGGCGAAGGACACGGCGACCGTCGTCGCCGCCGCCCGCGTGAGATACCCGAACGCGTGGAGGATGACCTCGGGTTTCATCGGCCGACGCTAAAGCGCGCCGCGCATTGACCGAATCCGTCATCGCGAGGAGGCACAGGGCGTCGGGGACGCCCGTCTTTCGACGGGCTATGGCGACGCGGCGATCCAGGGGGCGAATGGATGCAGCGGTGACTCTGGATCGCCACGTCGCCCTCCGGGCTCCTCGCGATGACGGCGCGGTTCGGCCAAAGCGAATGGTGCTCTGCGAGAGCGACTACAGTTACCCCGTCTTCGTTCAGATGGACGGCTCGGGCACCGTCTTCGGCAGGTCCATCGTCTGTCCGAACCAGGTCTTCTGGATCTTCGCCATCGTCCCGTCGGCTTCGACCGCAAGGATCGCGGCGTTGATGGCGTCGATCAGTGTTGTGTCGTCGAGCCGGCCGACCCACGAGAAATAGGTCGGCTGGCCGAATGGCGGCATCACCATCGCGAACGCGTCGGGGCGCTGCTGGACGACATACGCCAGGTTCGGCAACGAATTGACCGAGGCGTCGATACGCCCCGCCGCGAGGTCGGCGTAGGACTGGTTGTTGTCGACATATTCCTTGACCTCGACCGGCTTCGGCAACTTGGCCGCAAACGCCTTGAGCTGCGCCAGCTGCGAGGTGCCTTTCTGGCCGCCGACCGTTCGCCCAGCGATATCCTCGGGCTTCATGAGGCTCTTGTCGTCCGCGCGCTTCATCAGCGCCGCGGTCGCATCCGCGATCGGCACCGTGAAGGCGAAATGCTTCATGCGTTCCTTGGTGATGGTCACGGGCGCGATACAGAGATCGAACTTCTTCGCTTCAAGCCCAGGCAGAATGCTGGTCCAGGGCAGGTCGAGGTAGGAAACCTTGAGCCCCATCTGCTTGCCGACCGCGTCGACGAGATCGCGGTTCAAGCCTTTGTAGGTTCCGTTGTCGGAAATATCGAACGGCGGAAACTGCATCTCGGTCGCGGTCGAGAGCACGCCGCGCTTCTTAATTTCGGCCAGCGTGTCGTCAGCGAAGGCGGAGCGCGTGGCGCCGAACATGGCGGCTGAAGCGGCGGCGCCAGCCAATCCCACTTTAAGCGCGTCGCGTCGGGTCAATGCGAGCGTGTCGAATTGCGTCATTTGCCGATCTCCGTTCGCAGTGAATCCGACGCGAAGGCGATGGACTCAGTTGATCAAATCCCAAGGCTCTCCGGCCCCGGGAACCTTTCTTTTTCCCTGAACGCCAATGTTGACGACCCTCGCGCGGGTGTCAAATGCGAAAGCGCATGAACGGTCTGCCCTTGCCCCAATGGTTGCCCGGGCCCTTTGGACGTGCATTTCTAGCGGCCGGCGCAGGGGCGCGATCCCTCCGCCACCCCACAATTGAGATGCAAGGTCGCCCATGATCGAGGAACCGCCGCCGATTGTTTTTGCCCCATCCATCGACCGCCCATCGGCCGATCTCGTCGAACGCTTCCGCGCGCCAACGAGCTTCATCGTCGACGCGATGAACGGCACGGGCGCCCTCGACTGGCGGATCAAGCGGCTCGTCGGCCGCTCGATGGTCGGGGTTGCGCTGACCTGCGATTGCGGGCCGCTCGACAATCTCGCGTTCATGGCGGCGCTCGCCGAATCCAAGCCGGGCGACGTGCTCATGGTCGCGACCAATGGTTATGTCGGCGCAGCGGTGACCGGAGATCTCTTGATGTATGTCGCGCGCAATCGCGGCGCCGCGGGCTTCGTCACCGACGGACTCGTGCGCGATCTTGACGACCTCGAAACCGTTGGCCTGCCAACCTTCGCCATGGGCGTCACGCCGAACTCGCCGCAAAGGCGCGGACCCGGCTCGGTCGGCCTGCCGATTGTCTGCGGCGGCGTGGCGGTCGCTTCGGGCGATGTGGTGGTCGGCGACCGCGACGGCGTCGTGGTCATCCCGCGCGCGCGCATCGATGAAACCCTCAAGAACCTCGAGCGCGTGAAGGCCATGGAGGCGGCGACACTGGAGCGCGTGCGTGGCGGATTGAAAGAGCTGCCGGTCGAGGTCCCCGCGCTGCGCCGCATTGGCAAAGGATGAAGCAGGCGCTTCTATAAGCTTCGGTTCAGAAGGCGTTCGGCGTGATCGATTTTCCCATCATCGATTCCCACATCCATCTCCTCGACCAGCAGCGGTTTGGCTACTCCTGGGCGAGCGGCGCGCCGGCGCTCAAGCGCGACTGGACGCCCGACGATCTCGCCGGTGCGGCGAGGCCCTATGAGCTTGAGGGGCTGGTTTTCGTCGAAGTCGATGTCGACATGCCGCAATATCTGGACGAAGCCGAATGGGTTGACGGGCTCGCCGCCCATGACCGCCGCGTGCTCGGCGCCGTTGTCTGCCTGCCGGTCGAGCGCGGCGCGGCGATCGAGCCCGAAATGGCGCGCATGGCAAAACTCAAGACGGTGCGTGGCGTGCGTCGCCTGATCCAGAACCAGCCCGACCCGGAGTTCATGCTCAAGCCCGGCTTTCTCGAAGCGCTCCGGCTCCTGCCGAAATACAATCTGTCCTTCGACGCCTGCATTCTGCATCCGCAAATGCCGAACACGCTGGCGATGATGCGAAAATGCCCGGAGGTTTCGTTCATCCTCGATCACATTGGCAAGCCCGGGATCAAGGCCGGCCTCGTCGACCCGTGGCGGGCGCAGATTCGCGAGATGGCGACGCTGCCCAATGTCGTGTGCAAGCTCTCCGGCGTCACCACCGAGGCCGACAACAAGACCTGGACCCGCGATCAGCTCAGGCCCTACATCGATCACGTCATCGCGTGCTTCGGTCCCGACCGCATTCTCTACGGCGGCGACTGGCCGGTGTCCGAGCTTGCCGGCAGCTATCTGCAATGGCTGTCCACGCTCGACTGGGCGACGGCCGCCTTTTCGCCCCGCGACAAGCGCAAGCTCTTCCGCGACAATGCGATCAAGGCCTATCGGCTCGGCGCGAAATGAGCGGCGCGAAAGGATTTCCCGATCCCGCTGCGAGCCGCCGACCGTCGAAAGTCCTGTTATTGCGAGGAGCGCAGCGACGAAGCAATCCAGGGAACGAAGGGCGTTCTGTGTTCCCCTGGATCGCTTCGCTTGCGCTCGCGATGACGAGCCTTTCGAGTGCGCTCATGGTAACCGGAACGGCCGTCACGATCGACGGCGCTCCCCTTATGCTGTCATGACCATTTCCGTCGGCGCCTGATGGATAAAACCTCGCTCGAGCGCAAAGGCTACAGCATCGCAGCGCTGCGCGCGCTGGCGCGCAAGGAGCTGCCGCGCATGCTGTTCGACATGGTCGACGGCGCTGCCGGTGACGAGATCACCATGCGCAGCAACGAGGCGGCGCTGGCCGAAATCGAGCTCGTTCCGACCCTGCTCGCGGGAGCGCCGGCGCGCGATCAATCGGTCGAGCTGTTCGGCGTCAAGCTTCGTTCGCCTGTCATCATCGGCCCGACTGGCCTTGCGGGTCTGTTGTGGCCGCATGCCGAACTCGCCGCGGCGCGCGCTGCAGCGCGGTTCGGGACGATCTACTGCACGAGCCACGCCTCGACCGCGACGATCGAAGAGATCGGCGCCGCGGCGCCTGGACCGAAATGGATGCAGGTCTTTCTCTACAAAGATCGCGGGCTGACCGCGGAATTCGCCGGCCGCGCCGCCACCGCCGGCTACCAGGGGCTTATCCTCACCGTCGACAACCAGGTGGTCGCGGGCCGAGACCGCGACGCGCGCAACGGCATGACCTTCCCGTTGCGCTGGGGTCCGCGCAGCATCCTCGACTTTCTGAGCCGGCCCGGATGGCTCATGCGGATGCGCGAGACGCCCTCCCCGACCTTCGTCAATTATGGCAGGCGGACCTCGATCGGCGCCTTCGGCCCCCTCATGAACGAGCAGCTGGACCCGGATGTCGGCTGGCACGATGTCGAATGGCTGCGCGGGCAATGGCGCGGGCCGCTCCTGATCAAGGGCCTTTTGCACCCGGGCGAAGCGCGCGAGGCGGTCGACCGCGGCGCCGATGGAATCATCGTCTCCAACCACGGCGGGCGCCAGCTGGACGGCGCGGTCGCCTCGATCCGGGCGCTGCCCGGCATAGTCGAAGCGGTCGGCGGGCGGGCGCCGGTGCTCGTCGACGGCGGCTTCCGGCGCGGCATCGACGTCGTCAGGGCGCTGGCGCTCGGCGCGCGCGCGATTCTGATCGGCCGCCCGCACCTTTGGGGCGTCGCCTACGCCGGCGAGGATGGCGTCTTTTGGGCGCTGGAACTCTTCCGGCGCGAGATCGACCGCGCGCTCGCGCTCGGCGGCTGGGATGGGATCGCCAAGCTCGATCGAGAAGTTTTCTTCTGGGCCAAGCCCGGCGACAACCTTTCTTTCCGCCCTCCTGCAGCCTCGAGTCGCTAGACCAGAACCGCCGGGCGAAAGTTTGCCCCGCGTTCTCTCCAGGCCCGGTACAACTGACCAACGTGTAAATTGTGGAACAAATACACAATGATTTGTGTACAAATTACCATTTCGTAATCTTACTTGGAACAAAAGTAGATCTCCGCAAGGCGGTTTTGCGGCTTCGCGCTCGCTTTTCGGGGTGATCGCCAAGCGGCGGAAGCCTTCCGAGCCCCGGCGCAGGCCTCCGAAGTCTACTTGCGCCTGCGCAGGCGGCGCGTCGACGACCGGCCTTCGGGCCGTCCTTTTTAATTTCCGTGCTGTGACCTCCATCACAGCCGAGACGCGGCTTACGCTGTATCCCACCCAACCTATCGGAAAGTTGAAGATCGGAACTTTGGCTAGGAATCTTGCCAACGCTCGACGACAGATTGCCGCCAAGCGTTAGGGGCGTGGCGGCGCGTCGCGCGCGGGCGCGCACTCACGATTTTTGGCGGTCGCCGGAGAAGTGCCCACAATGTTGGAACAGGCCTCAGGACGGAAAGCCCATCGCGGGTTTGCTTCCGTGATCGAAATGAACCTTTCGCAAACCAACGATCCCCAAGCGCGGCTCGTCCGGGCCTTCTTACGGATCGCCGACGCTGAGGTTCGCTTGGCGATCGTTCACATGGTCGAGAAGCTGGGCTCTGCGCCCGCAGAATCTTAGACGATCGCCCGCGGCCGGGACGCCGCTCCTGTTCCGCCACCGTTCCCCGGGCGCTCGAAGCCGCATCAGCACCCCTTGTATGGTCCACCGCGTCGATGCGGCGATTGCTCGCCACGCCAGGAGCGACAAGCGCGCGGGATAGGCCGGGGTAGGCCCGCGCGTTGTGGCAGAACCCCTATTCCGCCGCCTGGATGCTCAGGTGTCGGGGGTCGATCTCAGTCGGCTCGGCAGGCGCCACATGGGCAAATCTGG
>DATDHT010000336.1:0-7048 GCA_036521435.1 Roseiarcus sp.
CCGAGATCGGGAACCACCGTCCACGGAAAGAATTCCAGCACCGCGCGCAGTCCGTATCGCGAAGCCAGGTCGCTGACCCCGGCCAGCCGGTCCGTGAACCGACTGAGATCGGGGTCGTAGGCGGACGCAATCATGTATTTGGCGCCCAGCTCCGCGCCGGCCGCCGCGAACGGCTCGAGGGACGAAACGTCCGTCTCCGGCGTGATCCTGACGAACTCGATATCGAGCACGCCGACGCCAGTCGCCGCCATTGCGGCCTTGGCAGCCCGCATCAACGGCTTGTCGTCCATCAGCGGATAGGCAGGCGTTGTTTCCGTTCCGCCGATCAAACGCAGGCCGACCGTCTCGTAGCCAGTGCGGGCGGCCACTTCGACCACCTGCGGCGGGCTAAGGCGGATCACGGTCAAATGCGCGAGCGAAAACCTCGGTCTCACGGCTTATCCTACCTGACGCTTGGGCCGCATCGCGGCCCGCGATGCAACGCAAACGTCGTGGAGCGATATGGCCTCCCGCAAAGGCGACCGGAAAGCAAGAGGGTCATCTCGGCCATGCGAAAGCCTGTGGGTATCGGCTGGGCTCATGATGTCTCAGGGGCTGGCGACGCTGCACGGCAAGGTCCCAGCGGTCACACTTAAGGTGTATATACACTGATGCCAATCGACCGGACAAAGCTGGTCCGGAGGGAGTGACAGAAAAAGGCGCCTAAAGGGTTGAACGGATTGGGTCGCTGCCAAAGCCGCGCGCCGCGCCGAGCCCCCCGCCGCCATCAGGCGCTCCGGTCTGAACACCCTCGACATGGACTCCGTCCCCGGAGCGCGCAATTGCCTGGCGCCAGTGGAAATCGTGCGAGCTGTCCGACTTAGCGCTTGAGTCTCATGCGCGCGCTCCGCAAGTTGCGGGCCCTGCCCTAGCGCCGGAGTCGCAATGCGGTCGTGCCTGCTCGCTCTTGCCTTGCTCCTCCTGCCCGCGTCCGCGCTGGCCGGCCTGAAGGAGACGATCGCGACGCTCGCGCCCTCGGGGATCGTGCTCGTGGTGGATTCGAAGGGCAACGAGCTCATCGCCCAGAACGCCGACACTCCCTTCACCCCGGCGTCCGTCACCAAGATCGTGACGGCGTGGCTGGCGCTTGAGGTTCTGGGCGCCGACTATCGCTTCGAAACGCGCTTCTACCTCGACGCCAAACGGGTGCTCTATGTTAAGGGCGGCGGCGATCCTTATCTGATCTCCGAAGAGCTCAAGCCGCTCGCGAGCGCACTCGTCGCGAAGATCGGCAAGGCGCCGATCACGGGCCTCGTGGTAGACGCCAGCTACTATCCTTCCAACCTGCGCATCCCGGGCATCGAGAATGACGACGCGGCTTACGACGCGCTGAATTCGGCGCTGGGGGTGAATTTCAACACCATCTACGCTGAGCGCATCGGCGCCAAGGTGGTCTCCGCGGAGGAGCAAACCCCGATCACCCCGATCGCGATCGCTCGCTTCCTCGCCAAGGGGCCCCCGGACGGCGAAGGCCGCATCAGTCTTGGTGAGGACCCTACGCTCGGCCTCCGATATTCCGGCGAGCTGATTGCCGCATTCATCCGGCGGGCCGGCGGCAATGTGAAAGGCGAAATCTCGATCGGAACCGTGCCCAAGGGCCTGGAGCCGATCATTGTTCACCAACAGTCGCGAAGCTTATCGGAGATCCTGGTCGGACTCCTCCTCGACTCGAACAACTATACCGCCAACCAGGTCTTCCTGGAGATCGGCGGCCATGAGCTGGGCGGGCCGGTCAGTCTCGAGAAGTCGCTTGAGGTCGCGAACAAGAAGCTCGCCGCGCACGGCCTTGGTGACGCGATCCATCTCGAGGAGGGTTCCGGCATCAGTCGCGATACAAGGTTCACGGCGCGTGGTCTCGCCAAGGTGCTCGAGCTCTTCGCGCCCCACGCCGACCTGCTCCACGGCCATGACGGCGGCTTGAACAAGAGCGGAACCATGGCCGGCATCCGCACGCTCGCCGGCTATGCCGACACCTCTGCCCACGGACGAGTCCGTTTCGTCATCTCGCTCGCGAGCGATGACGAGACGCGCTTCCAGCTGCTCCGCGCAATCGAGACCGGGCTCTAGCTCCCGCTTCCCTTGAACCGGCAAAGCCCCAAAGCAGCCTGCGATTCAGGAGCGTCTCTTTGACAGCCCTTTCGCCCTCATCGTACTTTTGCGGAAACAAAGGGGAGCGAACCGCACATGCCAGGATCATCCACGCGCGCGATCACGATCGCGCTTTTCGGCGCCGTTTCGAGCGCCGCTCTTTTGTCCGTTTCCGCCGACGCCGCGCCGCCCAAAGGCCCGTGCACGGTGTCGAAGCAGGTCGACGTGCCGGCCAAAATGCGCGACGGCGTGACGTTGCTCGCCGATGTCTATCGCCCAACCGAGGCCGGCAGTTATCCCGTTCTCCTCATGCGGCTGCCGTACAACAAGGCGACCGCGCAGACCTATGTCTATGCCTCGCCCGAATATTACGCCTCGCAATGCTACATCGTCGCGATCCAGGACGTGCGCGGACAATATGCATCGCAAGGCGTGTTCTACGCCTTCAAGAACGAGATGGAAGACGGCTACGACAGCGTGGAATGGGCGGCGGCTCTGCCCGATTCCAACGGCAAAGTCGGCATGTACGGCTTCTCCTATGTCGGGGCGACGCAGTGGCTCGCGGCGGTCATGCGGCCGCCGCATCTCGTGGCGATCGCGCCCGCGATGACCTCATCGGATTATTATGACGGCTGGTCTTATGAGGGCGGCGCCTGGTCGCTTGCCTTCGAGGAATCCTGGCCGATCCAAACGATCGCCCTTGTCAGCGCGCGCCGCACCGGCGAACAATCCGCGGTCGCCAAGATCAATGAAGCGACGGGGATGATTGCCAAGACCTATGATTATCTCCCGTTGCACGACTATCCATGGCTCTCGCCGGGCCTGCCCGCGGTCGCCGGATACTTCTATGATTGGATCGCCCACGACACGTGGGATGATTACTGGCGACAGTGGAGCATCCGGAAGGATTACGGGCGCGTCCAGGTTCCCGCTCTCAACTTCGACGGCTGGTACGACGTCTTCCTGAATGGCGCGGTCGAGAACTATGTGGGCATGCGCAAGGACGGCGGATCCGACGCCGCCCGTGCAGGCGGGCGCCTGGTGATCGGCCCCTATATCCACCTGCCTTGGAAGCGCAAGGCGACCGACGTCGACTTCGGATCGGAGGCCGACAATCCGATCGAGGATCTGCAGGTCGCGTGGTTCGACCACTACCTCAAGGGCAAGGACAATGGCGCGGACAAGGCGCCGCCGGTCCGGGTTTTCGTGATGGGGGCGGACCGCTGGCGCGACGCCGACAACTGGCCGATCCCCGGAACGCAGTTCACGTCCTACTATCTGCACTCGCTGGGGGAAGCGAACTCAACCGGAGGCAACGGCCGGATCAGCGTCGACAAGCCTGCCACCGACGAGCCGCCTGATCACTATGTCTATGATCCCGCAAACCCCGTGCCGAGCCGCGGCGGCCACTCGTGCTGCACGCCCGACGTCGCCCCCGTAGGCCCGGCGAATCAGGCGGACATTGAGGAACGCGCCGACGTTCTCGTCTACTCGACGCCGACCCTCGACCACGCCATCGAGGTGACGGGTCCGGTCAGTCTGACGCTTTTTGCGGCCTCAAGCGCGGTGGACACCGACTGGACGGCGAAGCTCGTCGACGTCTTTCCGGACGGCCACGCGATCAACCTCAACAATGGAATCATCCGCGCGCGGTTTCGCGAGTCGCTCGAGCGGCCAACGGCCATTACGCCCGGTCAGATTTACAAATATGTGATCAATGTCTGGCCGACCAGCAACACCTTCCTGCCGGGACACCAGATCCGCCTCGAGGTGTCCAGCAGCAACTTCCCGCATTACGACCGCAACCCGAATACCGGCCATCCGTTTGGCGTCGACGCCGCCATGTGGCCCGCATTCCAAACCATCTACCACGATGCCGAACATGCGTCGGTTTTGACATTGCCGATCATGCCGGAGCCTATGAAGCCGCTTGCGGCGAACTAGCCCGTCCCCAGGCTCAACGGTCAGGCGCATTCGAGCGGCGGACGAGCCGCGCCATGGCTTCATCATGCTCGCTGTCAGGAAAGGTGGAAATGACCGAATATCCTTTCACCGCTCAGGATCTTGAAGCTCTCAAGGCGTGGGACACGCCGACGATCTGCAACGGGCTCGAGATCGTGTCGCCGGAGCGGCGCGCGATCGGCTTCACCGTAGAGCCCATGGTCGTGGTCGACCGCAAGCTGGCGCCGATTGTCGGTCTCGCTCGCACTGGCATGATCAGGGCCAAGGAGCCGCCGCGCGGACCCATCCCTCCGCGCGAGGATTGGTACGACTATGTCGCGGCGGGGGCCATGCCGACGATCGCCATCATCGAGGACGTGGACGACCGCCCGGGTTTCGGGGCCTTTTGGGGCGAAGTGCAAACGGCCGTGCACGCCGCCCTCGGAGTCGCGGGCTGCGTGACCAACGGCTCGTTCCGCGACATCGACATGCTGGCCCCCGGCTTCCAGATCGTCGGCGGTCGCATCGGGCCAAGCCACGCGCATGTGCACATGACGCATATGCAGTGCGACGTGACCATCTTCGGCATGCTTGCGCGCCACGACGACGTCATCCACGCCGACGTGCATGGCGCAGTCGTCATCCCGGCGGAGGCGGTGCGCGCGCTGCCCAAGGCGATCGACCTCCTGACCCGACGGGAGAAGATCATCCTCGACCGGGCCCGCGCTTCCGGCTTCACCAGCCGCGACATGCGCGAGGCGCTGAGCCAGTCTCGCGAAATCCACTGATCAAGATCGAGCAGCGTCGCGCGCGCTAGAATCCCTGATCCTGCGCGGAGATGTAGCCCCGGTTCCAGGTCGGCGTGATCAGGACGTCGTTGAGGCACACGCGCGGCGGCAGGCAGGCGATGTAACGGATGAGGTCGCCGAGGTCCTCCGATTGCAGCATCCGCGCCTTGTCTTCGTCGCTGACGGGAACGGGACGCCTGGCGAGGATCGGCGTCGCCACTTCGCCGGGCGAGAGCGCCGTGGACCGAATCCCGTTCCGGCATTCCTCCATGTTGATGCTATGGCTCAAAGCGACGACGCCGTGCTTGGCGGCGATGTAGCCGACGCCCGGTTGCGTGCTCACGACCCGCCCGGCGATCGAGGCGATGTTGATGATCACGCCGTCCTTCTGCTTGCGCATGATTGGCAACACCGCGATCGCGCCATGAAACGCGGTCGACAGGTTCGCCCGGATGAGCTCGTCGACGCCGGCGGGCGTCAGGCGCTTCCAGCTTCGATCGGGGATGTTGGACCCGGCGTTGCTAACCAGAATGTCGAGGCGGCCGAATTCCTTTTCGATCGCTGCCGCAATCCGCGACGCGTCTTCCGGGCGGGACATGTCGCCGGGATGAACACGCGCCGTCCCGCCGTCTTTTGCGATGCGGGCCGCGACCGCCTCGAGCAGCTCTTTTCGCCGACCCGTGAGCATCACGCTCGCGCCTTCCTGGCCAAGCGCGAGCGCTCCGGCTTCACCGATGCCGCTTCCGGCGCCGGTGACCCACGCAACCTTGCCCGTCAGCCGTTTCATGCCCCTATCCCCTTCGCAAGACGTGCCTTGACTCCATACCAATTAGTTGGTACGCATCATCGCAAACCGGCGCCGATGATGCAGCCTCAACACGAATCCAAAATCAAGCTCCTCGACGCCACCCTCAAGGTTGTGCGCGCAAAGGGATATAGCGCAACCCGGATCGAGGACGTCTGCGCCGAGGCGGGCCTCACCAAGGGAAGCTTCTTCCATCATTTCAAGAGCAAGGAAGATTTGGTGTTGTCTGCGGTCGCGCATTGGGATGCGACCACGTCGGCCTTCTTCGTCGCGGCGCCCTACCACGAGCCCGTCGACCCGCTCAGCCGCGTGATCGCTTATATCGAGTTTCGCAAAGCGATCCTGACCGGCGACCTGCCGGACTTCACTTGCTTTGTCGGAACGATCGTTCAGGAGACCTATCAGACCCATCCGGAGGTGAGCGCCGCCGCGGCAGGGGTCATCAGCAGCCACGCCAGGACGCTCGAGGCCGATATTCGCGCGGCGATGCGCGAGCATGAGGCTCCTCAAAGCTGGACGGCCGAGAGCCTCGCCTTGCACCTCCAGGCGGTCATCCAGGGCAGCTTTATCCTGGCGAAAGCGAAAGGGAGCGCGGCTGCCGCGGCCGAAAGTCTCGACCACCTGCGGCGCTATATCGAGCTCGTCCTCCAGGCGCCGGGCGACTCCGGAGCGGGCAGGAAAAATCGGCCGCATTGAGCAAAGTCGTCATCGCGCTGTCGCGCGACGGCTTTGTCGCCGGCCAAAGACCGGCAGCAGGTTCCAGCGTGGTTCTGCCAGCCGCCTGACGGCTTGCACGGCAAGCCAGAAGCAAAAACACGCTGTTCTTGTCGGACCCAGCGAACAACCCTAAACAGCCTGCGAAAATTCTCCTTGGCGAAGGCCTGTGGGCGACGAAATGGGCTGGACATATTTGTGAAGTAAAACTATAAGTTAATCAATTTTTGAAACAGCCAGATTTCTGGACGAGCCACATGGCGCACGCTGAACAGACCGGGTTTATCCGTCTTATGCGGGACTTCGTGTTCCCCTCTCATGGAACGGTCCTTGAAATTGGCTCCTACCAGGTCAACGAAAATGGTAGTCTCAGGGCGATCTTTTCCGGCTGTAGCTATACCGGGGTCGATTTGATCGAAGGGCGGGGCGTCGATGTTGTCGCGTCAGGGCATGAGGTCAATCTGCCCTCAGACAGCTTCGACGTGACGGTTTCCGCAGAATGTTTCGAGCACAACCCGCTCTGGCGTGAAACATTCGACAATATGTATCGGATGACAAAACCTGGCGGAATTTTGATCGTAACATGCGCGACGAGGGGTCGAGTCGAGCATGGCACCTCTCGGAGCGTCAAGCCGAATTATTCTCCTGGGACCACAGCAGTTGGCTGGGATTA
>DATDHT010000337.1:0-7266 GCA_036521435.1 Roseiarcus sp.
TGCTGGGTCAAGCCAGCGCTGACCTGCAGGCGCGAACGCGCGAGGTTGCAGGAGAGGTGACCGAGCGGGTGGCGGATCTTGCTGACAACGTCACCGGGGCGATCACGAAGGAGGCAGAGGCGCAGGGTCTCACCCCAGAAACCCTGAAGCAGGCAACGAGCGAAGCCGGCCGAAAGGTGCAGAACGTCGTCGCTCACTCGGCGGAGGGGTTGCGTTCGGTTCCCTAGAGCGCGACGCCATCGGGTGGAATCGGCTCGATTGACTGGAAGCCCCGTGGGGAAGCGTCTCTACTCAAAAGCAAAGCGCGCTAGTCTAGGCGGGCGGTGTACCCCGACCGCATGGAGCGGAACGGCGAAGGCGATTGGGTCGATCAGCACCGCGCGACAACACCGTGAAGCGGAGCGGTTTGCGCGTCGCCAACCCGCCTTGCTACGCGAACCGAAACTCGCTCACGTGCTGGTATTCCTCGTCCGGACGCAGCACGGAATCGGTGAAGTGGCGGCGATTGGGCGAATCCGGGAAGACCTGCGGCTCAAGCGCGAGCCCCGCATGCGCGCCGTAATGCTGGCCGTCCAATCCCGGCGCCGGACAATCGAGGGGGGCCGCGGAGTAGAACTGGACGCCGGGCTCGGTCGTGAAGAGGCTCATCGTCAAACCGTTCTTTGGCGAACGCAGCGCCGCGATTTGAGCAAGACCGCCGAGTTCCTCAGGCTGGAGGGCCGCGACGAAATTGGTGTCGTAGGGCGTTAAGCTCGGATTGCGAATCGTGCGGGGCTGACGAAAGTCGTATGGCGTGCCGGCGACGGCGCGGATTTCGCCGGTCGGGATAAGCTCCTCGTCTGCTGGCGTGTAGAAGTCGGCGAACAGCGTCAGCTCATGGTCGAGAATGTCGGGCGAGCCGTCGAGGTTGAAGTAGCTGTGCTGGGTAAGATTGACGATGGTCGGGCGGTCCGAGACCGCCGAGAGTTCCACCCTGAGCGTCGCGGGTTCGAGCAGACGGTAAACGCACGTCGCGGTGAGAGCGCCCGGAAAACCGGAATCGCCGTCCGGCGATTCGAGGATCAGCTCGACCGATGATGAATCATAGGCGCCGAGCTTCCAGATCCGGTGGCCAAATCCGTGCGGACCTCCGTGCAGCGTGTGCTTCTGGCCGGGCTTGCGCTCGAGCTGATAAGCGACGCCGTCGAGGACAAATCGGCCGTTGGCGATCCGGTTGGCGAACCGCCCCGGCACCGCGCCGAAAGATGGCGAGTAAGCGAGGTAGTCGTCGAGCGTGTTGAGGCCGAGCACGACCCGCTGCAACCCGTTGGAGGCCGGCACGACGAGGTCGCGCACCACCGCGCCCCAAGTCAGAATTTTCGCGCTCGCCCCTGCCTGGGACGCGATCGTGACCTCGAACACGGGCGCCTGATCAATCTGGCCGAAAGCATTTGCGCTCACTTCGTCCCCCATCGCTGCGCTTGCCACAAGGGCGCGCCCCAAAGTTCATCCCACGACCGACGTCTGCGCATCCGTGCGATCGAGTTCGGCGCGCACGGAGGCGAAGACGTGGCGAAACATCGCATCGGTCAGCACGCCCGTGTTGGTGTTGTAGCGCGAGCAATGGTAGCTGTCGAAGAGGCTGACCCCGGGTGTCACCGGGTGGCGCGCGCCATGCGCGAAGGGAAACTTCGATAAGGCGAGTTTGAGCGCGCGCAGCGTGCTTTCATGCGCGATCCGGCCGAGCGCGACCATGATCTTAAGCCGCGGCAGCGCCGAGATCGCCGGCGTCAGATAGCGCCGGCAGGTCGCGATTTCCTGTGGGCTAGGCTTGTTCTGCGGCGGAACGCATCGCACCGCGTTGACGATCGCGCAGTCGACAAGGGTCAGGCCGTCATCCGGCCGGCGATCGTAGACGCCCGAGGCGAAGCCGAACTCGATCAGCGTCGAGTAAAGAAGGTCGCCCGCGTAGTCGCCGGTGAAGGGACGCCCCGTCCGGTTGGCCCCCCGCAATCCCGGCGCAAGGCCGACGATCGCCACGCGGGCGTCCGCTGCGCCAAAGGTTGGAACCGGCGCGTTCCACCAGTCGGGGAAGGCGGCCCGGTTCGCGGCCCGGAAGGCCGCGAGTCGCGGACAGTCCGGGCAATCGTGCGGCGGGCTGACGTCGAACGCCACGCAGGGGTCGAGGCGCTACTCGCGCACTTCCTCGGCCGGCTGCTGGACCGGGGCGAAGGACTGGGGTCGGCGATGGTCGACGGGGCGCGGCGGCCTGTCGCCGGGATCGCGGCCGATCCGCTGAATCAGCTGAGCGAGATCGACGAATTCATCCGCCTGGCGGCGCAGTTCATCCGCCACCATCGGCGGCTGGGTCGAAATCGTCGACACGACCGCGACCCGAACGCCCTTGCGCTGAACCGATTCAACGAGCGAGCGGAAGTCGCCGTCGCCGGAAAAGAGGACCATCAAGTCGAGATGGGGCGCCATATCCATGGCGTTGACCGCAAGCTCGATATCCATGTTGCCCTTGATCTTCCGGCGTCCCGTCGAGTCGACAAACTCCTTCGTCGGTTTGGTCACGACCGAATAGCCATTGTAGTCGAGCCAGTCGACCAAGGGGCGGACGGAGGAATATTCCTGATCGTCGACCAGAGCCGTGTAATAATAGGCTCGGATAAGACGGCCTTTCGTTTGAAATTCTTTCAGAAGGCGCTTGTAGTCGATGTCGAATCCGAGCGCTTTCGCGCTGGCGTAGAGATTTGCCCCGTCAATAAACAGGGCGATCCGTTCCAATGATGACATATCGGGTTCTTTTCGCGTTTCGGTGTTTAACATAAATTATCTGTTATGCCTCAGTCAAGAGCTGCCGGCGCTGCATGGCATTTTCATGAAACCACGATCAAGTCTGAAATGAGACAGGACGTTCCTGTCCTCCTCAATTTTTCGTTTTCTCATATGAACGATTTATCGCTTCGCATGGATCGCTTGCCGATGGAATCGCGAATCTCAAAGACGTTTATGCGCCGAAACAAGGAACAGATATAGGGTTTGCCCAGCCTGAAATCCAAGGGATTGACCGCAATCTTGCGCGGCCGGAATTTTTCCGCCGTCTGCGTGCGCCCGGCGGGGCCCAGATCATCAAGGATTGACGAGGCCGTTCCGCCAGCGTTTGGTAGGCTGGCATTGGCCGCCGAGCAGCCGGACGCGATGGCGATTCCTGGGCTCACGGGGGACCTCAACGGAGGGCTTATGAAACTCGCACGATATGGCAGGGCAGGTAAGGAAAAGTCGGCGCTGGTCGACGGAAGTGGAAAATTGCGGGACCTGAGCGAAGTGGTGACGGACATCGACACTGATGTGCTTAGCCCGCGCGTTCTGGCGCGCCTCGCCAAGCTCAAGCCGGAGTCCCTGCCCGCGGTGCGCGGCACGCCCAGGATCGGCCCATGCGTTGCGCAAGTCGGCAATTTCATTGCCGTCGGGCTCAATTACGCCGACCACGCGGCCGAATCCGGCATGCCGGTGCCCAAGGAGCCGGTGCTGTTCAACAAGGCCCGGTCCTGCGTCGTCGGGCCGAACGACGACGTCATGATCCCCAAAGGTTCGAAAAAGACCGACTGGGAAGTCGAGCTCGCGATCGTTATCGGCACGCGCGCGAGCTATGTCAGCGAGAGTGCGGCGCTCTCCCATGTCGCGGGCTTCTGCGTCTGCAATGATGTGTCGGAGCGCGAGTATCAGCTGGAACGGTCCGGTCAGTGGATGAAGGGCAAGGGCTCGCCGACGTTCGGCCCGCTCGGGCCATGGCTGGTCACCCCGGACGAGATCAAGGACGTGCAAGGGCTCGGCATGTGGCTCGACGTCAACGGCCAGCGCATGCAGACCGGATCGACCAGGACGATGGTGTTCGGCGTCAAGACGCTGATCTCCTACATCTCGCAGTTCATGATCCTCGAGCCTGGCGACGTCATTACCACCGGCACGCCCCCTGGCGTTGGCTCCGGCATGAAGCCGCAGCGTTTCCTCAAGGCGGGCGATACGATGTCGCTAGGCATCGATGGGCTCGGCCAGCAAGCGCAGCGGGTCGTCGCCTGGAAGGCGGGTTGAGCCGGTCGGAATGAGGCCCCTCAAGTCGTGGACGGGGGCGGCCTTCGCCGCCGTCTACGCGCTGGCGTTCATCGCGCTCTACGTTGACTACGTGCGGCGCTCCGGGACCTGGTTTGCCGACTTGCCCCTGTCGCTCGCCGCCCTGCCCTTCACGCTCGTCATGCGGACGTTGAGCGGCGGCTCATTCGACTTCGGCGGGGACATGACGGGACGGGTGATCGCCGCCGGCCTGTTTGGCGCGGCGCTCGCCTATCTCGCCGGCCTGATCGTGGAGACGATCGTTCGCCTTGTCGTGCGATTGGTGCTGGGGACGCGCGCACCGCATCCGCGCTGACGTCGCGTGAGAGAGTTATTTACGTTTTTATTGAGTTATTTTGCGCGATCCCTTAAGTGGTCCGGCGATCTCTTTGAATTCCCTTGCAAAGTACCGTTTTCGTGGCAAAAAACCCAGTTTATGGGCGTTGGATTTCCTTGGATTTCCGTGGATTCTCTCGTGCGAAATTAGCCTTTTCAATGGGTTACGCGGCTTTTCCGCTGAAAATTATTTCGCGCGCCCTTTCCGCGGCGGCAGACCGCTGAAACGGGCGCGGCGCTCTTCGGCGTGCAGGCGCGGAATTGCAGAGGCGCAGGATGGCTCATGCGCGCATCATAACCTGATTTCTGATTCCCTGAAAGAGATTGTCGTCCCGACTTTTATCTTTTCCGGCTGCTCTTCCAAAGCTTCAGCGCCCCAGCATCAGCATAAGGTTCTGCACCGCCGCACCGGACGCGCCCTTGCCGAGATTGTCGAATTTGGCCACCAGCAGCGCCTGCCCACGAGCCTCATTCGGGTAGACGTGAATTTCGATGTCGTTCGTGCCGTTGAGCGATTCCGGCTCGATGCGCGGAGCGTCCGCGCTGTCCGCGACATGGAAATGTGTCTCACCCCGGTAGTGCTTCTTGAAGACGGCGATGAGGTCGGCGGTCCTGGGCTTGCCCGGCAAGGTGTCGAGATGCAGTGGCACGCTGACCAGCATGCCCTGCCGGAAGTTGCCGACCGACGGCGTGAAGATCGGCCGTGCGGCGAGGCCGGAATAGTGCTGGATTTCCGGCATGTGCTTGTGCTCGAGCCCAAGCCCATAGAGCTCGAACGCGGGCGCCTTCCCAGTTTCGTAGGCCTCGATCATGGACTTGCCGCCGCCCGAATAGCCGCTGACCGAGGTGATCGAAACGGCCGCGTCCTTAGGCATCACGCCCGCGTCGATCAGCGGGCGCAAAAGCGCAATCGCCCCGGTCGCGTGGCAGCCCGGATTGCTGACCTTGTCGGCTTTGGCGACCGCCTCGCCCTGCCCCGCGATGAGCTCCGGAAAGCCATAGGTCCAGCCCGGCGCGACCCGATGGGCGGATGAGGCGTCGATCACACGGGGGCCGCCCGCGCCCATGCCGTCGATCAGATGCGCCGCCTCTTTCGCCGCCTTGTCCGGCAGGCAAAGGATCACGACATCGACTTCGCCATAGAGCTTCTGCTTGGCGGCGGCGTCCTTGCGCGCCTCGGCCGGTAGGCTGACGAGCTTCAGCCCCGAGACGCCCGCGAGCCTCTCCCTGATTTGCAGGCCGGTGGTGCCCGCTTCGCCGTCGATGAAGATTGTCGCTGACATGAAAGCCCCTGCTCAAATCCGAAAGCCGAAAGAGGTGTCGCGCTCATGGCGCGAGCTCGCGTCTTCAGCGTCGTCGGAGGGGCATGAGCGAGCGGGCGATCATGAGCGCTCTTTCGTACGAAACGGGTGTCATGGTCAAGACGCGAAGGACACGACGGGCAGCCAGCGGACGCGCTAGGGGACGATCGTCGCGGTGAACTTCACCAATGGCTCGCTCGTCTTGCCGTTCTTTGGATCGGAGAAGAACGCGTAAACGCCAGGGGGCACGAAATGGTCGCCGTAGAAGGGGTTGGCGTAGGTTCCGTCGGCGAGCGCGAAGCCGAAGCCATGCAACGAAAGCTGCGGCGCCTCGGTTCTGACGAAAGCGTCGACCGGATAGCCATCGTTGCCGGGGATTGACGTCCCGGCCGGCTGCAGGCCGGTAATGGCGACCCCATTGGCCTCGCCGTTGATCCCGGTAATTTCGTAGAAGCCGTCGGCGTTGGGCGTGTCCGTGGTGGTGAAGGCGCCCGACGCTGTTACCCCCTGGCCCTGATAGCTCCAACGCCATTCCAGCGCTTCCGCGGGAAGCACGACAAGCGCCGCGACGATGACGAGCGCCAGCCCGAGTTTCAAGAGGCTCTCCATGTGATGCCTGCGAGGCTGAGATTAAGGCTCAAACGCAATCCGGTCCACCGTCGCCACTCTATTGCGCTGGGCTGCGCAATGACGGCAAAATCCTGGATCAAAGCCGTCCAAAACCCTACAAGGAGGCTTCTCTAGGGTCATGGCGTCGAACGCGACTTCTAAAGCGCGCTCACTTTGAAGGCGGCGCGAGGGGATGAGTGGGGAGGGAAAAATGCACTGCGCTCGAACAGGCAAAGTGACGTCTGCGCTGCGAATTGCGGCCTTTGTTGCGGCGGCGATTTGCGGCCCCTGTCACCTGGCGAAGGCTCAAAACTGCCCCGCACAACCGCCGACGCAGACCCTTAAGATTTTCAACGACTCAGACCAATATATCTTCCCCGAACTCGAAACCGGCGAGGGCGCGACGGATGTCTGGATGCAGGCGATCTGCCAGGTTCCAAACAGCAAAACAGGAACTTTAACTTATGGAAGGGATACGACCTTCAGGTTCTACATCAATCCGCAAGGCGGCATCGCGCCGGGGCAGAGCGTTTCGATAACGATCCCTCTGTTCACGCAATTGGTTGCGACCGTAGACCCGACGCAGAACGACCAATATGCCGAATGGTGGCAGGGTGAAAACATCCAGATTTTTTCCAGCCCGACATCGACGCCGCCAAGGGCGTTCGTGGAAGACTACAATTCGATCTCAAGGAAGGATCAAGCGCCGCTGACATCTCAGGCGGCCAATCCGACGTTTCCGAGTTGCACCGGATGCCAGTTGCAATTCTTCTCTGACACCGATGGCACGCTGCCGAAGAATGGGCCGAGCCAGCTGTTCGAAGCCACCCTGGGCGCCCGTCAGGCCCAACCGGTTGTCAATGACTCGCCGCCAAACAGCCTCGACGTCGCCAACGCCGACTTCGACGTGAGCTACGTGAACGTC
>DATDHT010000338.1:0-3289 GCA_036521435.1 Roseiarcus sp.
AGCGCTTGGCTCCTATCTGGCGGAGGACATCAGAGACCGGTTCGGAGTCTCGCACGCGCGGCTCGCCGAGATCATTCCATTTGCGGCGCGGCTCGCCCTCGAATGCATCGGCAACAGTGACGCCCTCTACCACAATGTCGAGCACACCATGCTCGTCACCCTGGCGGGCCACGATATCTTCAAGGGCCGCGCACTGCTCACCGACTCGACCCCGGACGACTACTCGCACTTTATCGTCGCCTGCCTCACCCATGACATCGGCTACGTGCGCGGCGTCCTCAAGGGAGACGGGCCGGACGGCTACGTTATCGACTCGGCCGGCCATAAGGTCACCTTGCCGCGCGGCTGTTCGGACGCCGCGCTGGCCCCCTATCACGTCGAGCGGTCAAGGCTGTTCGTGCTCGATCGCCTGTCGACGATCGACGAGCTTGATGGCGCTCGGGTCGCGAACGCCATATCTCATACGCGCTTTCCCTACTCGTCATCGGCTGAGGACCATGACGTCCACGAGGATGCCGCGCTGCTGCGCGCCGCGGATCTGATTGGTCAGCTCGGCGATCCGCATTATCTGCGGAAGGCCAATGCGCTCTACCACGAATTCGAGGAAGTCGGCTTGAATGGGCAGCTTGGCTACGCATCGCCTGCGGACCTGGTCGATAAATACCCGCAATTCTACTGGAACAAGGTCTCTCCCTACATCCGGGAAGCCATCCGCTACCTTAATGTGACCGCAAGCGGGCGCCAGTGGATCAATGGTCTCTACAGCAATGTCTTCCGGGCGGAACACGAACACCTGCGACTTTCCGGCCCGCAACCCTAACCAGGTCCGCGGAGGCCGGACAGCAGCGTCTCAAGCCCGCCTCGCCGATCGCGCCTCGGCAATAAGGGACGCAAGAGGAGCCAATGAACAAAGCCACCCGCGTCGCCGCGTCCCACCGCCTCGACCTCCCGCACCGCCCGCGCCGCAACCGCAAGGCGGAATGGGCGCGACGGTTGGTCGCGGAGCATGTGCTGACCGCGAGCGACCTCATTTGGCCGCTCTTTCTTATCGATGGGGACAAACGCCGCGTTTCAGTCGCCGCGATGCCAGGCGTCGACCGCCTGACCGTCGAAGAAGCGGTGCGTGAGGCCGAGCGGGCGGTCAAGCTCAAGATTCCGGCGATTGCGTTCTTCCCCTACACCGAGGCTGCGCTCAAGGACGCGGAGGGGAGCGAAGCGTTCAACGAGGGCAATCTCGTCTGCCGCGCCTGCCGGGCGATCAAGCGCGAATTTCCTGAGCTTGGCCTCGTCACCGACGTTGCGCTCGACCCTTACACCAGCCACGGCCACGACGGGCTCGTGCGCGAGAGCGCTTCAGGCCACCTCACTATTCTTAACGATGAGACAGTCGAAGTTCTCGTTCGCCAGGCGCTAAACCAGGCGCGCGCCGGCGCCGACGTCATTGCGCCCTCGGACATGATGGACGGACGCGTTGGCGCAATCCGCGAGGCGCTCGACGCCGAGGGCTTTGTCGATGTGCAGATCATGGCCTACGCCGCGAAATACGCTTCCGCTTTCTACGGGCCGTTTCGCGACGCGCTTGGCTCATCCGGCGTGCTTAAGGGCGACAAACGCACCTACCAGATGGATCCCGCGAACAGCGACGAGGCCCTGCGCGAGGTCGAGCTCGACCTTGAGCAAGGCGCCGACATGGTGATGGTGAAGCCTGGCATGCCTTATCTCGACATCATCCGCCGGGTGAAGGACGAATTCGGCTTCCCCACCTTCGCCTATCAGGTGAGCGGCGAGTATTCGATGATCATGGCTGCCGCGAACAATGGCTGGATCGACGGCGACAAGGCGATGATGGAGAGCCTGATCGCGTTTAAGCGCGCCGGCGCCGATGGCGTGCTGACTTATTTTGCCCCGCGCGCCGCGGAGGAGCTGCGCCTTCGATGAGGTTCCGCCTGTCGTCATTCTGACGTTCGGCGTCTATCGCCCGCGGATCAGTGCTGGCGGGCTCCGTGGCCTGGTATTGGCAGGGACGGCCCCCTTTCGTCGGAGCTCGCGACAGGAGGAAACTATGGTCCGCAAATTCGTGATCGCCACGGCGTCGGCCGCAGTCATTGCACTCTCGTCCGCGGCTTTCGCTCAGCAAACTGACGGTACGGCCGACGAAGCCAAAGCCATGCTGATGAAAGCGGTCGCCGCTGTGAACGCGGATAAGGCCAAAGCGCTCGACATGTTCAACAAGGGCGAAGGCGGATTCAGGGATCGAGACCTCTACGTGTTTTGTGCAAATACCAGCGACGGGACCATCGTTGCGATTGGCAATCCCAACCTCAAGCAAGCGCTTGGCACAGACTTACGCGCCGCTCAGAACTCTGCGGGTGAGGCGTTTGGCGCGAAACTCTACGCCGCGATGCAGAAGCCGGAAGGTGAGATCACCGAGGTCAGCTATATGATGGGTAAGCCGGGCGCCGATAGTGCGCCTGTTGCAAAGGTAAGCCTCGTCGAGAGGGCCGGCTATGATCTCGGCTGCGGCGTCGGGTATTATAAGTAGACGGCTCCGAACCCTGCAATCTGGTGGCGCGCCCGCGCCGACGGCGTACTGACCGACATCGCGCCGCGGGCGACGGAGAGGTTGCAGAAGGGATAGGCCGTTTAGACGGCGTGGTCGCTTTCCTTGGAGCATCCTCTTCGCCTCAACGTTCCACGCGTCACAGCGACTCTCGATTCGATTTGCCGATCGTCGAAAACTCGCTATGGTCGCGTGCCGCGATGCAAAGTCGTGACTCAATAATTTTAGGGAGGGGTCGACCCATGCGCATCGCCACGATTTCCGCCGCCGCCGCGACGTTGCTGGTCTCCACGGGGGTAGCTTTCGCGCTCGACTCCAGCGTGACCATGACCTCGTCGATGCCTCCCGACGCCCTGTGGAAGAAAATCGGCGACTTCTGCGGCATTGGCGATTGGCATCCCGCGATCGAGAAGTGCGTGCTCAGCGCCAATGGCAAGCAGCGCACGCTCGCGCTCAAAGGCGGCGGGGCGATCGTTGAGGGGCTTGAAAGCGTCGACAACGCGAACCACACGTACACCTCTACGATTCTGTCCGGTCCCCTGCCGGTCACGAACTATCACTCCACGATTAGCGTTTCGCCCGATCCCGAAGATTCGGCAATGAAATGGGTTGGCGCCTACAACGCCAAGGGAGCTTCGGATGCAGAGGCCAAGAAAGTCATCGACGGTATCTACGAGTCCGGCGAGAAAGCGCTGGTCGGCGGCTAACCACGCCCGCGCCGACTTCGCC
>DATDHT010000339.1:0-8305 GCA_036521435.1 Roseiarcus sp.
GGCTCGCTCAAAACCAAACTCAACGCAATTCGCCTTGCCATGAAAGAGGTCGGCTGATGGATATCCGCGCCGCAGAAATTTCCTCGATCCTCAAGACTCAGATCGCCAACTTCGGCGCTGAAGCCCACGTCACCGAAGTCGGGCAGGTGCTGAGTGTCGGCGACGGCATCGCGCGCGCGTATGGTCTCGACAAGGTTCAGGCCGGCGAGATGGTCGAATTCGAGAACGGCGCGCGCGGCATGGCGCTCAACCTCGAGAGCGACAACGTCGGCATCGTCATTTTCGGCGGCGACCGTGAGATCAAGGAAGGCCAGACGGTCAAGCGCACCGGCGCGATCGTCGACGTGCCAATCGGCAAGGGGCTGCTTGGACGCGTCGTCGACGCTCTCGGCAATCCGATCGATGGCAAGGGGCCGATCAACGCGGAGAAACGCGCCCGCGTCGATGTCAAAGCGCCCGGCATCATTCCGCGCAAGTCGGTGAGCGAGCCGATGGCGACGGGCCTCAAGGCGATCGACGCCATGATCCCGATCGGCCGCGGCCAGCGCGAGCTCATCATCGGCGACCGGCAGACGGGCAAGACCGCGATCGCCCTCGACACCATTCTCAATCAGAAGCCATTGAACCAGGGCGACGACGAATCGAAGAAGCTCTATTGCGTTTACGTTGCGGTCGGGCAGAAGCGTTCGACAGTCGCGCAATTCGCCAAGGTTCTGGAGGAGCACGGCGCGCTCGAATATACGATTATCGTCGCCGCCACCGCTTCTGACCCGGCCCCGATGCAGTTTCTCGCGCCGTTTTCCGGTTGCGCGATGGGCGAGTTCTTCCGCGACAACAGCATGCATGCGGTCATTGTTTACGATGACCTCTCCAAGCAGGCGGTCGCCTATCGCCAGATGTCGCTCCTGCTGCGCCGGCCGCCGGGCCGCGAGGCCTATCCAGGCGATGTGTTCTATCTTCACTCCCGCCTGCTCGAGCGCGCCGCCAAGCTCAACAAGGACAATGGATCGGGCTCGCTCACCGCGCTGCCGATCATCGAGACGCAGGCCAACGACGTCTCGGCCTATATTCCGACGAACGTCATCTCGATCACGGACGGTCAGATCTTCCTGGAAACGGATCTGTTCTACCAGGGCGTCCGGCCCGCGGTGAACGTCGGCCTTTCGGTTTCGCGCGTCGGTTCCGCGGCGCAGACCAAAGCGACCAAGAAAGTCGCCGGCAAGATCAAGGGCGAACTCGCGCAATATCGCGAGATGGCCGCCTTCGCCCAGTTCGGGTCCGATCTCGATGCGGTCACGCAGCGCCTGCTCAACCGCGGCGCGCGTCTGACAGAACTTCTCAAGCAACCACAATTTTCGCCGCTCAAGATGGAAGAGCAGGTCTGCGTCATCTACGCTGGCGTCAACGGCTATCTCGACAAATTGCCGCTCGACAAGGTTCGGCCTTTTGAAGACGGACTCCTCGCTTTTCTGCGGGGGAAGAACCCGGATATCCTGGATTCGATCCGCTCCTCCAATGATCTGACGAATGACGTCGAGGCCAAGCTCAAGACGGCGGTCGAAGCTTACGCCGGGACTTTCGCCTAAGATGAGCCGATTCCTCACCAAGCCGTGCGCCGCTCCTCAAGCGTTTGCACGTGGAGGCGTTGAGCGATGCCGTCGCTAAAGGAGCTTCGGAACCGGATCGCGTCGGTCAAGTCGACGCAGAAAATCACCAAGGCCATGCAGATGGTCGCGGTGTCGAAGCTGCGTCGCGCGCAAGCCGCGGTCGAAGCGGCTCGTCCCTATGCCGATCAGGTGGAAACGGTGCTGACGAATCTGGCCGGCGCCGCGACCGATGGCCAGGGCCCCCGCCTGCTGATCGGCAGCGGCTCGGACCAGACTCACCTGCTGCTAGTATGCACCGGCGAGCGCGGGCTATGCGGCGCGTTCAATACCGCCATCGTGCGCCTCGCGCGCGAAAAGGCCAATTCGCTCGTGGGGCAAGGCAAGACGGTCAAGATTCTTTGCGTCGGCAAGAAGGGCTATGATCAGCTGCGCCGCACGCATGAGCGGCAGATCCTGGAGCTGATCGACCTGCGCGCGGTGCGTACGATCAACTACGCGACAGCCAAGCCCATCGCGGACAAGGTAATCGCCCTGTTCGAGAATGGCGAGTTCGATGTCTGCACGCTGTTTTACTCTCGCTTCAAATCCGTGATCGCGCAGCTCCCCACCGCCCAGCAGCTGATTCCGCCGGAGCTTGGCTCGAAAGATGAGAACGCGCCGGTGTACGACTATGAGCCCGACGAGGCAGAAATCCTCGCCGAGCTCCTGCCGCGCGCCGTGACGGTTCGCGTCTATCGCGGATTGCTTGAAAATCAGGCTTCGTTCTTCGGCGCGCAGATGAGCGCCATGGACAATGCGACCCGCAACGCCGGCGAAATGGTTCAGAAGTACACGCTTCGCTACAACCGCACCCGCCAGGCGATGATCACCAAGGAATTGATCGAGATCATCTCCGGCGCCGAGGCCCTCTAACCAGGCCCGTCGCCACCCGCACAGTTTACGAACGAGGACGTCAACTCATGGCCAATGTCTCCAACGCCACCGGCCGCGTCACCCAGGTGATCGGCGCCGTCGTCGACGTCAAGTTCGACAGCTACCTGCCGCCCATCCTCAATGCGCTCGAGACGGACAACAACGGCAATCGTCTCGTGCTCGAAGTCGCGCAGCATCTGGGCGAGAACACGGTGCGCTGCATCGCCATGGACATTTCCGAGGGTCTGGTGCGCGGCCAGGAAGTCACGGACACCAACGGGCCGATCTCGGTGCCGGTCGGCGAGGGCACGCTCGGGCGCATCATGAACGTGATCGGCGAACCCGTGGATGAAGCCGGGCCGATCAAGATGGACGAGCGCCGCGCGATCCATCAGCCAACGCCGTCCTATGTCGATCAGTCGACCGATGCCCAGATTCTCATCACCGGCATCAAGGTTGTCGACCTGCTCGCGCCTTACGCCAAGGGCGGCAAGATCGGCCTCTTCGGCGGCGCCGGCGTGGGCAAGACGGTGCTCATCCAGGAATTGATCAACAACGTCGCCAAGACCCACGGCGGGAATTCCGTATTCGCGGGCGTCGGCGAACGCACCCGCGAGGGCAACGATCTCTATCACGAGTTCATCGAATCGAAGGTCAATGCCGATCCTCATGATCCCGATTCGAAAGTTAAATCGAAATGCGCGCTGGTGTTTGGCCAGATGAACGAGCCGCCGGGCGCACGCATGCGCGTCGGACTGGCTGGCGTCACCGTCGCCGAGCATTTCCGCGACCAGGGCCAGGACGTGCTGTTGTTCATCGACAATATCTTTCGCTTCACCCAGGCCGGTTCGGAAGTGTCGGCGCTGCTCGGCCGCATTCCTTCTGCGGTCGGCTACCAGCCGACGCTCGCCACCGACATGGGCGCGCTGCAGGAGCGCATCACCACGACGACGAAGGGCTCGATCACCTCGGTGCAGGCGATCTACGTCCCCGCCGACGACCTGACCGACCCGGCGCCGGCGACCTCGTTCGCCCATCTCGACGCAACGACCGTGCTGTCGCGCGCGATTTCGGAAAAAGGCATCTACCCGGCTGTCGACCCGCTCGACTCGACTTCGCGGATGCTGACCGCCGCGATTGTCGGCGACGAGCACTACAGTGTCGCCCGGCAGGTGCAGCAGGTGCTGCAGCGCTACAAGGCGCTGCAAGACATCATCGCGATCCTTGGCATGGATGAGCTGTCGGAAGAGGACAAGCAGATCGTCGCGCGGGCGCGGAAGATCGAACGGTTCCTATCACAGCCCTTCGATGTGGCCGCCGTGTTCACCGGCACGCCCGGTGTGCAGGTCAAGATCGAGGACACCGTCAAGGGCTTCAAGGGCATCGTGGAAGGCAAGTACGACAGTCTGCCCGAGTCGGCTTTCTACATGGTCGGCACCATCGAGCAGGCGGTCGAGAAGGCCAAGAAGCTGGCGGCCGAGGCCTGATCAGAACCGCGTTCGAGGACGGCCCATGCCGACGACTTTCCATTTCGAGCTCGTGTCGCCGGACAAGATGCTCTTCAACGGCTCCGCTCAGGCGGTGCTCGTGCCAGGCGCCGAAGGCGACTTCCAGGTGCTCAGCGACCACGCGCCGGTTATGACCGCGATGCGTGCAGGAGTCGTCGGAATCGACGACGCCGAAGGCAAGCATAGTCGCGTGTTCGTGCGCGGCGGTTTTGCCGACGCGAGCAAAGCGGGTCTCATCCTGCTCGCGGAAACCGCTATCCCGTTCGAGGATCTGAGCGCCGACACGCTCGGGGAGGAGATCAAGACCGCGGAGGAAGACCTGGCCGACGCGAAAGACGACCAGAAGCAACTGGCGCAAGAGAAACTCGACCGCCTGCATGAGCTGAAGGACCTGATCAAGCTTTAGACCACCGCCAAATGTAGCCGCGCTCGATAGCCCGTCGTGAGACGGGCCGTTCTCACGAAGGCCCTTTGGAACGCGGCTGACCGGGTCAGCGACCGGGTCTACAAAGACGGCGGACGCTGGGACGCTTGGCTCGTCATCGCGAGGAGCCATAGGGCGTCGAAAGACGCCCGTCTTTCGACGGGCTATGGCGACGTGGCGATCCAGGAGTCGCGAGGCGCTCTACGTTCCCCTGGATTGCTTCGCGTCGCTCGCAATGGCGATCGTCTTTCGAGCCGGTCGGACTTGCTCGAAACGCGAGCGGCCGAAAGAGGGGCGATGACCCGCGACGACTATGATGCGTTCTGCAAAAACCTGCCTCACGTTACGCATGTCGTGCAATGGGGCGATGCAAGCGTCTGGAAGATCGGCGGCAAGGTGTTCGCGATCGGCGGCTGGTTCGATGGGCCCGAATTTGCTGTGACGTTCAAATGCTCGGAGGCGAGTTTTCCAATCCTGAAAGATCTGCCGGGCCTGCGCCCCGCGCCGTATCTTGCCTCTCGCGGGTTATCCTGGGTGCAGCGCGTCGACTCGCGCTCCCTCAGCGACCATGATCTGAAGCAATATATCCGACAGAGCTACGCGATGATTCTTGCGGCGCTGCCCAAGAAGACTCAAGAGGCGTTGAGGGCTCGCATTTGACGATGACAGCAATTGTTACCCCTTCCAATATCCGATCCGCTCACGCGCACATCCGCGCCCATATTCGCCGCACGCCGCTCCTCGAGACAGCCTCGCCGGCTCCCGGCGCGCCGCCGCTGTCCCTCAAGCTCGAATGCCTGCAGGCGACTGGTTCGTTCAAAGCGCGGGGCGCGTTCCATAATCTCCTGACTCGATCCGCATCCGCGGCCGGCTGCGCCACCGCCTCAGGCGGCAATCACGGCGCCGCCGTCGCCTTCGCCGCGCGGAAGCTTGGGATTCGCGCGCGCATTTTCGTTCCCGAAATTGCTTCGGCCGCCAAGATCGCGAAGATCAAGGCTTACGGGGCGGAAGCGGTGATTGGGGGCGCGGCATATGCCGAGGCCCAGGAGCGGTGCGACGCGTATGTCGCCGAGAGCGGCGCCCTCTTGATCCATCCTTACGACGCTGTGGAGACGATCGCCGGCCAAGGGACGGTCGCGCTCGAGTGGGAGGAGGACCTCGAACGACTGGGGCTCAAGAAGCTCGACACGGTTCTCATTGCGGTGGGCGGCGGCGGGCTTGTCGCCGGCGTGGCCGCCTGGTTTCAAGGCCGGGTCAAGGTTGTTGGCGTCGAGCCGGAAGGTTCGCGCGCGCTCTACGCCGCGCTGGAGGCGGATAAGCCGGTTGATGTAACCGTCAACTCGCTTGCCGCGGATTCGCTCGGCGCAAAGCGGGTTGGCGAACTCGATTTCGATATCGCCAAGAGCTTCGTGAGCGGCGTCGTCCTGGTCGAGGACACGAGCATCGCCGAGGCGCAGCGTGGACTTTGGGCGGACCATTCGATCATCGCCGAGCCGGGCGGCGCGGCCGCCTTCGCCGCCATCGCCAGCGGCGCCTATCGGCCGGGCCCTCACGAGCGGGTTGGTGTTCTGGTCTGCGGCGCCAATGCCGATCTTAACACGTTCGTGCCCCGCGACGGTGGTCGAGACACTGTCTCTTGAGCGCAAAATCAGGGTCCAGCCATTGCGGCGCGGGACACCCCGAACTATGGTCCGCCCGCTTTCCGCCGGGCCGATGAGCCGTGCGGCGCGTTGGGGCGTAGCCAAGTGGTAAGGCAGCGGATTTTGATTCCGCCATCCGGAGGTTCGAATCCTCCCGCCCCAGCCACGCATTCGGTGAATCGGCGGCCTTGGCCGTATGCGGCGCAGGAGCCGCGTGTTCCGCGGGCCTTTGCCGGCGCGGAGATTGGAGACCTCCGGAACCGGGTCTGTCGTGGCGGTTTTGTGCGCCCAGTCTCCAATGCCGATTTTCCAATCTCCGGAATAGACGGGCGAAGACAAGCGGAGACCGATTTACTTTTCCGCGAGACCGGTTTGCATTCGCGGTGGTGGAGGGACGCCAGAGCACGACCCCGCGCGCTTCGGCGAGGCGGCTGCTTTGCAGATAGGCGTACGCGATCATGGTCATCAGCGCGTGACGATGGAGGTCATGCCAGGACCGTCCTTCGAAGTGATCGAGGCCGAATTCCTCCTTGAGTTGCTGATGCGCCTGTTCGCAAACCCATCGCGTTTTGATTGCCGCGGCGAGCGTCCGGAGACCCGCGTCGGAGGGTGGATTGGCGAGATAGCATTGGCGCTCGCCGGAGGCGCGCCGCTCGCCGACGAGCCAAGCCTCTTCGCCTGGCATGTGCTGCGCGCCCTTGTCGTGGATGCGGTGCTCCGGACCATCGGCGATCCGTATGCGAACGGCGGCGAAGGAGGCCGCCAGCGGTCCCTTGGTTCCCTTGCGCCAACCGATGCGCCGCCACTTCGCCTTGGCGAGCACCTCCTCAGCATGCGCGGAGAGCTGATCGGGGATAGGACGCTTGCGCGGGGGCCCGCGTCCAGCCCTCGGAAATGTCAGCTTGACGTCGTTGGGGTAGACCTTCTGCTGCTTCGGGATTCCCACTGCCCATTTCAGGCCCCGCGCATCGAGCCCCTGGCGGAACGGCGCGGACAAACCATACCCTGCGTCGGCCAGGACCATCGCGAAGCGCACGCCCGCGGTCCGGATGCGGTCGGTCTCGGCGAGCGCGATCTCCGGCTTCGTGCGCGCGATGCGACGGTCTTCGGGCACGCGGGCCTTCATCATCCGCTCGGCGTCGCAGCTGTCGGGCCCAGCCTTATGCCGCTAGCGCCTCAAGCCGGCGCTTAATGCAAATCTCGTAGGCATTGCGCCAAGGACGCAGCCGTTCGACGGCCGCCGCCGCCGCCAGCACATCGCCGTCGGCATAACGCCGTCCGATGATCTGCATGCCGACCGGCAAACCGCCGCTGAGGCCCGCAGGGACCGACGCAGACGGGTGGCCGCTGAAATTCGTGGTATAGGTCAGGCACCAACCGATCAAGGGATCCACTTCGACGCCATCCACCTCGGCTGGCCCTTTGGTGTCGCCGTCGGACGCGTTGTCGACCGGCATCGCCGCAACGGTGGGACAAACCAGAATCTCATGAGTCGCGAGGACGCTTTGAATCGCGTCGTAGACCTCGCTGCGAATCGCCTGATCAGCCTCCAGATGCAAGGCCGAGAGGTTCCTGCCGGCGTCGACCCTTTGCAAATAGTCGGGCGGGAAATCGTGACGATGCTCGCCCATCAAGTCGATGCCAAAAGCCTTCATGCCTTCCATGGCGCCGATATTGAGCGGCGCCATGAGCCTGGTCCATGCGTCGCTGAGCTCCCGCTGGTTTCTCTTCAGGCCGAGCCGGACCTCCTCGACGGTCGCCCCTGCGTCGGCGAAGCACTGCACGGCTTCGTCAACGGTTCTACGGATTGCGGGATCGATCGGAAACACGTCGAGGTTCGGGCTGTAGGCGATCTTCCAGCCCTTGATCGACCGGCGAATGGCTGGAATGAAATCCTCCGTCGTCTCGATGGCGAAAGGGTCGCGTGGATCATAGCCGGCGAGGGCGTTGAGCACCAAGGCGGCGTCTTCGACCGTCCGGCTAATCGGCCCCTCGGCCACGAAGGGCATGGCGCCGGCGAAGGCGTTGGGCCGCAGGACGACGGGCACCCGGCCGAATGACGGCTTGAACCCCATCACGTTGCACCAAGCGGCCGGAATCCGGATCGAGCCGCCAGCATCTGTGCCCTCCGCAAAAGGCACGAGTCCGTCGGCGACCGCAGCCGCGCTGCCGCCCGAGGACCCGCCTGCATTCTTACGCAAGTCGAATGGATTG
>DATDHT010000340.1:0-7578 GCA_036521435.1 Roseiarcus sp.
AGCAGAGCGTCGCCGAACAGGCGAGCCGCTTCGGCGAAATCGCCGCCGGCCATGGCGGCGGGCCGTTGGCCTCGGCGACCAAGCCCGAGGAGCGCACGAAGCTCTGGCAGGCGCGTCACGACACCTATTGGTCGCAACTGACGCTGAGACCCGGCGCGCGGCCGTTCGCCACCGACGCCTGCGTGCCGATCTCGCGCCTCGCCGATTGCGTCGAAGAGACGCTCGACGACATTAAGGAGAGCGGCCTCATTGCGCCCATCGTGGGCCATGTCGGCGACGGTAATTTCCATGTGACCCCGCTGATCGATCTCGACAACAAGTCCGAGATCGAGGCTGCAGATGCTTTCGCACACCGCCTCGCCCACCGCGCCATCGCCATGGGCGGCACCTGCACCGGTGAGCATGGAGTGGGCCAGAAGAAGCGGGAATATATGGAAGAGGAGCATGGGCCGGTCGCGATCGACCTCATGCGCCGCGTCAAGGCCTCGTTCGACCCGCAGAACCTGTTCAATCCGGGCAAGGTGTTTTACGCCTGACGAGGCGCTCGCGACGCGCTCTCTAGATGGAATCGTTTCGACGAGCTTGTCATTCCAGCGGCAAGCGGGAATCCACAGCATCAAGGCTTGCCGGATCCCCGCTTCCGCCGGCATGACGGGTAACAACGCGCCAGATTGCTCGCGGCGCCAATGGATCGACAGGGCGCCAAAACGTGGCGGCCGGAGCTTTCAAGGAGGGGGAATGGTGAAGAGCCTGGTTCTGGCGTGGGGATCATTGGTGTGGGATCCGCGCGATCTGCAAATCGCGGGCGCATTCGCGGCCAATGGGCCGCTCCTGCCGATTGAGTTTTGTCGGATTTCGGCCGACGGACGCCTGACGCTGGCGATCGACGAAACCTTTGGCGCCGTCTGTACGACCTACTCGGCGCCAAGTGCGCTCGAAGGCCTCGACGCGGCGAGGGATAATCTTCGCCTCAGCGAGGGAATGGCGGATGCGCGGGCGGTAGGATTCGTCGAACCCGCGTCCGGCAGGCAAAGCGACCTGGCGATGCAAAGCCATCCCCAGGTTGTGGCGACAATCGGCGCCTGGACCGAGTCGCTCGGCTACGACGCCGCGATCTGGACTGCACTCACCAGCAATTTCGATGACTGGGGCAAGGGCGGCGAGCCGTTCTCCGTCTCCGCGGCGCTGCAATATCTCGAAACCCTGGAGGGTGAAGACCCCGCGAAGTTCGCGCAGGCGCTGGCTTACATTCGGAAAGCGCCGCCCGAGGTCGAGACACCGGTGCGCGAGGAGGTCTCCAGGCGCTGGCCTGGGGAGATCCATCGGGACAACGGCGCTCAATAATCACGAGGCCATGGCGTTGCACCTGCGCCGTGACCGCGATCTCACAGGATAATCCATTCGGCGAGTTATTTTGCGCAATATGTTCGCCTGAATCGACGCGTAAGGTTTCTCTTCGGAAGAGGAAGCAGCAGGAGATATCTTTTCAATCGTCGGGGAACGGAAACGAGTGGGCCGCATTGATCCTGTGGCGGGAAACGGAGGCGAAAAATGCCGATGTTCGCAATGGGAGAGAAACTACGGGCGCAGCCGGCATGGCGCAGAATTGACATATTCGCCAGATTACGGCCGCACTGTCTGACCGAGATCGAGCAAGACGAGGAGCATTGCCTCGAAGCCATGTCTCATTGGCGAGATCCGGCCGAGAGATCGAGGATTCTTCGATGCCGGCGTCACGCCTTGGTTGATGACAACCCGGCATCGGGCTGACCGGCCTCTGACTGGCGGCGGCGTTAGCCGACCGGAAGCGTGCGGACCGCGGCCTCAGAACGGCGGGCGTACGGGAAACGAACGGGAGCCACGGCATGACCCTGAAAGTCCAGGCGCTGGACCATCTGGTCGTCCAGGTCGCCGACCTTGAGGTTTCTGCCATCTGGTACGAGCGGGTGCTTGGCATGAAGCGCGAGGACGTCCCGCCAGCGCCTGGCAAGGCGCCGCGGACGGTGATGCGATTTGGGGGTCAAAAGATCAACCTGCGCCCGATCGCTACGAGCAAGGAAGACTGGTTCACCGCCGACCACGAGGCTGGGGGCAGTGAGGATCTGTGCTTTCTCACCGACTCGACGCCCGAGCAGGTCGTTCAGCATTTGCGCGCCGAGGGCGTCGCCATCGTGACTGGCCCGGGCTTAAGACAGGGCGCGCTGGGCGCGCTGATGTCCGTCTATTGTCGCGATCCGGACGGCAGTCTGATCGAGATCGCGTCCTACCTTGAGGGCTAGAGAGGCCGCCCGCGCGCCATATGCGCTTGTGATCATGGCGAGAGCAGCGGCGGCGGTTGAATGACGGAACAAGTCGATCCGTTGTCGGTGAACTGTCCTCGCCACTGATCGAGACGGCCTCCAGCGACGCCTGTGACTGTCTCTTGCGGCGGCCCCAAGACCCGTCCGTTTGGCGCGCGCATCTTTGCACCGAAGGGATAGAGCACGGTCGCGCCTGACACGATGAAACCCCAATGCCATTACTCCGTTTCGCACGGTGACGCTCGCGCCCCGGAACAAAACACGGCCAGCCACGTTCAGTTTTCCGGCTGGCGGACACGCATGTCCGGCCATGGAGACCACCGAGATGCCCGGAAACCTCATCTATTATGCGCTCGTCCTGATCGTCATCGCCCTGGTGGCGGCGTTTTTGGGATTTGGCGGCGTGGCCGGCACCGCCATGGGCGGCGCTCATCTCCTCATTTGGCTGGCGGTCGTCATCGTCATCGTGGGCGTTGTGTTTGCCCTCATACGCAGAGCTTAAGCTTGGCTCCCCGCGGTCGCTCCTAATCGGAGCGTCCGCCACAAGCGGCCGGCGGTGTTCTTGGCGCTCCTTTCGGGCGCGAGGCGCTGCGGTCCCCGGTTGCTTGGCGATAGGAGCCTTCGCGCTTCAAGGTCCACAGCGGAAAGCGGCGGCCGGTCAAGCCTCTTCGCTCACTATGGGAAGGAGCCGGCCGCGGGAGAGGTATCAGCGAGAGAATTTTTTGATTTTTTATTTGAACGTCGATTCTGCGACACGGCCTGAGCCGGACCGTGGTCGGATTCAATCAGGATCAGCCGGGCAGGGTCACTGCGCTGTTTCGTCTATGGCGAGCGGGTGGATCATGTCCTCGGGCCGGACCCATTTGTCGAACTGCTCGCCGGTAACGAACCCGAGCTCAAGCGCCGCATCCCTGAGGCTCATGTCCTCGCGATAGGCCTTGATCGCAATCTGCGCCGCTTTTTCGTAACCGATATGCGGGTTGAGGGCCGTCACCAGCATCAGCGAATTGTCGAGATTCTCCTTGATGCGCTTCTCGTTTGGCTCAATGCCGACCGCGCAATTTTCGTTGAACGAGAAGCATCCGTCGGCCAGCAGCTGCGCCGAATCGAGGACATTGTGCAGGATGACCGGCTTGAACACGTTGAGCTGAAAGTGGCCCTGCGCCCCGGCCATGCCAACGGCAACGTCATTGCCGAACACGTGCACGGCGACCATGGTCAAGGCTTCGGACTGGGTCGGATTGATTTTGCCAGGCATGATCGAGGAGCCAGGCTCGTTTTCCGGGATCCTCAGTTCGCCGATCCCGGCCCGCGGACCGCTGACATAAAGGCGGATGTCGTTGGCTACCTTCATGCAGGCGCCGGCCAGGGTGCGGAGCGCAGCGCTGACATTGACCATCGCGTCGTCCGCGGACAAGGCGGCGAATTTGTTGGGCGCTGAAATGAACGGCTCGCCGGTCTCCGAAGCCAGAATCCGCGCGACCGTGTCGCCGAAACGCGGGTCGGCGTTCAATCCGGTGCCGACCGCCGTTCCGCCGATCGCCAGCGGCATCAGCCCTTGGCAGGCGCGCTCGATTCCCGCTATCGCCTGGTCAAGCTGGGCCGCCCAGCCCGAGATCACCTGGCCCAACGTCAAGGGTGTCGCGTCCTGGAAATGCGTGCGGCCGACCATCACGATATGGGAGAAGGCCTTCGACTTCGCGTTCAGCGTGTCGCGCAATTGAGCGACGGCCGGCAGAAGCGTCGCCCTGAGCTCGCGCACCGTGGCGATATGCATGACGGTCGGGAACACGTCATTCGACGACTGACTGTGATTGACGTCGTCGTTCGGATTGACCGGCTTCTTCGACCCGATCACCCCGCCCGCCATCTGAATGGCCCGGTTGGCGATCACTTCGTTGGCGTTCATGTTGGACTGTGTGCCGGACCCGGTCTGGAACACGACCAGCGGGAATTCGTCGTCGAGCTTGCCGTCGATGACCTCTTGAGAAGCGCTGACGATGAGATCGGTCTTATCTTTCGACAATTGCTTGAGTTCGAGATTGGCCAGCGCCGCGCATTTCTTCAAGAGGCCGAAGGCCCGGATGACGGGGCGCCCCCAGCGATGCCGCTCGATCCCGATGACGAAATTGAGGCGGGAGCGCTCGGTCTGCGCGCCCCACAAATGCTCGGCCGGCACCTGCACCTCGCCGAGCGCGTCTTTCTCGGTCCGCCAGTTTTCGTTGTTCGCCGATGCACCCGTCATGATGTCCTTAGTCTCCAGAGCAAAGCCTTTGCGAGGATGAGCCGACAAAAGCAAGCGTCGCCGCTCTTGCTCCGAGCGCTCTCCTTCTCTATAAGCCCGCGCTTCGCGGCCCAATCCGACACCCCTGGAGGCAGGGCGCGATCCAAGTAAAGGACATCATCATGGCAGCGATCAAGCAACTCGCGGCCGTGACGCGAAGCGGGACAGGCAAGGGGGCCGCCCGCTCCGTTCGTCGCGAAGGCCGTGTTCCAGCCGTCATCTATGGCGGCGGCGTCAAGCCCGAGCCGATCTCGGTCGACTACAAGGACGTCAACAAGTTCATCTACGCCGGACACTTTCTGACCTCGATCTTCGAGCTCGAACTCGATGGGCGGAAGGAGCGGGTTCTGCCGCGCGACTATCAGCTCGACGTCGTCACCGACCGGCCGGTACATGTCGATTTTCTGCGCCTTGCGCCAGGTTCGATGGTGCGGATCGGCGTCCCCGTGCATGTCGCCAATCGCGACGCCGCGCCCGGATTGAAAAAGGGCGGCGCGGTCAATCTGGTGCTGCATACGGTCGAAGTGTTGGCGCCCGCCGACGACATTCCGGAATCGATCACCATCGACCTTTCGGGCATGGATTTCCACGATTCGGTGCATGTTTCCGCGCTCAAGCTGCCTGAGGGTTGCCGGCCGATCGCCGGCACAGCCCAGCTGACGGTGGTGACCATCGTTCCGCCGACGGTGATGGCCGAAGAGACACCCGCAGCTGGAGTCGCCGCCGCGCCCGCAGCAGGGGCCGTCGCCGCACCGGCGGCTGGGGCCGCGCCTGCAGCAGCTGGAGCTGGCAAGGGCGCCGCCGCGCCGGCGAAAGGCGCAGCCGCTCCTGCAGCCGCCAAGCCAGCCGCGGCGAAGCCGGCCGCCAAGAAGTAAGGCCGAGCGCGTCGGTCGAGGCCCGGCCGCCCGCCGGCGCCGGAGCTTCGGCGCCGCGCCAGACGAGCGGCGGACGCTGATCGATCGGGGGCCCCATGCTGGTCATTGCGGGACTCGGCAATCCGGGCGCCCGATACGCACGCAACCGCCACAACATCGGCTTCATGGCGGTTGACGCGATCGCCGAGGCGCGCCGGTTCGGCCCCTTTCGCGCCCGGCACCAGGCGTTGATCACGGACGGGCTGATCGGCGAGGAGCGGGTCATGCTGCTCAAGCCGCAGACTTTCATGAACGATTCCGGACGAAGCGTCGGCGAAGCTTTACGCTATGCGAAGCTCGATCTTGGCGCGCTCGTCGTCATCCACGACGAGCTCGATCTCGCGCCGGCCAAGGTGAGGGTCAAGGTCGGCGGCGGCGACGCCGGTCACAATGGCTTGCGCTCGATCACCGCCCATGTCGGCGCCGGCTACAAGCGGGTTCGGATCGGCATCGGCCACCCCGGCGACAAGGCGCTCGTCTATAACTATGTCCTGAATGACTTCGCCAAATCGGAGGCGGGTTGGGTCGAGGCCGTCGCCCATGCCATCGCCGAAGCTGTCCCTATGCTGGCCGCGGGCCAGGACGCGAGCTTCCAGAACAAGACCCATCTCGCCATCGAGGCGGCGGGCTTCGGCGAGAAGTCCAGCGCCTGAATGTGTCCGGGCCGAGCGGTCCGGCCACGCAAGTACAACCTATAGGGGCGGCAACGGCGAGGAAATCCTGTATGCTAGGCTTCGCAAAGCCGCGCGACGGCCGACACGCGCCGTGCGTTCGACACTGGGTCGTTGTGTGAGGAACGCCATGGACAGATGGTTGGATCAGGACGGCCATCCGGCGACGCGCGCCGAGCTGCACTATGGCGCCCGGATCATCCGCTGCTTCGTCGAGCGGCCCAAGAGCGTGCACGCAATGCTGGCGAACGCGGTCGCGCGCCGCCCGCATGGGATTGCGCTCATCTGCGGCGAGGAGAGGCTTAGCTACGCCGACCTCGACGCCCTCGTGGGGGAGGCCACAGGGGGCTTAGGCGCGCTCGGGGTGGGCAAGGGCGATCGCGTCGCCATGGTGCTCGGCAACAGCATCGAGTTTGTCGTCGTGCTGTTCGCGGCGGCGCGGCTGGGCGCGGTGTCGGTTCCGCTCAACATCCGCCATACGCTGGCCGAGAACAGCGACATCATCAAGGACTGCGCGGCGAAAGTGGTCGTGCACGAATTCGACCTCTCCGACCGCGTTCCCGCGGCCGGCGCCCTGCCAAGTCTGAAACATGGCCTCGCGGTTCGGCATGAAGGCGGACGCATGCTCGCGACCTTACGCGCCGGCGCGCCGGTTCGAACGGCCGAGGCCGTCGGAGAGGAAGAGACCGCGACGATTCTCTATACGTCCGGCACGACCGGCCGTCCGAAAGGCGCGATGCTCACGCATCTCAACATCGCCCATTCCGTCATCCACTTTGAGTTTACGATGGGGCTGACCGAGGACGACCGTGGTCTACTCGCCGTTCCGATGAGCCATGTGACCGGTCTCATCGCGCTCGTGCATGCGATGGTTCACTGCGCGGGGACGCTCGTCGTGGCGCCGGCCTTCAGGGCGAGCGACTTCATCGATCTCGCCGCGCGCGAGCGCATCACCTACTCGCTCATCGTGCCGGCGATGTTCAACCTATGTCTGCTCGCGCCGAATTTTGACACAGCGGATCTCTCCCATTGGCGCGTCGCCGGCTACGGCGGCGCTATCATGCCGGAGGCCACGTGCGAGCGCATCGCCGAAAAGCTGCCAAAACTGAAACTCTTGAATTGCTACGGCGCGACCGAAACCACTTCGCCCGCGGCGATCATGCCTCCGGATGAGACGGTCGCGCGAAAGGAATCGGTCGGCCTCGCCGTGTCCTGCGGCGACATCCTGGTGATGGACTCTGAGGGGGTTGAGGCGCCTCACGGACAGCCTGGCGAAATCTATATCGGCGGCGCCATGGTCGTGCCGGGCTATTTCAACAACACGCAAGCCACCGAGCGCGAGTTCGTCGCCGGATATTGGAAGTCCGGCGATCTCGGGATCATGGACGAAAAGGGCTACCTGCGGGTCA
>DATDHT010000341.1:0-6985 GCA_036521435.1 Roseiarcus sp.
CCGCTCATGATTGGCGCGCCGGACATGGCGTTTCCCAGGCTGAACAACATGTCGTTCTGGCTTCTGGTGGCGTCGTTCTTGCTTCTCATGTGCTCCATGTTTGCCGAAGGCTCGCCGGGCATGCATGGCTTCGGCGGCGGCTGGGTACTCTATCCGCCGATGTCCAGCGAGGTGGGAACGCCGGGTCCGGCAGCCGACTTCGTCATCTTGTCGATGCATCTCGCCGGCGCATCTTCGATTCTAGGCTCGATCAATTTCATCGCCACGATCTTCAACATGCGTGCGCCAGGCATGACCATGTTCCGCATGCCGCTGTTCCCTTGGTCGGTGCTGGTGACCGCGTTCCTGCTCCTGCTGGCGCTGCCGGTGCTCGCCGGCGCTCTGACCATGCTGCTGACGGATCGCAACTTCCACACCACCTTCTTCGATCCGGCTGGCGGCGGCGACCCGATCCTGTTCCAGCACCTGTTCTGGTTCTTCGCCCACCCCGAGGTTTACATCCTCATCATCCCAGGCTTCGGCATGGTCAGCCAGGTCGTGGCGACGTTCTCGAAAAAGCCGATCTTTGGTTATGTCGGCATGGTCTACGCGATGCTGGCCATCGCCTTCCTCGGCTTCGCCGTCTGGGCCCATCACATGTTCACAACCGGCATGTCGCTCAACGCCCAGCGCTATTTCGTCTTCGCCACCATGGTGATCGCGGTGCCGACGGGGGTGAAGGTGTTTTCGTGGCTGGCGACGATGTGGGGCGGCTCGATTTCGCTGAGGCCGCCGATGCTGTGGGCGATCGGCTTCGTGTTCGTCTTCACCGTCGGCGGCGTCACCGGCGTCGTGCTCGCCAACGCGGCGATCGACCGCTATCTGCACGACACCTACTACGTCGTTGCGCATTTTCATTACGTGATGTCGCTCGGGGCGGTGTTTTCGATCTTCGCCGGCTTCTACTACTGGTTCCCGAAGATGACCGGCTATCTCTATGACGAGAGGCTGGCGAAATGGCACTTCTGGGTCTCTTTCGTCGGCATCAACCTCGCCTTTTTCCCCCAGCATTTCCTTGGTTTCCAGGGAATGCCCCGGCGGGTCGTCGACTACACGGAAGCTTATGCTTTCTGGAACATGGTGTCGTCGATCGGCGCATTTATTGGTGGCGTGGGCACCCTCATATTCGTCTACGTCGTCTATGACGCGTTCAAGGCGAAGCGTCCCGCCGGCGACAACCCGTGGGGTCCCGGGGCCACGACGCTCGAGTGGCAGCTGCCTTCCCCGCCGCCGTTCCACACATGGGAAGAGCCGCCCCACATTCTCGGCGACGAAGACCACCATGCGCCGGCCATTGTGGGGCATGGGAGCGTAGCGTGACCGCTTCCGGCGATCACGACGGCCGCGCGGTGTCTGTCGGCGGCCGCACGGGACGCAACAATCGCCTGATTGGGCTGGGCGGCGTGACGTTGGCAGTGGGCATGATCGCCCTCACCTATGCCGCGGCGCCGTTCTATTCCGCCTTCTGCCGAGCCACCGGCTACGAGGGCACGCCGCAACATGTGACCGCCAACACCGACGCCGAGGGCCACCGGATCCTGCGAGTTGGGTTTGACGCCAATATCGCGCCGAGCCTCGATTGGCGTCTCGAGCCGGAGGACGAGTCGATCCGGATTCGCACGGGCAAGACCGCGACGGTTTATTTCCGCGTGAAAAACCTCAGTGACAGGCCGACGGAGGGCCACGCCACGTTTAACGTGACGCCGGAGGTTTCAGGCCAGTACTTCAACAAGATCTCGTGCTTCTGCTTCACGACGCAGCATCTGGGACCGCACGAGAGCGCGGAATGGCCGGTGGTGTTCTTCCTCGATCCGGCGCTCGAGAACGACCCGTCGATGGCGAGGGTCGATTCAATTACGCTGTCCTATACGATGTTCGCACCGCCAGCCGAAAAGCCGACGCCCAGCCGCTCGGCCGATCGCGGGGGGCCCGCGGGATGACGATAAACAGGAGAAGACAATGACCGACGCGGCGGTTCCGGACCGGCCGGGATTTCATCTCGTCGAGCCAAGCCCTTGGCCGCTTGTCGGCGCGGCCTTCGGGTTTCTCACGGCCTTCGGTCTCATATTGTTCATGCACGGGTCGAGTTTCGGCCTCGGGCTTCTGACCATTGGCGTCGCGGGCATCCTGTTCACCATGGCGGGTTGGTGGCGCGACGTCGTCTCTGAGGCTCAGGGCGGCTACCACAATATTATCGTGCGCCATGGCCTGACCTTTGGCATGATCCTGTTCATCGCCTCGGAGGTGATGTTCTTCGTCGCCTGGTTCTGGGCGTTCTTCTGGAACGCGCTCAATCCCGCCGATCCGCAGACTTACGGGCTCCTCCATTTCAGCGGTGGGATCTGGCCCCCGAAGGGCACGGAGGTGATCAATCCGCTCGCGTTGCCGCTGATGAATACCTTCGTTCTGTTGACATCGAGCGCGGCGGTCAACGTCGCCCACGACGAATTGCGCGAGGGAAATCGCCGCAAGTTCGAGATCTTCCTCGCGCTCGGCATCGCCCTTGGCGTGTTGTTCGTCTTCACCCAAGGTTATGAATATGTCCATGCGCCATTCAGCTTCAAGAATTCGATCTATGGCGCGACATTCTTCATGGCGACCGGCTTTCACGGCGCACACGTCATCATCGGCGTGATTTTCCTCTTTGTCTGTCTCATGCGCGCGTTCAAGGGCCAGTTCACGCCGAAGCATCATGTCGGTTTCCAGTTTGCCGCCTGGTACTGGCATTTCGTCGACGTGGTCTGGCTGTTCCTGTTCACCTGCATCTACATCTGGGGATCCTGGGGCGCGACGTTCGAATAGGCGGCGCGGGGGGCAAGCCTCGAGACGAGATGGCGGAGCCGTTCGACAACGTTCGGGCCGGCATGACCGGCCGGCACGAGGTCGTCGTCACGCGCGAACTCACGGTTGGCGCCCATCTGGACGGCATGCCGTTCGTCTTCGGCACGCCAATGATGATCCTGGCGATGGAGATGGCCTCCGCGGCAGTTGCGGCGCCGCATTTGCCTAAGGGCTGGGTGACCGTCGGCAGCGAAGTCAACGTGCGCCATCTCGCGCCGACTCCGGTGGGACGTACGGTCGTCGCCACTGCACGGGTCCTTGAAGTCTCCGGCCGCAGCATGCTGCTCGCGGTCGAAGCGCACGACGGCGCCCACAAGATCGGCGAGGGGACGCACCGACGCGGCGCGGTCAACCTTGAGACCTTCGCCAGGCGCCTCGCCACCGGTTAGGTTCGTTGCAGATGCGGCGTGGCGAGTTGGCGTGATCGCTTCCCGGTCATCTTTGCTCGCGACAACCGCCGCCGATCTGCTAAGGGGTTTCAAGGGAAATCTGATCGCCGAAAGAGCGGCGAGAAGAGCGAGCAGCCGATGTTGGAACGAGTGCATGACGGGCCAGCGCAGACTGTGGCGTTACGCGCGAGCGGCGCGGTCGAGGCTCAGGATGTCGAGGCGGCGATCAAGGCGGCCGTGGGAGAAGCCGCGACCGGCCTCGTTGTGATTATCGCACCGGATTTTGGCGGCGATTTCGCGGAATTGGCGCGCGGACTCGCGACCTCCGCGCTTGCTCACAAATCGCTGGTCAAGCTCGCTGTCGTCGTTGACCGTGAACAGATGGATGGAGCCACGCTCAACAGCTTTGAGGCCTCGCCCGTCGGCATTCGCCAGTTCGCTCGCGCTGACGAGAACGCCGCGCTCGAATGGGCGGCCGCGGCCCGGCGAGGGGAGTAGGGGCGCCTTCGTCCAGTCGGACGGCCCGCGACTAGGACGCTTTGCCTTTGGAGTGTGAGCCTGCTGCCTGGTGGCGGGACCGCGGCATCGGTCCGGCGATCGGTTTGGATTGTCTTGGCCGCGAGCCGTTCTGCTCCGAAAATCCCCCATTATCAGGGTTGGATTTCCTTGGATTTCCTTGGATTCTCTCGTCCGAAACGAGACTTATCAATGGGTTACACGGATATTCCTGCGTAAATTTTTTCCGCTCGCTTTTTCCCCTTGGCGGTCGAATAACCGGAACGGAAACCGCGGTCGAGGGCCGTGCGGGACGTGAGATCGCTCATGGGACGAGTTTAGCTCAATTTCGGATTTTCTGCAATAAATTGTCGTCCGTGCCGTTCCCTTTCGGCCGCCTCAATCCAAAAGCAGCTTCGCTCAGCGTCCGCCGGAAACCGTCACCACGCTGCCTGTGACAAAGGCGGACGCGGGCGAAACAAGCCAGGCCGCGGCCTCCGCGATCTCCTCGGGCGCGCCGATGCGGCGCAAAGGCGTCATCCCCTCGATGCGTTCGCGGAAACCCGCTTGGGCGATCTGGTCGCGGGTCAGGTCGGTTGCGGTGAAGCCGGGCGCGACCGCATTGACCCGAATGCCTTCGGGCCCGACTTCTGTTGCGAGGCCCTTGGTGAAGCTTTCGACCGCCCCCTTGGTCGCCGCATAGGACGCCAGTCCCGGCAGGCCGCCAAGCCTCGCGGCGATCGACGAAATGTTGACGATCGACCCGCCGCTTCCGCCGTGCTTGGTGGAGAGCCGACGCACGGCCTCTTTGCAGGCGAGGATGGTGCCAATCACGTTGATCTGAAAGAGCTGAATCAGCTCCGCAGCTTCCCGCTGGTCGGTCGTGACGGCGCGTCCTGTGACGCCGGCGTTGTTGACGAGGCCGGCAAGCGGCCCGAGCGCCTTTACGGCTTGGTCGAACAGCGGAGGAAGCTGAGCCGGGTCAGAGACATCGGCCTGGAAAGCCTGCGCCCGCCCGCCCGCCTTCTTGATTTCCGCCACGGTCGCCTCAGCCGCCTTGGCGTCGGCGGCGTAGTTGACCGCGACCGCGTAGCCGTCCGCAGCGAGCCGGCGGCAAATGGCTGCGCCAATGCCGCGCGAGCCTCCGGTGACGATGATGAGGCCTGAGGGCATGAACGGCTTAGCTCCCAAGAGGATGTTGAAGGATATTGAAGCGGCGCCTCGCTGCGGTCAATTCGCCGGCGCGGCCGGCCCTACCGTCAAGCTTTTCGGGACTTTGCGGGGCAGGGGCGCCTTGATCGCCGCACTTACCTTTGCGGCCACCTCGTCAAGCGTGGCCGAAAGCCGGTTTACCTCCGAGGCCGTAGCCGTTGTCTCCGGGCCGTAGCGCATCACGAGATATTCCCGGTTCATCGCCATTGAATGAAGATGGGCGACAGTGCGCGCGCGCAGCGCCAGGCGGCTTTCCACGGCAAGGTTCGTCCGGGCGGTTAGGTTGTGCTGCAGGCCACGGATAACGGCAGGCTCCCGGCCGCCGTGGAGTAGGAAGGCGTTCAGGTACAGCTCGACCGCATGGATGGCGGCGAAGCGGAAGGGGGCGCGGGAGAGGGGGGCGCCCTTTCGGCCAAGGCCGAGAAGATGGTGAGCGGCCTTGCGGTATTCATCCGCGAGCTGGCAGATTTGGTGCGGCGTCGCCAATTCGCCCGGATAACTGTTGGTTTTCTCCGTTGTCATGGACCTCCCCCGATGCGTTACGGCTTCAGGCGCCATCCGGTGCGGAAAATCCAAGCCAGAACGGTGAGGCATACGGCGATGAACAGCGCGGTGAAGCCTAGGCTTGCGCCGACGCTGACGTCGCCCTGTCCATAGAAGCTCCAGCGAAAGCCGCTGATCAGGTAGACCACAGGATTGAAAAGGCTGACCGAGCGCCAGAACGGGGGCAACATGTCGATCGAATAAAAGGCGCCGCCGAGAAACGTGAGCGGCGTCACCACCAGCGAAGGGATCACGGCAAGTTGCTCGAAGTTCTTGGCCCAGATGCCGATGATGAAGCCGAACAGGCTGAACGCGATCGAGGTCAGCGCGAGGAAGGCGATCATCCAGAATGGGTGCTCAATGCGCAGGGGCACCAACAGCGCGGCGGTCGCAAGAATGATGAGGCCGATCGCCATCGACTTGGTCGCCGCCGCGCCAACATAGGCGCAGACCGCCTCGATCGCGGAGATCGGCGCCGAGAGGAGTTCGTAGATCTGGCCCGTGAATTTGGGAAAGTAGATGCCAATCGAGGCGTTGGAGATGCTCTGGGTGAGAAGCGAAAGCATCATGAGGCCCGGCACGATGAATGCGCCGTAGCTGACCCCGCTCACCTCGCGAATGCGGCCGCCGATCGCCGCTCCGAACACGATAAAATAGAGCGCCGTCGTGATGACCGGGGTCGCCACGCTTTGCAGAATTGTGCGCTGCGTGCGCTGCATTTCGGAGCGGTAAATCGACCAGACGCCGCTCAGGTTGATCGCCGAAACCGTCACGCCGCGCGCCCCACGAGGTCGACGAAAATGTCCTCGAGCGTGGTTGTGCTGGTGTCGAGATCCTTGAAATCGATGCCGATCTCATTGAGGCGCCGCAAAAGCGTCGGCACCCCGGTGTCCTCAGCTCCCGCCGAAAAGCGATAGGAGAGACGACGGCCGTCGTCCTCGAGTTCGAGCGGCCAACCGGCCAGCTCTATCGGCAGCGTCGGCAGCGGCTTCTGCAGCGCGAGCGTCAGGCGCCGTTTGCCAAGCTTGCGCATGAGCGCCGCCTTCTCGTCCACCAGCACGATCCGGCCGTTGTTGATGACGCCGACCCGGTCCGCCATCTCCTCGGCTTCCTCGATATAGTGGGTGGTCAGAATGACCGTGACCCCCTGGCTGCGCAGGCGCCGAACCAGCGCCCACATGTCGCGTCGCAGATTGACGTCGACGCCCGCGGTCGGCTCATCAAGAAACAGCACGTCCGGCTCATGGGCGAGCGCCTTGGCGATCATGACCCGCCGTTTCATGCCGCCCGACAACTCGACGACCCGCGTGTCGCGCTTGTCCCACAACGAAAGGTCGCGCAGCAATTGTTCGATATAGGCGGGATTTGGCGGCCGGCCGAACAGCCCACGGCTGAATGTCGCCGCTCGGCGAACGGTGGTGAAGATATCGAGCGCGATCTCTTGCGGCACAAGACCGACGATGGAC
>DATDHT010000342.1:0-6705 GCA_036521435.1 Roseiarcus sp.
AGGCCCTTTGTGTCGGCCCATTCGCGGAACTTGCTCGCGGCGATATCGGGCTTGTTCTGATGGTCGGCGGTCAGGAACTCGATCGGCTGGCCGAGAGCGGTCCCGCCAAAGTCGGCGATCGCCATCTTGATTCCCTCGACCGCCCGCGGGCCGTTCACGTCGGCGTAGACGCCGGACAGATCGTCGATGTCGCCGATGACGACCTTGTCCGCCGCACGCGCCGCAAAGGGCGCAAGCGAGATGAGGAGAGCAGCTGAGACCGCCGCGAGACGCCTGACGAAACTCATTTCCGTTTCCTCCTCTGAAGACGATCGCGGTTGCTCGGGTTGCGATGCGCCGATCTTACCCAACTTTGCGGGCTCGCATCACGGCTTCGTGGCCGCGGCGCAGATTATCCCAACAAGGTGATGGCCGAGTCTAGCCGCCGCCCGCGGTCGCGTCGCCGAGGTGGCGCTCGCCCCACTCGCGGATCGAGGCGATGATCGGCGTGAAGGTCTTCCCCGCCTCCGTCAGGCGATATTCGACCTTGGGCGGCACGAGGCCATAATCCTTGCGCGCGATCAGTCCGGCGTCGGTGAGCGCCTTCAGTTCCCGGCTCAGCACGCGCGGCGCGATCTCCGCGGTCCCGGCGGCGCCGCGCAAAAGGCCGGTCCGGATCTGGCTGTAGCGACGCGGTCCATCCTTGAGATCCCACAAGATCCGAATTTTGTACTTGCCGCTGATCATCGCCTGAAACGCCATCACGGGGCAGGCGCTGCGATGAAGAGGTTGGGGCGGGAGCGCCGCGAGTAAAGGCTTTTGGACCGCCATCGAACGTTCCGGTTCCGCGAGGACACTATCATTTTTGTTCATACTTGCGCGATTGCGCCTTCGGAAGCAAGTGTTAGCGCACGCCCGAACCACGCCGCGGCGAAGCGCCGAAGTCGAACGGGGCGCGAAACCAAGGAGAGCGCGATGAAGCACTTCCTCATCAAATATCGTTTCCAGGACGGATCGCCGGAGGCGTGGCGCGCTGAGATTAAGCGGTTCATCGCCGCCATCGAAGCCGACGGGACCTTGAACGGCCGGATCGCCTATCGCTGCATGAAGGCCGACAACGGGTCGAACGAATATTATCACCTCGCCGCCTCCTCCGACGACGAGGCCTCCAAGGCGCTGCAAAGCCGCGACTTCTTCAGGGCCTATACCGACGAAACCAAACGGGTGTCGGGCGGCACGGTCGAGGTCTTGCCGCTCGCCATCATCGCCGAGACGTCGGCAAGGGCGTAACGGACGAGAAAGCTTCGCGCCTCGACGTCGACGGGCGCCTCAGCCCGTTCATCGACGCGCGGCCGCCGTCTCGACCGCCAGTGTCACCAGGGCGCTCAGCGCGAGCATCGCACCGTAAAACAGCGCTGTCGCAACCAGCCCGAACCGGGGCGCGGCAAGACCGGCTGCGATGGCCGCGAGCGCGAAGGCGAGATAAGACTCGACGAAATAGGCCGAAAGCAAGCCGGCCCGCTCGTGGCTCGACGCGAGCGGGAGCAGCACGCGCAGCGACGCCGCGTAGGATGCGCCGAAGCCCGCGCCAGCGACGATCGTTCCGAAGACCATGGCCACCGCCGAACCGCCCCCAACGGCGAGCAGAGTGAGGGCGATGCCCGTCGCGAGCAACGCCGCCGAGGCGCGCACCGTCTTGCCCGGGTCGAAGGCGCGCGTCGCCAAGGACGAAAGGCCGCCGGAAACCATCAGCGCCGAGACGACGGCGGCGCCGACAAGAGGCGAGCGGATTCCGGTCGCCTCGATCACGAGCGAGGGCATCAGCGAGAGGTAGAATCCGCCGAGCGCCCAGGCGGAGAGAGTGAGCGGGAACAGGCGCGCCATCGGAGCGACCGCGGCCTTTGGCACGGTCAGTTTGGGCCTGATTCCGCTCCACGCGCCGGCCTTTCGCGACGTCGTTTCGGCGATCCAGGCGAGGAATACCATCTCGGCGAGCGTCACGCCGAGCAGAGCCGCATAGATCAGATGCGTAGGCCAGGGCGCAAAGGTGACGAACACGCCCGAGATCAGCGCGCCGAGCGCAAGACCCATGAACGCCGTCACGCTGTTGAGCGTTGCCGCCCATTGCGGCGCCGTATCGGCAATGAGCGCGCCAAGCGTCGCCAGCGCGATGCCCGTCGCGACCCCTTGTATGGCGCGCGCAAGGATGAGCGTTCCGGCGGACCCGGCAACGAAGAACAGGAGAAGCGCGACCGCGTTCAGGCCGAGCGCCAGCAAGATCATCGGCTTGCGGCCGACATAGTCCGAGAGCCGCGCAATGGTCAGAAAAGCGGCGATCATCGTGAAGGAATAGACGGCGAAGATGAATGTGATCGTGAACGGGGTCAGGCCCAGCGTCTCACGATAGATCCGGTAGATCGGTGTCGGCGCGCCCGCGACAGTCGCGAAGGTGATCGCCACCAGCGTCGCATAGACGGCGGTGGCGGACCTCGAGGCCGGCCGAGTGGGGACCGTGATGGCAATGGTGGACATTTTCATGGCCTAAGGCTAAATTATTGCGTTAGAGGTAGATAGCACACTAGCGGCTTAATGCAACATCTTTGCTTTAAGCAGATGAGCGCCAACCCCTCGTGCTTCAAGCCGGCGGCGCAGCCGCCGTGTCGAAGGGCGTTCCAGGAGGTGCAAACGGGGGCGAATAGGACCATCCTTCGAGCGCGCCGTTCGGCGCTCCTCGATCTTTTCAAGGAATGCGAATGGCGCGCGAAATGGTTCGACAGGGCGGACGGAGCGCCCGCATTCAGGAGGCGGTTCACGCGGCGACGCAAGCCCTGCTCGACGAAGTCGGCCGAAGCGAGATCAACGTGCCGATGATTGCGGAGCGGGCGGGCGTAACGCCCTCGACCGTCTATCGGCGCTGGGGCGACCTGGCGCAACTGCTGGCCGATACCGCCGCCGAACGGCTGCGCCCCGTGGCCGACCCGGACGATACGGGCTCGTTTGCGGGCGACCTGCGCGCTTTCGTGCAGCAATATGCCGAGGAAATGGGCTCGCCAGTGGGTCGGGCGCTGATGCGCGACGTGCTGGCCGAGACAGCCTCCGAGCACGCCGCCGCGCGCTGTTGCGCCTACACGATCCGTCATCTGCAAACCCTCAACAGCCGCGCTCTGGCGCGCGGCGAGGCGGGTTTATCAGTTGACGAAGCGATCGACATTCTGATTGCGCCGATCTGCTACCGGATCCTGTTCGCAAACGGCGAGCCCTCGCCGGACTATGTGAATGGGCTGCTGGCGCGCTTCGCGGGGCTGAATGGCGCGAATCCCCTTCCATCGCTCCACCATCAGGCATAGATAGCGGTCCGACCCCCATTTTCGCGCTGAAAAGGCGCGGGAGAGCGCTATGCCCACGCCGCGTACGTTATACGACAAGATCTGGGACGAGCATGTCTTGGAGACGACCGGCGCGCTGAGCCTCATCTATATCGACCGGCACCTGATTCACGAGGTCACGAGCCCGCAGGCCTTCGAGGGCTTGCGGCTGTCCGGGCGGAAGGTGCGCGCCCCACACAAGACGCTGGCGGTCGTCGACCACAACATCCAGACGACCGACCGCAGCGGCGGCATCGAGGATCCGGAGAGCCGCCAGCAGGTCGAGGAGCTGGCCAAGAATGCGCGCGAATTCGGCATCGAATATTACGACGAGTTCGATCCGCGGCAGGGCGTCGTGCACATCATCGGGCCGGAGCAGGGCTTTACGCTGCCCGGAACCACGATCGTCTGCGGCGACAGCCACACCTCGACCCACGGCGCCTTCGGCGCGCTTGCGCATGGCATCGGCACGTCCGAGGTTGAGCATGTGCTCGCCACGCAGACGCTGATCCAGTCCAAGGCCAAGAACATGCGCGTCAAGGTCGACGGCGCGCTGCCGCCGGGCGTGACCGCCAAGGACATCATCCTCGCCATCATCGGCGAAATCGGCACCGCGGGCGGCACCGGCCACGTCATCGAATATTGCGGCTCGGCGATCGAGGCGCTGTCGATGGAAGGGCGGATGACGGTCTGCAACATGTCGATCGAGGGCGGCGCGCGGGCCGGCATGATCGCGCCGGACGAGAAGACCTACGCCTATCTGAAAGGTCGGCCGAAATCGCCGAAGGGCGACTTGTGGGGCCAGGCCCAGCGGCATTGGGAGACGCTGCGCAGCGACGAGGGCGCGCATTTCGACGCTGACGTTAAGCTCGACGCAGCCAATCTGCCGCCGATCGTCTCCTGGGGCACGAGCCCGCAGGACGTGGCGCCAATCTTTGGCGTCGTGCCTCGGGTCGAGGACGGCGCGACCGAGCAGAAGCGCGCCTCGATCCAGCGGGCGCTCGACTATATGGGCTTGCACGGCGGGGAGAAGATGACGGATCTCGCCATCGACCGCGTTTTCATCGGCTCCTGCACCAATGGCCGCATCGAGGATCTGCGCGCCGCCGCGGCGATCGCGAACGGGCACAAGGTGAGCGAGCGCGTCAATGCGATGGTCGTGCCGGGATCTGGCCTGGTCAAGGCGCAGGCCGAGGCGGAAGGCCTCGACAAGATCTTCCTCGCCGCCGGCTTCGAATGGCGCGAGCCCGGCTGCTCGATGTGCCTGGCCATGAACCCGGACAAGCTTGAGCCCGGCGAGCGCTGCGCTTCGACCTCGAACCGCAATTTCGAAGGCCGCCAGGGCTACCGCGGCCGCACGCACCTCGTCTCGCCGGCGATGGCCGCGGCGGCCGCAATCGCCGGCCGCTTCGTCGACGTTCGCGACTGGCGTTAAGGGCCATGAAAGCCGGCGATCTCCTCATCGACGAGAGCGAGATGGTCGAGACTTTCGTGCGCGCCTCAGGTCCGGGCGGACAGAACGTCAACAAGGTGGCGAGCGCGGTTGAACTCCGGTTCGACGCGCGGCGCTCGCCGAGCCTGCCGAACGACGTTGCGATCCGGCTCATCAAGCTGGCTGGATCGCGCGCCACCCAGGACGGTGTGATCGTCATCTTTGCTCAGAGCTTCGCGAGCCAGCCCCGCAATCGCGAGGACGCGCGCGCCCGGCTGGCTGATCTGCTCATCAAGGCGCAGGCGCGGCCGAAGCGGCGCTTGGCCACGCGCCCGACATTCGCGTCCAGAGTGCGCCGCGTCGATGAGAAGACGCGCCGCGGTGCGGTCAAAGCCCTGCGGGGCAAGGCGACAGGGGCGGATTGATCCCATGCCGGCGCGGGGCCGAACCGGAGCAGGAGCCGCCTATCGACGCGATGCCCGAGCGTCGCTTTGCTGGGCCAGACGCGCCGCCCCGCGCAACGCGCCGTCCAGCCGAGGCGGACGAATAGGCGCAGGGGCCGGCTGAGCTTCCCGCGCCTCGCTCTTCATAGCGAAAAAGTCGGCAGCGTCATGCGAGCAGATGAGCTTCACTTCGCCGAGCGCAAGGCGTGCGAGTTCTCGCAAGCGGGCCTGATTGGCGCGGCGTTGGGCGCCGTTGAACTCCGCCAGCGACTCGAAAAAGCGCACACCTTTCGGCGTCGCGCCGCCGTCCGGCTCGACTTCGGAATGATGAAAATAGGCGTCGCCGCAATGGAGCAGCCAATCGTCTGCCCGCCTGACCGCGACGCCGCAATGCCCGCGCGAATGTCCGGGCAGAGGGATCAGCAGCACCTCGTCGCGCGTTCCGGGAATGGCGCGAACGGCCGAAAAGCCAAACCAGGTTTCGCCCTCTTCTTCGAGCGGGGCCCATTTCTTGACTGAGGCGATCTGCACCTTGCGGTAGCGGTTTCGCTCGCCGATGGTCGACCGATGGGACGCGGCGCGAAGCTCATCGGCGAAAACATGGACCGCAGCGTCAGGGAAATCGCCGATCCCACCCGCGTGGTCGAGGTCGAGATGGGTCGGCACGATGTGGCGAACGTCGCTTGGGCGGAAGCCCAGATCCGCGACTTGCCTGAGCGCCGTCTCGGCGACGTCGAGCCGTGGCCGCACCATCGCGTTGAACAGGAATCCGAGCCGCCGCGGCTCGTTGACATCCTCAACCCCAAGCCCGGAATCGACCAGGATCATCCCGTCGTCGCCCTCGATCAAGAGGCAGTGGCAGCACATGGGCGCGGGCGACAGCGGCCCGCCGGAGCCGCCGAACAGCTTCCCGCCGCGCGGACAGAGAGATCCGCAATTGAGGTGATGGATGCGCACGCGCTCGAGCTCCGACAGGTTTTAGCCTGTCACAGATCTGTCGTCCGCGTCCACCTACGGCAACCGCACGATTGCAGCATGACCATCAATTCCCTCGGCCTTCAGCTCTGTGCGATGTAGCGTCTAGTTAGCGCCCTCTTCGATTTCGCTTCTTCTCAGCGGCGGGAAGCGATTCGGGTGGCCTATCGCGAGTTGACGCCGAGAAGTTTCCGGCGATGTTCAGCCTGTCTTCTCGCCATCGCGTCAGTGGACCCAGGTTTGCTCGCCTCGCGAGCTCCACTTCCAGTCGGCTTTCGTTCAAGGTAGCGAGATGGTGACCATTGCGCCCGGCAGGTCACGGCGAACGCCCCTGTCTCCAACTGCCGGCTGGTCAATTTCGAAGACAATAAATTTCAGCTGGAATACACGACTGTTTGTGGCCCGCAATAACAGTCGCTTTTTTTGCTAGCCCCGTAGCGGCGCCGCACCGAAACACTCGGCGCGGCGGGCCTGAGCGGGGACGGTCAGAACTTGATGCGCAGGCCTGCGG
>DATDHT010000343.1:0-3410 GCA_036521435.1 Roseiarcus sp.
GCGCGCTGGGCGTTGCGCGTCAGCAGCCTCAGGCCGGAAAGCATAGACAGGGACCTCCTGGACGAGGAGGCGCACGCGCTTCTCGATCGCGTCGCCAAGGACGAAGTGGTCATTTTCACCGGCGCTCCCAAGGGCCGCTGAGCGGGTCGCCCTATTAGCGAGCCGAGTGGTCAGGCGCTCGAAGTGCGGAATTGTCGCCGGGTCTTAGGACCTTTGGTCAATTGACCACCGCACCTCACGAATCCTACAGGTCTTTGGTGCGTATGGCCATGACGGGCCGACGGGAGCGAAACGGGGGTTTCCAATGAAAGTTATGACATCGAGCGCTCTTGCTCTGACTCTTTCCGCGGGGTTGGCCAGCGCCGCGCATGCTGCGCAGACGCAAATCGACCTTTCGTCTCTGACGAACGAGAATATTCAAACCTACACCAACGGAACGAACTACCCGCTAGCCGGATCAACCGTGAACATCAACGCGGCTTCCTTTACGTTGTCGTCTATGGGCGGCCCTGACACCACAGGAGTAATCCAGGCCAATTCGCCAACCGACAGCTTTGTGATCCCAATCAACGAGGCGGGCTACTCCATTGTTTATGTGCTGATGAACTCGGCGTTCGGAGAGTTGGGCTCAACGGTCGGCTCGCTCGTCTTCCAGGACTCGGCTGGCGATTCGGATACGATCTCTTTGGAAGAAGGGGTGAACGTCCGCGATCATTACATCGACTTCAACAATGTCGCGACTGAGGTTTACGGGACGGCCCAATATCCCGGCGACGTTAAGCTCGACGCCTACGAATACCTGCTCCCCGCTTCGTTTGCGGGCAACACGCTGACCTCGATCACCCTAAGCGGCGCGCCGGACACGGGCAGTCCGAATGGCGAGCCATTCCTTGCCGCCGTGACCCTGGCGACGGGCGCCTCGCCGGTCCCCGAGCCTTCGACCTGGGCGATGATGATCGCGGGCTTTGCGGGCCTCGGTTGGCTCGGATTTTCACGCCGACGCGCGATCGGGTCCGCGGCCGCCTGATCGAACGGTTAGAAACACATGAAAGGGCCGCCTTCGGGCGGCCCTTTTTGTTTGCGCCGCATTCTTTGCCCCTCTCGCATTCACCGTGTTAAAGCCGCCTTGAGATTATGGAAGGTCCGCCGCCATGAACGTCACCGCTCCAAGCCGCGTCGCCGCGTCATCGATCCGTTCGAACTCGTTCTTCTCCGCAGCCCTCGCCGACGCCGATCCTGAGATCGCCCGCGCAATTGAACTCGAGCTTGGCCGTCAGCGCGATGGGCTCGAGCTCATTGCCTCGGAAAACATCGTGTCGCGCGCCGTGCTCGAGGCGCAGGGCTCGGTGATGACCAACAAATACGCCGAGGGCTATCCGAGCCGGCGCTATTACGGCGGCTGCCAATTCGTCGACATTGCGGAAAGCCTGGCGATCGAGCGCGCGTGCAAATTGTTCGGCTGTGGCTTCGCCAACGTCCAGCCCAATTCCGGCAGCCAGGCCAATCAGGGCGTGTTCCTCGCTCTGATGCAGCCCGGCGACATTTTCATGGGCCTTGATCTCGCGGCAGGCGGGCACCTCACCCATGGTTCGCCGGTCAACATGTCCGGCCGCTGGTTCAAGCCGGTCCCCTATGGGGTCGATCGGACGACGCATAGGGTTGATATGGATCAGGTCGAAGCGCTGGCCCGCGAACACAAGCCGAAGATGATCATCGCCGGCGGATCGGCCTACGCGCGCCATTGGGACTTCGAGCGTTTCCGCGCCATTTGCGATGGCGTTGGCGCTTATTTCGTCGTCGACATCGCCCATTTCGCCGGGCTGGTCGCGGGCGGCGCCCATCCCTCCCCGTTCCCGCACGCCCACGTCGTCACCACGACCACGCACAAGACCTTGCGCGGCCCCCGCGGCGGCATGATTCTTACCAATGACGCGGACCTCGCCAAGAAGATCAATTCGGCGATTTTCCCCGGCCTGCAGGGCGGCCCGCTGATGCATGTCATCGCCGCCAAGGCGGTTGCGCTCCTTGAGGCTCTGACCCCCGAATTCACCGCTTACGCGCACGCCGTGGTCGCCAACGCCAAGGCCTTGGCCCAGCCGATCCTGGCCGGTGGCTACAAGCTTGTGACCGGGGGCACGGACAACCATCTGATGCTGGTCGATCTGACGCCCAAGGGCCTGACGGGAAAGGCGGCTGAGGCGGCGCTCGACCGCGCCAACATCACCTGCAACAAGAACGGCATTCCGTTCGATCCGCAAAAGCCCATGGTGACCTCGGGCATCCGCCTCGGATCGCCGGCCGTCACTTCGCGCGGTTGCGGCACGGACGAGTTCGCCGACATCGGCCGGATGGTGGTCGAGGTCCTGGACGGCTTGGCGGCGAACACCGAATCGGGGAATGTGGCGGTCGAGGCGAAAGTGCGCGAGGACGTCGCCGGACTCACCCGGCGGTTCCCGATCTACTGAGGGCGAACCCCTCGTCCTGAGGAGCGCCAAAGGCGCGTCTCGAAGGACGTTCGAGTGCCCAGCGCCACTTGACGCGTACTGGAGCGTCCTTCGAGGCCGCTACGCGGCGCCTTGAGGCACGAGGTCGGGTGTAGGTCTAACTGCAACACGCTCTAGGGCGCCGGGGCAGTCTTTGTGAAGGGCGGGCTCTCCAATGCGGTGCCCCTATTGCGGCGGCCTCGATACGCAGGTGAAAGACTCGCGCCCGACCGACGATTCCGCGTCGATCCGCCGCCGGCGCATCTGTCCCGATTGCGGCGGGCGGTTCACCACCTTTGAGCGCGTGCAGCTGCGCGAATTGCAGGTGGTCAAGAAGAACGGCCGACGCGCGCCATTCGACCGCGACAAGCTCATGCGCTCGGTCCAGGTCGCGCTGCGCAAGCGGGCTGTCGAGCCCGAGCGGGTCGAACGCATGATCAACGGCATCGTGCGCCAGCTCGAGAGCCAGAGCGACGGCGACATCCCGACCGACCGGATCGGCGAATTGGTGATGGAGGGCCTGAAGGCGCTCGACGACATCGCCTATGTCCGTTTTGCCTCGGTCTACCGCAATTTCCGCGAGGCGCGGGACTTCAACGCCATCGTCGGCGAACTCGAGGCTGAGCCCGAGCCTGCGCCGGCCAAGGACGCTCCGCGCCAACGCCGGAACGCGCCGGCGACATGAGCGAAAGCGCAAGCGCAGACCCCAACGAGGATCTGCGCTGGATGGACGCGGCGCTCAATCTGGGCTCGCGCTCGCTCGGCCTTGCTGCCCCCAATCCCGCCGTCGGCGCGATCCTGGTGAAGGACGGGGCGGTCGTCGGGCGCGGGGCGACCGCGCCAGGCGGAAGACCCCACGCCGAGCGAATCGCCATTGCTGAGGCTGGCGAGGCGGCGCGCGGCGCGACGCTGTACGTGACGCTCGAA
>DATDHT010000344.1:0-42434 GCA_036521435.1 Roseiarcus sp.
AAAATGAAAGACCAACTCGCCGGCGCCAATCTCGACGACAAGTTCGTCAAGCGCCAGCGGGCGATTATCTCGTCGATGACCCCGCAGGAGCGCCGCAACCCGGACGTTCTCAAAGCCTCGCGCAAGAAGCGCATCGCCGCGGGCTCGGGCGTCACGGTCGAATATGTCAACCGGCTCCTCAAGCAGCATCGCCAGATGGCCGACATGATGAAGGCGATGGGCGGGCCAGGCGCCAAGCGCGGCATGATGGGCAAGCTCGGGCAGATGATGGGGCTTGGCGGCGGCATGCCGATGCCATCGCCGGAACAGATCGAAGCGATGCAGAAGCAATTGGGCGGCGCCGGCTTGCCCGGAGCGCCCTCGGGGCCTCCGGGCATTCCCGCCGCCCCGCCGCCGGGCGCCTTCAACCTGCCCGCTCAATTCCCCGGTCTCGGCGGCGGTCCGAAGCTGCCAGGCCTGGGTGGGGGCTTCAACCCATTCGGGGGGAAGAAGAAGTGATCCCGATCCTCGAGACCGAGCGGCTTAGGCTGCGCGGTTGGCAAGAGGTGGACTTCGAGCCCTTCGCCGCGCTTTACGCCGACCCCGACGAGGCGCGCTACATTGGCGGCGTGCATTCCCGGGACGAGGCGTGGCGCCGCATGGCCTGTTATCTTGGCCATTGGGCGTTGCGCGGCTACGGGCACTGGGTCCTCGAGGACAAAGTCTCCGCCGTCTTCGTCGGCTGGGCCGGCCTGTGGTCGCCCGAAGGCTTCCCGGGCCGCGAAATCGCCTGGACCATCGTGCCGGCCGCGCGCGGCCGGGGCCTCGCCCAGGAAGCCGGACGACGGGCCCGCGCTTTCGCCTATGAGACGCTGGGTTGGACAAGCGCGATCAGCCTTGTCCATGTCAATAACGCGCCTTCGATCCGCGTCGCCCAACGGCTCGGCGCGACATTCGAGCGCATCCTCTCATTCCGCGGATCAGATTGCGCCCTCTATCGCCATCCCTCCACAGGTAACCTGTCCTCAACCTCAAAGCATCTGATCTGAAAGGAAAACCCAAATGTCCCTCAAAATCCGCCTCTCCCGCGCCGGCGCGAAGAAGCGCCCGTTCTATCGTATCGTCGTCGCCGACGCGCGCATGCCGCGCGACGGCCGTTTTGTCGAAAAGATCGGCACGTTCGATCCCTTGAAGGCCAAGGACGCCACCGACCGTCTCGTGCTCGATCAGGAGAAAGCCAAGGACTGGCTCGCCAAGGGCGCGCAGCCGACCGATCGCGTGCTGCGCCTGCTCGATGGCCTCGGCATCGCCAAGCGCGAGACGCGCAACAATCCGCACAAGGCGCAGCCGAAAAAGAAGGCGCAGGAGCGCACCGCCGCCGCTGCCGCGGCAGCAGAGAAAGCCGCCGAAGCGCCTGCCGCCTGACCTCGCTGACGCAATTTGCGCACGCCCGATCGCCTGATCCTGATGGGCGTGTTTGGCGCGCCGCAAGGGGTGCGCGGGGAAATTCGCGTCAAGTCGCTGACGGGCGAACCGAGCGCCATCGGCGCCTATGGGCCTCTGACCAACAAGGGCCGGACGCGATCGTTCGCGTTCCAATCCCTCCGTTCGCTAAAGGACGACATGCTGGTGGCGCGCGTCGCCGGCATTTCGACTCGTGAGGGAGCCGAGGCGCTGAAGGGCGTGGAAATCTTCGCCCGTCGTGACCAGTTGCCGCCGCCCAACGAGGACGAATTCTACTACGATGACCTCGTCGGGCTAGAAGCTGTCGACGTGGATGGGGCGCGGCTCGGCCGCGTTGTCTCGCTCGTGAACCATGGCGCCGGCGACGTTCTCGAGATCGCGCCGGTCGGCGGGGGTGAAACTCTGCTTCTGCCGTTCACGAAAGGCGTCGTGCGGCGCATCGATTTCGGCGACGGCCGGATCGTCATCGAGCGTCCACGCGAAGTCGAGGGCGAGTAGCGCCTGAGGCGAACGGGGTGTTGCTAAGGGCGAAGGGGGCGGATACACAAAGGCGCTCGCGCCGTTGAGTTTCATCCGGCCGTGATTGGGATCCAAAGCCCGTTTGTTCGTTTGGAGACGTGCTGCATGACGATGAGTTCCGAGACGGCTTCGGTCGGCCATGGGGGGCCCTCGGTAACGAAGCGGGACTTCCTGTTTCTGGCGACCGGATCGCTGGCGACGGTCGGCGTCGCGGCAACCCTCTGGCCGTTCATCGACCAGATGAATCCCGACGCCGCAACGATCGCGGCAGCCGGCCCGGTCGACATCGACATCGGCCAACTCCAGCCCGGCCAGCGGGTGGTCACGCTGTGGGCGGCGCGGCCGGTGTTCGTCGTCAAACGCGCCCAGCCAGCGCTCGATGAACTGAAAAATCCGAAGCTCCTTTCTCAGTTGCGCGACCCGAACTCTGAGCAAATGCAGCAACCGACCTACGCGGCCAACTGGAGCCGGTCCGTGAAGCCGGAGATTCTCGTGCTGGTCGGGGTCTGCACGCACCTTGGCTGCATTCCGCTGTTCGATCCGCAGCCCAGTGCGACCGATCCGGCGCCCGATTGGCCAGGCGGCTTCTTCTGCCCGTGCCACGGCTCCAAATATGACTTGGCCGGACGGGTGTTCCAGGGCGTTCCCGCGCCCTACAACCTGCCAGTGCCGCCCTATCATTTCCCCGACGACAAGACAGTGCGGGTCGGCCAGAACCCGCCGGGCGCGACTTTTGATTTCAACTCGATCATGCAGGTGTGACGCGCCAAGACTCTGGAAAGGACATCGGCCGTGGCAGCCGCAACACTGACCGTTCAACTCAGCGAGGTCGATAAGGAGCGTCTTCAGGCGCTCGCGGATGCCACCGGGCGGAGCGAGTCATTGTTGGCTGCGGAAGCGGTCACGGAGTACCTTGCGCTCCAGGAGTGGCAGGTCTCCGCGATAGAAGCGGGGATCGTATCGCTCGACCGCGAAGGGGGGATCGCGCACGCCGCGGTGCGCAATTGGATCGAGTCCTGGGACACCGACGAGGAGCTTGATCCGCCAAAACCCAGCCGGACGTGAGGCTCGTCTGGTCAACAGAATCTGCCGAGGATCTTGCGGCGCTTCGCGCGTTCATTGCCGCGGACAGTCCGAGCGCAGCAAAGCGAGTGGTTCGTCGCATCGCCGAGACGGTCGAGACGTTACTGCGGCAAAACCCTGAAATTGGGCGTCGAGGAAGAGCGCCTGGAACCCGAGAATTGGTAATCTCGCAGACGCCGTTCCTCGTCGCATATCGTGTTCACAACGAAACGATCGAAGTCCTGCGCGTTCTCCACGGTGCTCAACGCTGGCCCGATCGGCTATAGAGCGTCCCCGCCAATCCCGGGCCAGCCTCATGTTCACCTGCACGGTCCTAACCCTCTTTCCCGCCATGTTCCCGGGGCCGCTTGGCCAATCGCTGGCCGGCGACGCGCTGGCCCGGGGCTTGTGGTCCTTGGAGGCGCGCGACATTCGCGAGCACGGGCTCGGCCGGCATCGGGCGGTCGACGACACGCCCGCCAGCGGCGGTCCCGGCATGGTGATGCGGGCGGACGTCGTCGCCGCGAGCCTCGATGCGGCCGCCGCGCCGGATGACCCGAGGCCGCGCCTCATCATGAGCCCGCGCGGCGAGCCCTTCCGCCAGACGCGAGCTCGCGAATGGGCGGCGGGCCCAGGCCTAATCATTATCTGTCCACGCTTCGAGGGCGTCGATGAGCGCGTGATCGAAGCGCGTGGTCTCATCGAAGTTTCGATCGGCGACTATGTGTTATCAGGGGGCGAAATTGCCGCGCTCGCCATTCTCGACGCCTGCGTGCGGCTCATTCCCGGCGTGATGGGCCGGGAGGAGTCTGGGGCCGAGGAGAGCTTCGAGCGCGGGCTGCTCGAATATCCCCACTACACCCGCCCGCGCGAATGGGAGGGCCGCGCAATTCCCGACGTGCTGCTCTCGGGCGACCACGCCAAGATCGCCGCATGGCGTCGCGCTGAGGCCGAGCGTATCACGCGCGAGAGACGGCCAGACTTGACGGAGCATTGGGGCCGCCCGGATTCGACTGGATTATAGTTTTGTTCTCGGCAATCGCCAGACTTCTTAAGGGCCGCGCTCTTTGCGGCAAAACACGGATTTTTTGGAGGCCGGAATGCCGGCATGGGTAGAAGACGCACAACAACTGACCGAGCTCAGAGACTTAAGCAGCTCGCAGAGCTCGGTCTTGCTCCGGACAACGGAAGTCGAAGAGTTTCTCTCCAACATGAATTTGTCTTCCCACGCCCTGGTGGCCCCCAAGGGTTTCGGGAAGACTCTCGTGCTGAAGCTGAAGCGCATTTCGTTACAGGAAAATGACTATCGTTGCTTTCCCTTCTCGCCAATCGTCGATCGCCCGAGCAACAAGCCGCCGATCTTGCCGAATGAAATCATCAACGTTTTGGAGAGCAGCGACAATTGGGAGACGCTGTGGAATCTCGCTTTCTCGATCTGCCTGATCAAGGGGTTCCAGGACGATCGCGACGTTCATCAGCAGCTCGACGATTTACTGAAGTCGAGCGATTTACCCCAGACCTTGCTGAACATCCTGTCTCACCCCCACATTACGAGGCCCTTCGACATCCTGCACGATTGCCTGGCGGCGCAGCGCAACGAGATATTTGCGATCATGCGCGCGGCGCAGCAGGTCACGCGCATCTTCGCCACGATACATAAGCAGGCGGGGATATTCGTCGACAACATCGACGAGTATCTGATTCACTACATCAATTTTTCCTATCTGCGTCGGAATGAAGTCCACGAACGATTTGTCCGCATCTGGCACGCGGGCCAGATCGGCGCATGGCTCGCCTTGAGACGCCTGCACGGGATCAATCCCCATGTGCGGATATTCGTTTCGATCAGAAAGGAAGCCTATCAGCATGCCGCGCAGAACGAACCGCAATTCTCCAATCTGAGATCGTTCCGCAGAGAGCTGCGCTACAGGATCGAGGACATCAAACAAATCATCGAAAACAACATCGCGATCGCTTCAAAGAGCGACCTGGTCGACAAGGGGGCTGAAGATCCCCTGTTGCGTTTTCTCGGGCCGAAGAATGAATTTGTATCCAACGCGGGCACTGCACGGCAGGAGCGCGCGATCGATTATTGGACCCGTCACTGCTCGCTGAGGCCCCGCGACGCGATCGTGATCGGCAAGGAGATCAGCCTGATTGGCGTCAAGAGAAGAAGTCAGCAGGAAATTCGCAACGCGATCAACTCCGCCGCCGCGGAGCGCGTTGAAACGCTCTTCAATGAGGTCGCGCCGTTCTTCAGCGGGCTCTATCCGGAAATCTTCCCGCAGGTCATCAAATCCAACGTGCTGACGTATGACGAGGTCGTCGAGGCGTCCATCGCCTATGCCGATATCGCCGCGAGACAATACGAGATCGAAACCGAGGCTGCGCGGCATCCTTTCTGCGCGCTCTATGCATTGGGTCTGGTCGGAATCGTCCAACAGAGCCGGGACGATCCCGCACGGCTCGTGCAGAAGTTCGCCCCCGTCGGGGAAATCGCTTTTGGCAAGATCCACGTTCTGCCGCAGGCCGAGACCTATCTTATCCATCCGTCGCTGAGCGACTTCATTACGCGGCGAAACGTCGGCTTCCTAAAAGAGCTCAACAAGCACAACGTCATCGGCGACGAGCTCGAATGGCGCCCTGAGGAAAGCATCCGGTTTGTGGCCGTCGGTGATATTCGCGGATACCGGGAGAACGTTGTCCAAATTGCCGGGAGGTCGCAGACCTTCGATAAATACTGGCGCGATTTGTTCCGGCAGTTCACGCGCGATTTGGACTACGCGAATACGTCTGCCGGCGACCATCTGGTTTTGGCCGATCGAAGCCCGGGCCGGTTGTTGCGCGCGGCGCGCGGGCTCAGCGCCCAGCTCTTGGCCTCCGGATACAATCTGCAGATCAGAATGGGCGCGCATAGCGGGTTCTGGAAACTCAATCCCGCTCTCGAAGGCGTGCAGCACCCGGAAATCTCCGACATCGTTGTCGTCGCTGCACGTATCGAGCCGCTCGCGAAACCAGGTGACATTCTCCTTTCTCAGCAATTCGTCGACGACGGGCAACGGTACGGATATCGCTTCGAGGACGAAGGTTTGTCACTTGTTGGCGATCAATATGTCGGCGCCGAGCGCTATCGGGCTGGAGCGGGCGTTTCCATCTCGAAAGACAGCGAGGCTGCCCAGCACATCCCGATCTATCTGTTCGGCCGCGCCGGGAGCTGAAATGGGGTTCGAGCCTTTAGAGCGAGGAGCACTCGGAAGCAGTGCTTCCGCTAAACAGGCTTCGTTCGTCGCGGCGAGCGCGAGCTTCGCAAGCGGCACATGTCGTCCCCGGCAGGGCGACGAAAAGTCCTAATCTGACTCAAGGCGAGACCGGACGGTACGCATTCGGCTGGCGAGTTCGTCCTCGGCCACAAGCCCGCGGTTGAGCATGATATGGACCAATGCGAGCAGCTCACGTTCAGGCGCAGGAACCTCGCTATAGACGGCGTTTCCAAGCTCATCCTCTGCTCTGCGCCGATCAAGGGCAGGAAGCGAGCCGCCGGTCGCGAGACAGTCGCACATGCCGACCAGACTGGTTTTCCATGGCGGATTCGGATTGGTGACACCGTAGCGCGGCGCAAGGGTGTCCCACTCCTTTCCCTGGCGCCGTATGGCCTCAAGGAGTGTGATCCGGCTAAGGTCCACCTCGGTCGCGGCGCTCACTCCGCGGTCCGTCCGTGCTGCGAACTTTCGACAGGGCGGCGGGCTTTGTGGATCGGGTGAACGTCCGCCGTTCTGCCAGGCCGGGGCAGGGCAACGCCAATCATGCAGTCCCGTGTCACGATTGCCTCAAGTTGCTTCTCCGTCCAGTTCTCGGTGCCTTCAGGCCGGACCGGAAGGACCATGAAGCGGCACTTCTGGTTCGAGTCCTCGACCCTTACCTCCACCTCGGGCGGAACGATCAATCCGAATTCGGCGAGCACTTCGCGCGGCCAGCGGACCAACCTGCGCCGGTAGTTGGTGGTGCGGTACCATTCGGGCGACATGCCGAGGATCGGGCGCGGATAGCACGAGCAGAGCGTGCAAACGATGATGTGATGCAGCGTTGGCGTATTTTCGAGCACGACGAAATTCGTGTAATCGCTCGGGGTGCCAAAGCCGGTCGGTTCCGCCCAGTCGAGACCGAGCCCCTCCTTGCAGGCCTTGACGCCGTCCTTGAGGACCAGCGCCTTGAAAGCCGGGTCGGTCCAAGCCTTCGCCACCAATCGCGAGCCGTTGATGGGTCCGACGGACTCGGCCCATTCGGTGAATCTGCGGTGATCCTCGGCAGTAAAAAGGCCGTGCTCGATCGCCAGCTCACGTACGGCGATCTCCAAAATCTCGTAGTCCGTTATTTCGTCCACCATCGGCGCCGCCGGATGTTCGTGGCCATGGTCATGGTCATGGTCGTCGTGCGTGTGTCCGGTGCTCATTTGGCGCCCTCCTTATCCTCAGTCTTTTCTATCGCTTTCGATTCTTTTCGCGTTCAAGCGGGCTCGAGCCAATGTTCGGGCGACTCGGTCTGCAGCGTATCGTTGTCGAACGGATATTCTTCCCACAGATCCTTCTGACGGAACCGGACGATGTAATATTGTTCGACCTTGCCATCGTAGTTGAAGGCGTCTTCTTCCGGAATGAGGTCTTTATATGTACGGGCCGCGATCGTGCCGATCGCGCCGCGCACATAGCTCTGAGTGCGCGTGTAGAACATGTTCGGCATCTTCCTCACCCGCACGCGGTCGCCCACTTTGAAACGGGCGGTCGCTTCGGGCGTCTTCTTAGTTTCATTTGCTTTCATGACGCGCCCTCACCTCCGCAATCTTCTCAAGCAGTTCGTTCAACGAGATGTGCTTCTTGTCGACAAGCATCTTGGCCGCCGACCAAATCCAACGCCCGTAGTACGGCATCCCAAGGTAGAGGGTGTAGCCCAGATCGTTGTCGGCCCGGCGGCGCCTCTCTTCAGCCGTCCAGGCCCCCCGCCAGCCGAGAACCTCGCAGGTCACATAAGTATCGAGTTCCCACTGTTCTTCTTCTTTTTCCTCGTAGTAGATCGGGACATCCGGCTGGCCTCCGACATCATGCGGAGGATGCATCAGCGCCTCGAACATCGGATGTGTATTCTCGTAGTTCCAATTTTGCGGCGCATGAAGCGCCGGCTGCAAGGAGCCTATGAGGTCATATTGTCGATTCAGTTCGGGTCGTGATGTCATTCCCATTTCCCTCCCCTGGATGACGGTCCTTGAAAAGACCCGGTCTCGCGGCTCGCAAATCTCAGAACCGGCGATGTCGAATGGCCGCGCAGCTTACCGCCCCTGCAACATGTATGGACCCAGCCCGCCGCTGCGACAAGTTCATTCTGCCGTATTCAGAGTGTCAGAGGACCGTCGAACCGTTGATCCCGTCGGGGGGCGCACTAAAAGTGCAGCAACGGCAAGCGGTGGAGGTCCTTTTTTCCTCTAAACCGAGCATCCCTGCAGGGCGGGTGGAAGCAGGTTTCGATCTCCCTTGAAGCCAGAAGCCTGCGATACGTCGCGCGTCCATGCGTCAAATTCTGTCAGCAGTATATGCTCGATTGGGTGATGAGATCGCTCGGCGTTTCCCCCGAGCGGCGAACGCCCTCGATCGAAGACCGGGATGCTGAACCAAGAAAAATCGACAATTTCTTGCCAAGCCCGCTCCATTGTAGTACTGTTTTACAGAACTTACGACTTAGGCTTATGACAATTCGTATTTGGTGGGCGTGATCAGGGCTTCGGCGTTGTGGCGGGGAAGTGACTCGCTAATTGCGCCGCAAATTATTGAAAACGCTCAAACCGGACTCGTTAGCGCGGATTGCTGGCGCCGGTTGGCAGAGGAGAGTTGATGAGGCGAATTCCCCGGACGCCTGCAGAAGCTCGAGAGGCCGTTCCGAGCGCGCCAATCGTTTCGAGGCTCCTCTTTGTCAGCGCGTCGGCACCGGGTGTTCGCCGCGATAGTCGTAGAAGCCGCGCTGAGTCTTCCTGCCCAACCAGCCAGCTTCGACATATTTCACCAGGAGCGGACAGGGGCGATATTTGGAATCGGCCAGCCCCTCGTGCAGCACCTGCATAACGGCGAGGCAGGTGTCGAGGCCAATGAAGTCGGCGAGCTGCAGCGGCCCCATCGGATGATTGGCGCCGAGCCGCATCGCGGTGTCGATCGCCTCGACCGAGCCCACGCCCTCGTAGAGCGTGTAGACCGCCTCGTTGATCATCGGCAGGAGGATCCGGTTGACGATGAAGGCGGGAAAGTCCTCGGACATCGTCGCCGTCTTGCCGAGACGCGTGACGAAGTTCTTCGCCGCCTCGAACGTCTCGTCTTTGGTGGCGATGCCGCGGATCAATTCGACCAGCTGCATGCGCGGCACCGGATTCATGAAATGGATGCCGATGAAACGCTCGGGATTGGCCGTCACCGAGGCGAGGCGCGTGATCGAGATCGAGGACGTATTCGACGCTACGATCGCGTCCGGCTTAAGAAAAGAGCGCAGCGCAGTGAAGATCTTGCGCTTGACCTCTTCGTTCTCGGAAGCCGCCTCGACCACGAGATCGCAGTCGCCGAGCTTGTCGAAGGTCGGGGCCACCTTAATGCGGTCGAGGATCGCTTTGCGCTCCTCCTCGCCCATCTGTCCCTTGGCCACCTGGCGCGACAGATGGCCGTTGATGGTCGCCAAGGCAGCGTTGATGCGCTCCTCCGCGACGTCGGTGAGCGAGACGGTCATTCCTGCCTGGGCGGCGACCTCGGCGATGCCGGCGCCCATCTGGCCGGCGCCGATAACGCCAACCGTTTCGATGTTGAATGTCATTTTTCTTTCCAGCGAACAGCCCGCGCCGCGTCACGATCATAGACGAGCAGCCACAAGCGTCCAGTCGGACGCTGGGCTTTTCGCATGGCCGAGGTTAGCGCCCGATCTTCGCGAGCTCCGCGGCAAGCTCGGGCAAGGCCGTATAGAGATCGGCGACCAGGCCGTAGTCGGCGATCTGAAAGATCGGCGCCTCCTCGTCCTTGTTGATGGCCACGATGACTTTCGAATCCTTCATCCCCGCCAGATGCTGGATCGCACCCGAGATGCCGACCGCGATATAGAGGTCCGGCGCCACCACCTTGCCGGTCTGGCCGACTTGCCAGTCGTTGGGCGCGTAGCCGGCGTCGACCGCGGCGCGGGAGGCGCCCATCGCCGCGCCCAGCTTGTCGGCGATCGGCTCGATATAGGTCTTGAAATTTTCCGCCTTCTGCATCGCCCGGCCGCCCGAGATGATGATCCTGGCCGAGGCCAGTTCCGGCCGGTCGGACCTGGCGAGCGCTTCACCGACGAAGGACGACACCCCCGGATCGGCGGCAGGCGCGACGGTCTCGATCGGCGCCGAGCCGCCCTCGCCGGTTGCCGCGAAAGAGGCGGTGCGCACCGTCACGACGATCTTCGGATCGGTCGATTCGACGGTCTGGATCGCGTTGCCGGCATAGATCGGGCGCTCGAAGGTCTTGGGGCCGATGACCTTGATGATGTCGGAAATCTGCATCACGTCGATCAGCGCCGCCACGCGTGGCGCAACATTCTTGGCGCTGGCGGTCGAGGGCGCGACGATGGCGTCATAGCCGGGCGCTAGATTGACGATGAGCGCCGCGAGCGGCTCCGCCAGCCCGTGCTCGTAGCGAGGATCGTCGGCGACCAGCACTTTCGCCACGCCTTGAAGTTTGGCCGCCGCCTCCGCGGCCCCGCCGACATTTTTACCCGCAATGAGGACATCGACGGGGTGACCCAGCTCGAGCGCTGCGGTGAGCGCGCGCCCGGTCGCATCGTTCAATCGCCCGCCCGCGACTTCCGATAAAAGAAGGGTGGCCATCGTCAGATCACCCCGGCTTCGTCGTGCAGCCTGGCGACCAACTCCGCTACCGATTTGACTTTGACTCCGGACTTGCGACCAGGCGGCTCAACGGTCTTCAGCACCTTGAGCCGGGGCGAAACGTCGACCCCATAATCGGCCGGCGTCTTCTCCTCGATCGGCTTCTTCTTCGCCTTCATGATGTTGGGCAGCGAGGCGTAGCGTGGCTCGTTCAGGCGCAAATCGGTGGTGACGATCGCCGGCAACTTCAGCGACACGGTCTGCATACCGCCGTCGACCTCGCGCGTGACTTCGACCGAGCCGTCGCCGATGACGACCTTGGAGGCGAATGTGCCCTGCCCCCAGCCGGTAAGCGCCGCCAGCATCTGCCCGGTCTGGTTCGAGTCGTCGTCGATCGCCTGCTTGCCCATGATGACAAGGCCCGGCTGTTCAGCGGCGACGACACCCTTGAGCAGCTTGGCGACCGTCAGCGGTTCGACGAGCCCCTCGGTCTTGATGAGAATTCCGCGGTCGGCGCCCATGGCAAGTGCGGTGCGAATGGTTTCGCTCGCCTGCGCCAAGCCGATCGAGACGATGACAATTTCGCTGGCCTTGCCGGCTTCCTTCTGCCGCAGCGCTTCCTCGACGGCGATTTCGTCGAACGGATTCATCGACATCTTGACGTTAGCGAGCTCGACTCCCGAGCCGTCGGACCTAAGCCGGATCTTGATGTTGTAGTCGACCACCCGTTTGACGGGCACGAGGATCTTCATCGACTGCAGAACTCCTGACGAATAGGGCGCTCGCCCAAGCAATTCAAGGCCGAACCCCTAAGCTTGGCTCCGGCGCGAGTCAACGCAAGCGAGGGCCGGTAGTGTCTCAGCTGAGACACTACCGAGGAGCCCGTTTCGGCGTTGCGCCAAGGCGCAAATCCGCAGGGCTCAAATTGCGTCGGCCTGTGCCGGCGACATACAGAAATCGTCATGAAGAACAGGTGCCTTGCCGCTTTCGTAAACTGTCGCCGCGATTGTATATGGGCAATCCACGGCCGACCCCAGCGCGATTGACAGAACTGGAATTCTGACGCCAAGTCGCTGAAAGAAAGGAGAGGAGTAACTGCCGGTCAAGATTTGGGGAAAGGGCGCACTCTAGAGAGGATCCACGCCGATGAGCGAACTGGATTATTGGAACAGGCGCCTGATCAAGGGGGCCATTTCGCGGCGCGAGTTCATGGGCCGAGCCGCCGCGCTTGGCGCCTCCAGCCTTGCGATCTCGGCCATGCTGGCGAGCGCAGACGCGGTTGCCGCCGATGCGCCGAAAAATGGCGGGGTGCTGAAGCTCGGCCTCGCCGGCGGCAGCACCACCGACAGCCTCGACTTCCGCACCACGACCGATTCCGTAATGATCGACTCCAACCATGGCATCTGGAACTGCCTCGCCGAATGGGGCCAGGACGGCAAACCTCATCCGGAGCTGGCCGAGAGCTGGGAGGCGAACAACGGCGCCAAGGACTGGATCCTGAACCTCCGCAAGAGCGTGACCTTTTCGAACGGCAAGGAATTCAATGCCGACGACGCGCTCTACTCGCTCAACCTTCACCGAGGCGACACCAAATCGGGCGGCGCCACTTCGGTCAAGGGCGTCACCGACATCAAGAAGCTCAACGAACATCAGATCCAGATTTCGCTCTCCGCTCCCGACGCCGATTTCCCCTACGGACTTACCGACTATCATCTCCTGATGGTTCCGGACGGTTTTAAGGATTGGGCGAAGCCGGTCGGCACAGGGGCTTTTGTGCTTGAGAATTACGACCCGGGCGTACGGATCCGGCTCAAGAAGACGCGGCCTTATTGGAAGGAAGGGCGCGGACATCTGGATGGCGTTGACGTGACCGTCATCAACGACGGCTCCGCACGCCTGAATGCGCTGATCTCGGGCCAGATCGACGCGATAAACCGGGTGGACCACAAGGCTGTCGCTCTCCTGTCCAAGACTCCAAGGATCGAAGTTGTGCGCGCGCCGGGCGGCTGGTTCTCGGTTCTCGCGATGGAGGTCGACAAGCCGCCGTTCGACAATCCCGACATCCGCATGGCGGTGATGCTCGCCGCCGATCGCGAGCAGATGCTCAAGGCCCTGTTTAGCGGCTACGGCACAGCCGGCAACGATCATCCGATTCCGCCGACCGACCCCTACTTCAATAAGGAGTTGCCGCAGCGCAAATACGATCCCGAAAAGGCCGCCTTCCATTTCAAGAAGGCGGGCGGCGCGGATCCGAAAATCATCCTGCAGGCGTCCGACGCCGCATTCAACGGCGCGGTCGATCAGGCCACGCTGTTGCAGGCGAGCGCGTCGAAGGCCGGAATCAAGGTTGATGTGAAGAAGGAGCCAGCCGACGGCTACTTCGACAACGTCTGGCTCAAAGCGCCGTTCGTCAGCAGCTATTGGGGCGGACGGCCGGCGGCGACGCAGATGCTCGCGGTCGCCTTCCAGGCGAGCGCTCCGTGGAACGAGACGCACTGGAACGACGCGCAATTCGAGAAGCTGCTCGCGGATGCTCGCGCGGAAACCGACGAGGCCAAGCGCAAGCCTTACATCTGGGAGATGCAAGCCATTCTCAATGAGCGCGGCGGCGCGCTCATTCCCGTGTTCCGAGACTGGCTCGACGCGCATAACCAGAAGGTCGGCGGCCACACCCCTCATGGCGGCTACGACATGAACAATGGCTGGATCATGGAGGACGCCTGGCTGAAGGCGTGATCGACGGCGCGATGAGGGACGGCGCGGGCGCTCCCGCATCGCCCCGCGGCACGCCCTTGCGTTCGTAATCCGGACCGAGGTGGAGAGGGGGCGCCCATGCTGAAGCTCGTCCTCAACCGTTTCGGCCTCGGCCTCGTCACCCTGTTCGCCGCCTCGGTGCTGATCTTCATCGGGACGGAGATCCTGCCCGGCGACCTCGCCTCCGCCATCCTGCAGAACACCGCCACTCCCGAGACGCTCGCCAAGATGCGGCTCGATCTCGGGCTCGACCAGCCAGCTTATCTTCGGTTCTTCCAGTGGCTGTTTGGGGCGCTGCACGGCGATTTCGGCAAGTCGCTCGCCAATGGGCGCGACGTCTTGCAAGAGATCGCACCGCGCTTCGCCAACACCATGTTCCTGGCGGCTTACGCGGCGATCGTCGCCGTGCCATTGGCGATCGGCCTCGGACTGCTAGCGGCAATCTGGCAGGGCGGAATCTTCGACCGGCTCGTGAACGTCGTGACGCTGATGACGATCTCCGTGCCGGAATATTTTCTCGCCTATCTCCTCATCAAATACGTCGCTGTCGAACTCGGCTGGTTCCCTTCCTTGGCGAGCGTCTCGTCCGACACGCCGTTCCTCGAGCGACTCTACGACACTTTCCTGCCGATGCTCACTCTGGTCCTCGTGATCGTCGCTCACATGATGCGAATGACGCGAGCCTCGGTGCTCTCAGTCATGGCGAGCCCCTATATCGAAATGGCTATTCTCAAGGGACTGAGGAAATCGCGCATCGTCGTTCGACACGCACTGCCGAACGCGCTGGCCCCGATTATTTCGGTCGTCGCCCTGAACCTGGCTTACCTTATCGTCGGCGTCGTCGTGGTTGAGACTGTGTTCGTCTATCCTGGCCTTGGCCAATTGATGGTCGACGAAGTGTCCAAGCATGACGTGCCTGTCGTCCAGGCCTGCGGGCTTATCTTCGCCGCGACCTTCATTCTGCTCAACATGATCGCCGACATCCTCGCCATTCTTTCCAATCCCCGGCTTCGCCAGCCGCGCTGATCGGGGACTGTCGGGCGCGACAAGGGAAAGGCCGTTATGCGTATCTGCGGCTATAAAGTGAGCGTCGTCGCGCAGATCGGCATCGTCATTGTCGTCGTGAACCTGCTCGTCGCCTTGCTGGCGCCGCTCATCGCGCCCTTCCACCAGGCGACGCCGCTCGGGGACGCCTGGGCGGACCCCGACGCGCAGCATTGGCTTGGACTCGACAACCTCGGACGCGACATCGTGAGCCGCCTAATCTATGGCGCACGCATGTCGATCGGCCTAGCGCTGGTCATAACCGCCCTTTCATTCCTCATTGGTGTCATCACCGGATTCGCTGCGGCGGTCACGGGAGGGTGGGTCGACCAAGCGCTGTCACGCATCGTCGACCTTTTGTTGTCCATGCCGACGCTTATCTTCGCCTTCGTCATCCTCTCGGTGCTCGGCACGGCGCTCCCCGTGCTCATCATCACGATCGCCATCCTCGATTCGACCAAGGTGTTTCGGCTGGCGAGATCGGTGGCCGTGAATATCGTGAGCCTTGAGTTCGTTGAGGCGGCTCGTCTGCGCGGCGAAGGGTGGTGGTGGATCGTCACGCGCGAGGTTCTGCCCAATGCGATCCCGCCGCTGACGGCCGAGTTCGGCTTGCGTTTTTGTTTTACATTTCTCTTCATCGCGGCGCTGAGTTTTCTGGGGCTCGGCGTGCAACCGCCCGACGCCGACTGGGGCAGCATGGTGAAAGACTACCGCGACATGATCAATTTCGGGTCGGCGGCGCCGCTCTATCCTGCGGCCGCGATCGCGATTTTGACAATCGGCGTCAATTTCATCGTCGATTGGATGCTCTCGGTTCATTCCAGAGGCCAGGGGGAAGGCGCATGAGCGAGCGGACTCGGGACGCTTTCAGGTCAAAGGATGATCCCATCATCTTGGACATTCGGGGCATGCGCGTCGCGGTGCGCACAGATGCCGGCGAGGGGCCGGTGCTGGTCGATGACGTGTCGCTTGAGCTCAGGCGCGGGGAGGTGATCGGTCTCATCGGCGAATCCGGCGCCGGCAAGTCGACCATCGGCCTCGCCTCGATGGGCTACACCCGCCGCGACTGTCATATCGTCGGCGGCGCCATTATTTTCGGCGATACGGACATTCGCGCCATCAGTCCGAACGAGCGCCGCGAACTGCGCGGCCCGAAGATCGCCTATATCGCCCAGAGCGCGGCGGCGTCATTCAACCCCGCGCATACGCTGATGGAACAGGTCTGCGAAGCTGCGGTGCGGCATAGCGTGTTGTCTCCGGCGCAAGCACGCTCGGAGGCGGTCAGCCTGTTCAAGCAGCTCGATCTGCCGAGCCCGGAGACGATCGGCTCGCGCTATCCCCATCAGGTTTCCGGCGGACAGCTTCAGCGCGTGATGGCGGCGATGGCGATGGTCGCCAAGCCCGACATTATCATCTTCGATGAGCCGACCACTGCGCTCGACGTGACGACCCAGGTCGAATGCCTCGCCGCTTTCCGTAAACTCATCCGCGAGCACGGCACAGCGGCGCTCTACATCACCCACGACCTCGCCGTCGTCGCCCAGATCGCCGACCGCATCATGGTGCTGAGACGCGGCAAAATGGTCGAATTCGGCGATTCAAGGCAAATCCTGCTTGAGCCGAAAGAGGAATATACGCGCCGCCTGGTGAGCGAACGCGTCGCGGGCCGCCCCTTCGTCGACGGCGTCGCCACCGCCCCAGTTCCCATCCTCGCCATCGACCACGTCAGCGCCGACTACCCGGGCAAGCCAAAGGTCATCGACGACGTCAGCCTCGAAGTGCGCAAGGGCGACACATTGGCTGTGGTCGGCGAATCAGGTTCGGGCAAATCGACTTTGGCGCGCGTCGTCACTGGCCTGTTGCCGCGGGTCGTCGGCGACGTCCGCTTCAACGGCGCTAGTCTCTCGCCACGACTGAAGGACCGGACCAAGGACCAATTGCGCCGGGTGCAAATGATCTACCAGATGCCCGACGTCGCGCTCAATCCACAGCACACCTTGCTCGACACGATCGGTAGGCCGGTCGCGTTCTACTTCAATCGATCGCGGCGGGAAGTGCGCGCGCGCACGGCCGAACTGCTAAGGCAAATGGATCTGCCGGAATCCTTCATCACCCGTAAGACCGGTGAATTGTCCGGCGGCCAGAAGCAACGCGTATCGATCGCCAGGGCGCTCGCGGCCGAACCTGATCTGATCATCTGCGACGAAGTGACCTCCGCGCTCGATCAGCTGGTGGGCGAAGAGATTCTGCGTTTGCTGAAGAAGCTGCAAGACGATCTGGGCGTCGCCTATCTGTTCATCACCCATGATCTCGGAACCGTGAAACGAATCGCCAATAAGGTCGCGGTGATGCTGAAGGGCAAGATCGTGGCGAGCGGCGATACCGCCACAGTGTTCTCGCCGCCCTATCATCCGTATACCGAATTGCTTCTGTCCTCGGTCCCCGAGATGCGTCCGAACTGGCTCGATGAGGTTTTAGCGGCGCGTGCGGCCGGAGCTGCGAGGACTTCGGCGCTCCTCCGGGCGCCCTGAACCGGCTCCACAAAAGAGACCGCCCGTCCGGCCTTGCCGCGCCCGCATTTCGTTTCTATACCGCGCCAAGCTAATAGAGGAAACGGGTAGGAAACGCATTCCGGGGAGCGGTTTTCCTCCGGCGTGATCATTGCATAACTCAATCGGCCGACCCATCGGCCGGCGACGAATAGGACGTTGTTGATGCGCGCGCCGGGCGGACCGCGTCTGTTGTTGCGGCGGCTCCGCGAGGTGATGGCGGAGCCTGTCACCGCCCAGGCGCGCCTGGACCGGATCGTCGTCCTCATCGCATCTAACATGGTGGCCGAGGTGTGCTCGCTTTACGTTGTGCGCGATGACGGAGCGATGGAGCTGTTCGCCACCGAGGGCCTGAACCGCGAGGCGGTCCATCTGACCACGATGCGGCCGGGGGAGGGACTTGTCGGCCTGATCGTCTCCAGCGCCGAGCCGCTGGCGCTGTCGGACGCGCAGCATCACCCCGCCTTTTCCTACAGGCCAGAGACGGGCGAAGAAATCTACCAGTCGTTCCTCGGCGTGCCGGTGTTGCGCGGCGGCGCCACGATCGGAGTGCTGGTGGTGCAAAATCGCGCGCGGCGCGCCTATTCGGAGGAAGAGCTCGAGGCGCTGCAGACAACCGCCATGCTTCTGGCCGAGATGATCGCGTCCGGAGAACTGCAGGGGATAGCCGCCCAGGGCGCGCCGATCGCCGTGCGCCGGCAAATGGCGCTCAAGGGCGTCGGCATCGCCGATGGGCTCGGTCTCGGGCATGTGGTGATGCACCAACCGCGCGTGACGGTGTCCACGATCGTCGCCGACGATGTAGAATCGGAGCTTATTCGGCTCGAGACGGCGATCAGCGCCATGCGCGCTGCGGTCGACAATCTCATCGATCGCAACGACGACGGCATTGGCGGCGAGCACCGCGACGTGCTGGAGGCCTTCCGAATGATCGCGCACGATCGCGGCTGGCTACGCCGGCTGCGTGAGGCGGTGAGTTCCGGCCTGACTGCTGAGGCCGCGGTCGAGCGCGTCCATAACGACGCCCGCGCCAAGCTGCAGCGCCAGACTGATCCTTATCTGCGCGATCGGCTCCACGACCTGACCGACATCGCCAATCGCCTCTTGCATCAACTCGCTGGCCAGAGCCTGGTTCTGCTGCCGGACGAGCTGCCGGAAAACGCCATCCTCGTCGCCCGCTCGATGAGCCCGGCGGCGCTCCTCGATTATGACCGCGCCCGGCTGCGCGGACTGGTGCTGGAGGAGGCAGGCGCCTCGAGCCATATCGCCATCGTCGCCCGCGCGCTTGGCGTTCCCGCCGTGAGCGATATCGCGAATATCTCTGAAATCGTCGAGCACGGCGATGCGATCATCGTCGACGGCGACGCGGGCGAGGTCCATCTGCGGCCGCCGGCGGACGTCGAAGCGGCTTATGCGGAAAAGGCGCGTATGCGCGCCAGGCGCCAGGCGCAGTATCGCGCTCTCCGCGACACGCCCACAGCCACTGTCGACGGCGTCTCGATCGGCCTGCACATGAACGCCGGGCTCCTCGTCGACATGCCGCATCTGGCGGAAACCGGAGCGAAGTCGATCGGCCTCTTCCGCACCGAACTGCAGTTCATGCTTGCCGCCCGTTTTCCTCGGCCACGCGCGCAGCAGCAGCTTTACCGCGCCATCCTCGACGCCGCCGGCGAGCGCCCAGTCACCTTCCGCACGCTCGACATCGGCGGCGACAAGCTCCTGCCCTACATGAAGGGCGTGGAGGAGCAAAACCCGGCGCTCGGCTGGCGCGCGCTGCGCATCGGGCTCGATCGCCCGGCGCTGCTGCGGCTGCAATTTCGCGCTTTCATCCGCGCCGCCGCGGCGCGCGACCTCAGGGTCATGGCGCCCATGGTTTCGACCGTCGACGAATTCCGAGCGGCGAGGGCGATGTTCGACCGTGAGCTCGCTTGGAACGTCAGCCGCGGCTATGAGCCGCCGCGCGCCGCCAGTCTCGGCGTAATGGTCGAAGTACCCTCGCTCTTGTGGCAGCTGGACGAGATCGCGGCCGCCGCGGACTTCCTTTCCGTCGGTTCGAACGACCTGATGCAATATCTCTACGCGGTGGACCGCAACAATCGCCGTGTCGCCGACCGCTTCGATCGGTTGAGCGTTGGCTTCCTGCGCGCGCTGCGCTCGATCGCGCAGGCCGGCGAGCGACACGGGACGCCAGTAACGCTGTGCGGAGAGATGGGCGGACAGACCCTCGAAGCGATGGCGCTGATGGCGATCGGCTACCGCGAATTGTCGATGTCCGCGACCTCGATCGGGCCCGTCAAGGCAATGACGCTGTCGCTCAATGTCGGCGAGGCCGAGCGTGAGGTCGAGGCGATGCTGGCCAAAGGGCGCGAGGACGCATCCTTGCGAGAACCGCTCCAGCGGCTGGCGGAACGCCTCGAAGTGCGCCTCTAGCGACGCGAGCGTCCTTAATCCCGCCGCTTCCGCTTCTTGAGCTCACGTCATGGCCGCCAACGACAATCTCGATCTCATCCTGCGCCGCCACCAGGAAATCTCCGCTCGCCTCGCCGAGGGCGCGACCGGAGCGCAATATTCCGCATTGTCGCGCGAGCTCAATGAGCTAGAGCCGGTGGTCGCGGCGATCGAGGCCTTCCAGTCCAAAGACAAAGAGCGCGCCGATCTCGCAGCGATGCTGGGGGAGCCGAATTTGGACCCCGACATGCGGGCCATGGCCGAAGCCGAGCTTGCCGCCGTCGACACCGACGCGGAAGCGATGTCCAAGGCGATTCAGATTGCCCTCCTGCCCAAGGACGCCGCCGACGAAGGCAGCGCAATCATCGAAGTCCGGGCGGGCACGGGCGGGGACGAAGCGGCCCTGTTCGCCGGCGACTTGTTCCGCATGTACGTCAAATACGCCGAGCGGAAGCGCTGGAAGGTCGAGGTCCTATCGTCGAGCGAGGGGACGGCGGGGGGGTTCAAGGAGATCGTAGCCGAAGTTTCCGGCCGAGGTGTTTTCGCCAGGTTCAAGTTCGAGAGCGGCGTCCATCGTGTTCAGCGCGTGCCGGCGACTGAGACCCAGGGGCGCATCCACACCTCGGCCGCAACAGTCGCCATAATGCCGATCCCGGAAGAGGCCGATTTTGTCATCAACGAGGCCGATCTCAAGGTCGACACCATGCGGTCGAGCGGCGCCGGCGGCCAGCACGTCAACAAAACGGAATCGGCGATTCGCATCACCCATCTGCCGACCGGCGTCGTGGTCGCGATGCAGGAGGAGCGTTCGCAGCATCGCAACCGCGCCAAGGCAATGGCCCTCTTACGCTCGCGCATCCTCGACGCCAAAAACCAGAAGCTCGACGCTGAACGGGCGCAGGAGCGGCGTTCGCAGGTCGGTTCCGGCGACCGGTCGCAGCGCATTCGAACCTATAATTTCCCCCAAGGGCGGCTGACTGACCATCGCGTCAATCTGACCCTCTATTCCCTCGATCGGATCATGGAAGGGGAGGGTCTCGACGAGATCATTGACGGACTCACAGCCGAACGTCAGGCGGAGCTGCTAGCGGCGCAGGCGGCGTCGTGACGCCCGTTCCACGCGTGCCCCCATTCGCGCCGGGAATGCGCATTGGCCTCCTTGGCGGGTCGTTCAATCCGCCGCACGAGGGCCACGCGCTCATCACCCGGCTTGCGCTGCGCCGGCTCGCGCTCGACCGCGTCTGGTGGCTGGTAACGCCCGGCAATCCACTGAAGTCGCCGACTGGACTGGCGGCGCTCAACGCGCGCATCGGGGCCGCGCGCAGGCTCGACGTCGGGCCTCGCGTCGTGGTCACCGACGTCGAGGCTCAGATCGGCTCCCGCTTCACCTATGACACGTTTCTTTGGCTCAAGCGCCGAGCGCCGGGCGTCCACTTCGTCTGGATCATGGGCGCCGACAACCTGCGCCAGTTCCATCTCTGGCGGCATTGGCGCGCGATCGCCGATCTCGCGCCGATCGTGGTCATCGATCGGCCGGGCTCGACCTTGAAGGCGACCTCGAGCCCCGCAGGCGCGGCCCTTGCGCGCTGGCGGGTTCCCGAACGTGATGCAACGCGCTTCGCCACGATGCGGCCGCCGGCCCTGCTCTTTTTGCACGGGCCGCGCTCCAACCTATCTTCGACAGCGCTCAGGCGCGTGAGCGGATCTGGGCATAGCGAGGCCGCGTCGGCGCTTTCGGATCCTGCGTAAACGTCCTCGTCGAGCGAGCGCTCGATCAGGACCAGCTGCGTCATGTGCGAGCTTTCATAGCTCGACGGCTACGATCAATCGCCTGGCGCCACAGAACTTTTGGCACGGAGATGAAGTCACGCGGATTGCGTGCGAGGCGAGCCAACTCTGCGGCGGCCTTTTCGCGAACCGCCTCGGTCGCTTTACTTGGATGGCCAGAGTTAAATGGAGGATGCGGGTCGTACTCGATCATCAACTGCGCGACCTCGGCGGCTTCTTGACCAGCAATTTCGGCAAACAGTTCCAGAGCCAGATCAAGCCCCGCCGAGACGCCCGCGGCGGTCCAGATCTTGCCGGACCTGACGATCCGGCGGTCGGGGACGGCCGTCGCGCCAAAGCGACTGAGCGACGCTTGCGCCCACCAATGCGTTGTTGCGCGTTGTCCCTCAAGCAGACCGGCGGCGGCCAGAATGAGCGCGCCCGAGCACACTGACGCCGTCATTGTGCTTGTCTCGTGCGCCTGCTTCAACCATGCGAGCAATCGTCCATCGGCCATCGCCGACGTGGTGTTGGCCTCCGAGCCTGGCGCGAGGATGAGGAACGGATGCGGCGTTTCTTCGAACGAGTGCGTTGCGCCGATGATAAGAGCGTCGCGATCCGTCATTACTGGGCCGGGCTCATCCGCCACCAATCTCAGCTCTGAGTCGGGCAAGAGCTTCAACACCTCGTAGGGCCCGAGCGCGTCGAGAGCGGTCATGCCGGGATAAAGAATAATGGCGATTTGGCGCTTATCAGCCATATGTATGTCCGCGCTGGGCTCGGAATCCCAACTAACCACGTTGGCCAAGGGTTCCTCGACGGGCTACACAAAATCAGCGCGTCGAGAAACTGTAGCGCAGCGTTCGAAGGAAATTCTCGCTTCGCTCCAATTGATCGTGTCCCACTAATCGTGTTCGGTCGATCAGCTCTTGTCTGGCAAGTAGGCGGAATTCACAGCCAGGGTATCGACATATTCTTGCATCGAAGCGAGCTTTCCCGCCTTGGCGGTCCAGACTTGCGCCCAAGCGGAACGAGCGGTTTTGCCGGTCGATTTCACCCGATTGGCGAAATTGCCGAGTACGACAACGGTTTGACCCTCGGCGATGAAGGCCTCGGGAGCGAATTCGACAATTTCCTGGGCCGCGGCCACAGCCTGGAAAAACTCAAGCACGCCTTCCCGACCCCGCCAGATCCCTGCAAATGGAACAGCCGGCATACTAGGAATTTCCCAAGTTACATCAGGAGCCAGCAAATCTAGCAGCCCGTTGAAGTCGTGGCGGCTTACGCAAGCCCAGGCCCGCTTCACGAGTGCAGTGGGTGTTTCCTCATCCATCCGTGCTTCCTTTAGTCTGCTCAATCTGCGCGTGATTTCGTAAGGCCTCGCCTCGCTACGGGTGAGTCTTCCGCTGAGACGTGCTTCGTGTCTCGACACCCGAGTCGACGAGCCGCCGGGTAGGACCGTTCCGTGATCGGGTTTCATCGTCTCGCCGGTGACGTTTTCAGCAGGCAGCGAACACTAGAAAAGATTATGGAGATTGATGCCGCGAGACAATCATCGTGGTGCGAGATGAACCTTCCCGTAAATTGGGAGAATTCTCGCCGGGTCCCCGCAGCGTTTCATCCAAGCCAGCGAACACGAGAGGCCGCGGGTCAGAGCCGCTCGTCCTTTAGTTCTCTGCCAACAGGTCCACGAACAAGCGCGTTTTGGCCGGGGGCATGCCGCTTGGCGGGAACACCGCGTGGATCGGGATTGGGGGAGGTTCGAAATCGTCAAGCACCACTTCCAACGCGCCTTGATCGACGAGATCGCGTACCTGCCAGAACGGGCCATACCCTATGCCCAAGCCATGACAGGCGGCTGCGAGCGCGGCGACCGTGTTGTCGGTTTTGAAACAACCGCTCACGCCCACTTTCTTAATACGACCGCCAACCCGAAGCCGCCATGTTTCTGTCTCGCCATCACCAGCGCCGCGGATGACGCATTATTGACTTGCGAGGCCGTCAGGATGACTCGGGCGGCCATAGCGCGCGAAATAGCCAGGCGCGCCATAGACAACGGTGCGAAGCTGTCCCAATCGCCGGGCTCTTAACGACGAGTCCGGCAGTTCCCTGATCCGGATGGCCAAGTCGAAACCATCGCCCACGACGTCGATCGGGCGGTCCGAAAGCTTGAGATCGGCCTCGATTTGGGGATAGCGCCCCAAGAACTCTGCGATAGCCGGCACGACATAAGTCGAACCGAACACCACCGGCGAGGCAATCCTGAGCAAACCGGAGGGTTCGACCCGCCGGTTAGCAGCTTCCAGACGCGCTTCGCTAATTTCGGCAAAGGCCGGCTTCACGCGGCGATAAAATGCCGAACCCGCCTCGGTTGCGAGCGATTGCCGCGTGGTCCTTCGCACCAGTTCGACGCCAACGCTTCGTTCCAGCGACGCCAGCGAACGGTTGACCGACTGCAGCGAACGCCCGAGTGGGCCGCGGCCGTCTGGCTGCCGGCTTCGACGACCGCGAGAAAAGCTTCGATGTCCTCCATAAATTCCGATTCTATCTAAATCCCGGAGAATGCATGTGTCTGCTCTAGCTTGTCTCGAATCCGTCCAGTCGATAAGCACGCTCGGACGAGCCTTGGAAAGCCCAATGAATGGACCCGGACATAGCTCTCCCTATCCAGCGCTAGTTCAACGCATGGAACCAATGGCTGAAAGCCCGCCGGTCGGCGCGGGCGCTGCGTTTCACCCTTCTGGCTTCCTCTTCGTTAGTTGTCGCTTTCGTTAGTTGTCGCTGCCTTCCTGGTGTCCTATCCTAGGCTCTTGAATGGGGCCCTCGGGAGGCGGCCGACATCGGATGGATTGGGGCTCATTGGGCCGGAGGGACCTCGCGACCACGGGGCCCGATCGCGTACGACCTTCATGCTTCCTCCGCCCCGTTGCCGATTGATAGCATCCGATCTATCTCGGCGCCAGTGAGCGGGTCCGCCTATCACGACTTGATGATGTCTCGTCGCGGCGGCCGCCCCTTACCGAATGCGATGCCTCCAACATTTCTCGGTTTGCGAACGCCGCGCTCACCTGGCTTATCTGCAAAAGAAGTCAGAGAGCCGGAACTCGAGCGATCAATTCGAGTTGAAGTGCACACAACCTGCCAAGGAGGTTCTCATGTCCTCGTCAACTATGATCGTAGTTGCATCCGCTATTGCGCTCGGCTTGTCGAGCCCAGCATTGGCGCAGCCCAAAGCCGATGCGGGCAGCGGCCCGACCAGCGGCTCCGTAACCCCAAACGACGCCGGCAGCGGGCCAACCAAGGGCGCTCAGTCAGACGCTAGCTCGACCGCCAGCAATTCCAACGGTTCGACCGAAAATAGCGCTGGAGTCACCCCGGGTCCGAAGTCGACCGGTGGCTCGCAACCGGTAACGCCTGCCACGCCGGAGAAGAAGCCGTAACGGCGATTTACTCGGCAGTCGACGCGTGAAACACTCGTCTACTCGGGTCGAATACGACGCGTCTAAACCGGCGCGAGCGACTGTCAGACGCGCACAAGAACCATCCGTGACGTTTGGCGACGGCCCCGCTAAAGGACCTGCGCAACCGGACGAGGAGGAATCACGCGCACACGATCCGTGAGCTGGTCAGGAATGGTTTCGACCAAACGTCCATGGCCGCCATCTGGTCGCCGTCTCCGCCAAAGGAGTTGTCGCGACCGCATCAAGGAATGCCCCGACGACAATGCTCTTCTCGGCGCTTCGCGGGCGCGTTTCCCGCTCGCACAGCTTCGGCATGATGTCGCCGCCCGCCGGCGCGCATTTTTTGTCAGTGTGCCCGCCTGGCCGGCGCCATTCGATATCGAGATGGATTGCGCCACGGCCCTCTAAGCGTAGAGGAACATCACAATGTTCTCGGTGATCTTCGAGGTGCTGCCGAACAAGGCGAACTGGAACGACTATCTCGACAACGCGAAAATGCTGCGCCCCGAGCTCGAGAAAGTCGACGGCTTCGTCGACAACATCCGCTACAAGAGTCTGACCCGGGACGGTTGGATCCTGTCGCTTTCGAACTGGCGAGATGAGAAGTCACTGGTCCGGTGGCGGACGCATACCCGCCACCACGAAGTGCAGCAAAAGGGCCGTGATGAGATTCTCGCGGATTATCACCTCCGCGTCGGCCAGATCATAGCCGACGATCAAGTGCCCGCAGGTTTCGCGCTCACCGAACAGCGTCTCGACAAAACCGAGGTTGGAGAAGGAACCGCGATTACGCTCATCAACGCCGCGCGCCCATCCGGCTTCAAGGAGACGAACGAGCCGGATAACCTGGGCAAGCAGCTTGGCCTAAAATCGTGGGCGGCGGCGAGCGCCTCGTGGGATTTATTCGATGCAGTGCTGACGCCCGGCGACTTGATCCTCCTCATTTCGTGGAAGGACGATGTCGTGGCCAAAAGTTACGAAGGCGCCCTGCCGCAGAACAGCGCGGCGAGAGTCCGGCGCGTTCGAATCGTCCGCGACTATGGCAAGTACGACCGCCGGGAGGCGCCGCAATATTACGCCGACGCCGAAGGCGCGAGGACAGTCCATGCATGACCTGGCGCCTCTCGCGCGCAGAGTCTGACGGTCGGCTTACGTCGTCGGCTGATCGGCGAGGCTCACCGGCGGCCCGAGAAATTCCACCCGCCACTTCGCGCAGAAACGGTTGAGCGCAGCCTTGTCCGGCACGCCATTTTGCATCACGCCGGCGAGTTCGGTGAAGAAAGCAACAGCGTCGAGCGCCGGAAACACGAGGATGTACTGCCGCGCCGGCTTGTCCGTCACATTCACGAATCCGTGCTCGGCGCCGCCGGGGATGCTGACCACATCGCCCACCTCCGCATAGAAGCGGCGGCCGTCCATTTCGTAGAGGTAGCGACCTTCAAGGACGCGAAAGATCTCCGCTTCGGGATGCCGGTGTCGCGGCGGGCCTTTCCGGGCGCGTTGATGGTTTCAATGATGGAGAACGCGTCGCCGCTCGCCGCGGGCGCCATGCGAACCAGGAGATCAAGTCCGATTGCCGGGATTGTGATTGGCGCATCCGCGCCTTTGGAGTGAACGAAGGATATGCTCATGTCCGCCTTCGGCGTCGCGCTGTCGGTAAGCCCTCGTAGCAGCGGGCCAATTCATGAACAACGCCCGTCCGCTTCAGTCTCTATGCTAGCGATCTTGGCGCGACAGAATGCGAATGCTCCCGGAGACAAAACTTGTGAAAATCGCGATCATCGATGATTGGCAGGGCGTGGCGCGAAGCAGCGCCGACTGGTCCCGACTTGCAGCTCGCGCGGAGCTTGTGTTTTTTGCTGAGGCTTTTGGTTCCGAGGACGACGCGGCTCTGGCGCTCGCGGAGTTCGACATCATCCTGACAATGCGTGAGCGCACGGCTTTTCCTGAAAGCCTGATTTGCCGTCTCCCCAGGCTGCGCATGATCGGCATCACAGGGCCTTCCAACCCCACAATTGACGTCGAGGCTTGCACGCGTCAGGCCGTGACGGTCTGCAACACGCCGCGCAGCAACGCTCTCTACGCGACCGCTGAACTTGCCCTTGGCCTGATGATCGCCGCCGCGCGCGCGATTCCCGCCGCCGACAAGGCCGTGCGAGCCGGCGGTTTCCAACTTGGCGTGCCCGTCGGCATGGGCCTCGCCGGCAAGACCCTCGGTATTGTGGGTCTTGGCCGCCTCGGGGCGCGTCTCGCACGCTCTGCGCTCGCGCTCGATATGAAGGTCATCGCCTGGAGTCCGAATCTGACCGCAGCCAAGGCTCAGGAGGCCGGCGCTGTCCTCGTCAGCAAATCGGATCTCATGAGCGGCGCCGACGTCATCTCCGTGCACATGGTCCTGTCGCCACACACCCGTGGTCTCGTCGGCGCCGAGGACATCGCCCGCATGAAACGGGGCGCGATCCTGATCAATACGTCGCGAGGCCCGCTCATTGACGAAGCCGCTCTCGTCGCCGCCGTTCAGGCCGGCAAGATCGTCGCAGCGCTCGACGTCTACGACAGAGAACCGCTGCCGAAGGACTACCCGCTCCGAGCTTCAGACCATACCGTGCTGACGCCTCATCTCGGATATGGGGTCGATGAGACGTGGCGCCAGTTTTATCCGCAGAGCGTCGAGAACGCCGAGGCGTTTTTAGACGGCAAGCCCATTCGGGTCGTCAACGCGCAAAAAACGTAGGACGGCCAAATCGAAGCCGCTGTTCTGGCTCGGCGCCCCTAGCCAGCTTGTTCCAAAGGCCACACTTCCACGACGCCGTGCGCAACCGCGCATGGCGTTTTCGAAACGATCGTGATCGCCTCTGCGAGATCGGCCGCGTCAATCACCGCGAAGCCGGCGATCGGCAACGCGGATGACATGAAGGGGGAGTTCTTCGTTCGGACTCCGGCAGCCAAGGTGTTGCGGACCTGCACCGGCACGCCCGCGACCCCCATCAAGGCTCCGCGTTTTCTCAGTTCCGCGTCGTAGGCGTGAGCCGCGTCGCGGACGTCTACGGGTGTGCTTTCATATCCTGCGCGGTCGCCATATCCAATGGTCACGAACTTCGGCATGTCGACCTTCCTCCTCGAAGCAGCGCTAATTGGCTTCGCGACCAATAACGCCCGAACGCGCAAATCCGGCAGAGCCCCATTTGCCAATGTCATTCAGGAGGTTCTTGGAATAGTGTATGGCGTTGGCTCCAATCTGGAGGATCGCGATGACAACTCGATCACAGACGGCTTTTGTTTTGCTGGCGGGCTTTGTAATCGGCGGCGCCGCCGTTCAGGGTCTCCACGCCGCGGGGCGCGCGCCCGCCTATGTCGTAACGGAGGTCGCCATCAGCGACTTGGATGCCTATCAGAAGGAGTACGTTCCCCTCGCCCAAGCCGCGATCAAGGCGTCGGGCGGCCGTCTCGTTGCCGCCGGGCAAAATATCGTTGTGTACGACGGGCCGTCGCCAGGCACGCGCGTGGCTATCAATGCGTTCGAGAGCCTCGACGCCGTGCAGACGTGGCGCAGTTCAGATTCGTTCAAGGAAGCTCGCAAGGTTGGCGATAAGTATGCGAAGTTCCGCGCCTTCGCTATTGAGGGCCTGCCTCAACAATAAAGGGCGCGCTTCCGCCATCAGGCGAACGCAGGTCAATCGAGACGATGCTGTTTTGCGGCAGGAGGTTCGTATAATCCAGCGGGATCGGGTAGCTCGGCTGCATGCGCCGGAGCTGGTGTCCTGGCTGAGGTCGTAAGACAGCACCGTGTTGTTGCGGATGGCCGCTCGAGTTGGTCTCGCGCCGTTGAGTTCAGACTGGCGAACGGCAGGACGATCAACAACGCGTAGTTTTACCTAGCGCCGGAGCCGAGGTCGGAAGCGTGTTTTCCGCTCGTGGGCGCCAACCCTCCGGTGTGGGCAGCCTCAAGCAAGGTTCGGGACGGACCCTCGTTAAACGCTGTTTCCGTCCGCCCCGGGACTCCAATGCCGCGCTTGTCCTCCCGCCCCGCCCTCCTGCGCGCCTCGTTCGCAGCCGCGCTACTGGCTTTCGCCGTGCCGCTCGCGGGCTGCCACGACTTCGGCGACGTAACCGGCTCCATCCCCGGGTCCGCAGCTCAGCCGACTGAAGACGCGAAGCTCAGGGCCTACGCGGAGGAATTGGGCAAGCGTTACGATCGTAGTCCGGGCGAGAAGGCCGCTTCGATCGATTATGCGCGGGCGTTGCGGGCGCTGACTCGATACAACGAGGCCGTCGCCGTTATCCAGACCGCGGCCATCAAGACGCCTAAGGATTTCGACGTGCTCGGCGAATATGGCAAGGCGCTCGCCGACGCCGGCCAGCTCACCCAAGCCAAGGATGTGCTGAGCCACGCCTATACGCCCGACGATCCGCGCTGGGACGTCATGTCGGTGCAAGGGACGGTCGCCGACCGGCTCGGCGACCATGCGGGGGCGATGCAATTCTATCACGAAGCGCTCAAGATCGCGCCGGGGGAGCCCAGCGTGCTCACCAACATGGGGCTCTCGCTCGCGCTGGCCAAGCAATTGCCCGCGGCCGAGGACGCTCTGAGGCAAGCCGTCGCCACTCCCAAAGCCGATGCGCGGATGCGCGGCGATCTGGCTTTGGTGCTGGCGCTCGAAGGCAAATTCGGCGACGCCGAAACCGTCGGCCGGACCGACCTTTCGCTCGACGCCGCGCGCGCCAATGTCGAGGCAATCCGTCTGATGATCGCGCAGAACGATACCCTGCGCGACCTCCGCAAGCCCGCGAAGGGGGCGAAGCCGAAGACGGCCAGGACGGAGGACGCGGGCTGAGCCCCTAGCTTGGCCGGACGATTCCTTCTAGACTCGCGCCGAACGCGATTGAGAGGGAACAGAAACCCAATGTCGGACATGACTCTTTGAGGCTTTGACGGCTCTACGTCCGCGCGGTCAAGATGGTGCTTGCCGAAAAGAGCGTGACCGACTTTAAGCAAGTGCCGTTGAATGTCCTGGCGGGCGACCCGCATTGGGAGCGCCATCCCTTCGGCAAAGTGCCGGTCCTCGACCATGATGGCATGCGCATTCCGGAAACGACTGCGATTGCGCGCTACCTCAACGATGTCCTGCCCGGCAAGTCGGTGATCCCGTCGACGCCCAAGGATCGCGCGCGGATGGACATGGCCCTCGGCCTCATCGACTCCTACGGCTATGGCGCGCTCATCGGCGGCGTCGCCGCCTATCATCTGTTTCCGGATTTCGTCGCCGGCAAGAACGAGGCGATGCGGAAGGGCGGCCTCGAGAATGGCCGCAAGATGATCGAACTCGCCATGAAGACGAAGGGCTCTTCCCCCTTCATTGCAGGCGACAACTTGAGTCTCGCGGACCTCTATCTCGCGCCGATTGTCTTTTACGTCTCGCTCACGCCGGACAAGGACGCGCCTTTCAACGTTCCCGGCTTTGCGGACTGGTGGACAAAGATGCAAGCCTTGCCAAGCTCCAAAGCCACCCAGCCCAATCTCGGTTGACGAAACGATCCCGGCGCCCGCCCAGGACGCTTCGCTACATCACCTTGTCGAGCGTGATTGGCAGATCTCGCACGCGCTTGCCCGTGGCGTTGAACACGGCGTTGGCGACTGCGGCGCCCACGCCGGTGATGCCAATCTCGCCAATGCCCCGGGCGCCTACGGGAGCGTGAGGGTCCGGCTCATCAGTCCAGATCACGTCGATCTCGGGCACATCCAGATGCACCGGCACGTGATATTCGGCGAGCGATGGATTCATGGTCCGCCCGCTGCGCTCGTCGAACAAAGCCTCCTCCATCAGCGCGAGGCCAAGCCCCATGATGATGCCGCCGCGGAACTGGCTTGCCGCCGTCTTGGCGTTGAGGATGCGCCCGCAATCGAACGATCCGAGGAAGCGGCTGACACGTATTTCGCCACTCACTATGTTCACCCGGACTTCACAGAACAGAGCGCTGTGGCTGTGCATGGACCAATGTTCGAGCTCGAGCGGCATCGGCGCTTCGGCCTCGACTGCCACCTCCTCGCGCCGGGCGCGGCCAAGAATTGAAGCATAGCTTTCCCGGCGGGACGCATCGTCGAGCGCACACAGCCCGCCTTCGAAACCGCCCACCTCGTCTGCGCCCAGGCCGGCCAACGGCGAGTCGTTGCCGGCCAGCTTCAGGAGTTCCTTCACCAGCGCCCGCTGAGCGGCGATGAGCGACGCGCCGATCGCCGCTGTCTGCTGCGAGCCGCCGGCCAATACGGCGCCCGGGAACAGAGTATCGCCGTACAGCACCTGCACCTGCTCCAAGGGAAGCCCGAGCCGTTCGGCCGCGACCTGGGCCTGGGCCGTGGCGGTGCCCATCCCCATCTCGTGCGCGGCGATGGCAACGGTCGCGTGGCCGTCGCGCGTGATCGTGAGACGCGCTGCTCCGCCGGGCATCCGATAGTACGGGTAGGTGCCGGCGGCGCAGCCCATGCCGATGAGCCAGTCGCCCTCGCGCCGCGCCGCAGGGCTTGCGCTTCGCTTGTCCCAGCCGAACCGCGCCGCACCGTCCCGCCAAGCCTGCACGATCCCGCGCTGCGAGAAGGCCAAACCTGTCAGCGGGTCCTTGTCCGGCTCGTTCCGGATGCGGAGCTCGATCGGGTCTAGCCCAAGTTCAACGGCCAGCTCGTCCATCGCGGATTCGAGCCCGAACGTGCCGACCGCTTCGCCCGGCGCGCGCATGAAGGTGTTGGCGACCATGTTCATCTTCACCGTCTCGACGTCCAAGAAGAAGGTCTTCGACGCGTAGACGCTTTTAGCCGGCAGAATGAAGGGCTCGGGCATGTTGTTGTGCGGAGTCATGGCGACCACGCCCGTGTGAATCAGGGCGTCGAGCCGGCCGTTAGTCTGGGCCCCAAGCGCCACGCGCTGCTCGGTGACGGTGCGGCCGCCGACGATCCGGAACACCCCCTCGCGGGAGAGCATGATTCGAACCGGCCGGCGCGCGATCGTCGCCGCCGCGGCCGCGAGGATCTGGTGCTGCCAAAGGAGTTTGCTGCCGAAGCCGCCGCCAACGAAGGGGGACGTCAGGCGCACTTGATTCTCCTTCAGCCCGAAGACCTGCGCGATGGTCCAGGCTTCGTGCGCCACCGCCTGCGAAGCGTCGTGGATCCGCAACGTCTCGCCTTCCCAGGCGAGGGTGCAGGCGTGAAGCTCGATTGGAGCGTGATGGTGACGCGGCGTCGTATAGGTCACGTCCACCTTGTGCGGCGCGGCGGCGAGCGCCGCTTCGGCGTCGCCGACCTTCTGCTTCAGCGGCTCGCCCATGAACACACCAGGCTCGCCTCCCTTTGCCTTGGCGGCGGCGAGCGCGATGACCGGGTTCTGTTCTTCATAGGTGACGCGAATGAAACTCTGAGCGTGGTCGGCCTGTTCTTGCGTCTCGGCGAGCACGAGTGCGACCGGCTGCCCGTTCCAGTGGATGCGGTCATCCTGCATGATCGGCAGGTCGTCGGGACCAGCGGCCTTGGGTTTACTCATGAACGGCGGCGCCCGATTGAGTTTCGGGGCGTTCCGATGCGTCATCACCAGGACGACGCCCGGCGCCGCCTCGGCCGCCGCCGTGTCGATCTCGACAATACGGCCGCGCGCGATTGCCGAATATTTGAGCGCCGCGTAGGTCAGTCTCTCCATCGGGAACTCGGCGCAAAACTGCGCCTTGCCGGAAACTTTAAGCGGGCCGTCAATTCGCGAGACCGGCGCGCCGATCAGCCCGTGCTTGTGATGAATCAGGGGATCAGGCTTGCCGCCGGGCATCCAGCTGTCGGGCGCAAGCGCGATCGCCTTCCTCACCACCGCCTGGACGGCGTCCTGCACACCACTCATTGCGCCGCTCCACCGGCTGCCGCGAGCTTGCCGAGCGCATCCACAATCACGCGCTTGGCGAGCTCTATCTTGAAGGCATTGTCGCGCAGGGCTTGAGCCGGGGCGAGCTCCGCTTCGGCCGCCTGGCGGAAGGCGGCCTCCGTCGCCTCGCCGCCCCGAAGCACGGCTTCCGCGCGCTCTGCGCGCCACGGCTTGTGCGCGACGCCGCCCAACGCGAGACGCACGTCCTTGATCTTGCCGTGCTCCATTTCGAGGCCGGCGGCGACCGAGACGAGGGCGAAGGCGTAAGACGCACGATCACGCACCTTGCGGTAGGACGATCGGGCGGCGATGCCATTCTGCGGCACAGTCACCGCAATGATGAGCTCGCCGGGCTCAAGCATGGTCTCGAGTTGAGGCGTGTCGCCAGGAAGGCGATGGAACGCAGTCAGCGGGATATCGTGCGATCCGTTCTTGCCTCTCACCGTCACGACAGCGTCCAAGGCCGCAAGCGCGACGCACATGTCCGAGGGATGCGTGGCCACACAGGTCTCAGAGGCGCCGAGCACCGCGTGGTTGCGATTGAAACCGTCGCGCGCATCGCAACCCGCTCCGGGGCCACGTTTGTTGCAGCGTGCGGCATCGTCGTAGAAATAGAGGCAGCGGGTGCGCTGCATGAGATTGCCACCGACCGTCGCCATATTGCGGATCTGGGCGGAGGCGCCGGCCAGGATCGCCTGGGCGAGCAGCGGGAAGCGTTCGCGCACACGTCGGTCGGCCGCCACGGCGGTGTTCTTCACGCCGGCGCCGATCCTCAAGCCCCCGTCATCGGTCTCCTCGATATCTCGGGAGAGGCCGCTCACGTCCACCAGCACATCGGGACGCTCGATCGTCTCGCGCATCAGATCGACGAGATTGGTGCCGCCGCCGAGATAGTGCGCGCCCGCACGGGCTCCGGCCGCCAGCGCGGCGCTCACGTCGGAGGCGCGCTCGTAGTGGAATGGATTCATCAGGCGGCCTCCCGCTTCGGAGCCGGGGCGGCTAAGCCGCCAAAGGTTTCATGAATCGCATCGACGATGCCATTATAGGCGCCGCAACGGCAGAGGTTGCCGCTCATCCGCTCGCGCAGCTCATCGTGACTGAGCGCTATAATCTCTGCGTCGAGGTCTTCCGTGACGTAGCTCGGCACGCCCTTGCGCAGCTCCGCCGCCATGCCGACAGCCGAGCAGATCTGACCGGGCGTGCAATAGCCGCACTGCAAGCCATCATGTTCGACGAAGGCCTGCTGCAGAGGATGGAGCGCGCCGGGTTCGCCGAGGCCCTCGATCGTCGTGATCTCGCGGCCTTCGTACTGGACGGCCAGAGCGAGGCAGGAATTGATGCGCTCGCCATCGACCAGAATGGTGCAGGCGCCGCACGCGCCTTGGTTGCACCCCTTCTTCGCGCCGAAGAGGTGCAGATGCTCGCGCAGGAGATCGAGAAGCGAGGTCCGCTGATCCACCTCCCGCTCCACTTCCCGGCGATTGACAATCCAGCGCATCGCGAACTCCGCTTGATCCAGCGAACGTGTTCAACGCGCAGGTTGGGAAGTTGCTCCATTTGGGTCGTCTTATGTTGACGCGCAACCACGGAGCCGCCCGGGAGAACGCGTTAGCGTGAACATCCAACCAGGAACTACCGTTTTCGACCCATCTTAGAAATCAGCGCAGATCGGTCGCGATGACCCCTCTTTCAAGCAGAGCATTCAACACATGTGTGATTGACCTTTGACGCTAGACCCCATTCCGACAAAAGTGGTTGATTCCACGGAGCGCAATCATCGTTTAGTGTGCCTGTTCAGCAAAGGGCGAACGCTCGGCTCTGATGAACGGCACAACGGTTCTTCTGACCGCAATCGGCTACGTCTCGTTTCTGTTCCTCATCGCCTGGTGGGGCGACGGCGGCGGCCGACGCTTTTTATCCGGCCGCTCGCGAGCGTTCGTCTACGCGCTCAGTCTCGCCGTCTATTGCACGTCCTGGACCTACTACGGCTCGGTCGGGCTTGCTTCCGAGCATGGGCTTGATTTTTTGCCGATCTATATCGGACCCATTCTTGTCATCGGCCTTGGAGCGCCGTTCATCGCCCGGATCGCCAATCTCGCCCGCGCCCAGAACGTCACCACGGTCGCCGATTTCGTATCGGCGCGATATGGAAAATCTCAAGCCGTGGCCGCGGTCGCCGCGCTGATCGCGCTGATCGGGTCGGCGCCTTATGTGGCGCTCCAGCTCAAGGCGGTCGCGCCGACCGTCTTGATGGTGGTCGACTCGTTCGATCGGGGGCAGTTGACGCCGGGCAAGCCCTCGACCTCGTTTTATCTCGCAGTGTCCTTGCTGCTCGCAATCTTCGCGATGGCGTTCGGCACCAGACGCATCAACCCCAAGGAGCACCAGGACGGTCTCATTCTGGCCATCGCGGTCGAATCGATCGTCAAGCTGGCGGCGTTTCTCGCGGTTGGCGCCTTCGTCGTGTGGAGGCTCAACAACGGGATCATCGATCTGACCGGGATCGCTGGGTCCGATCCCAGGATCGCCTCGGTGATCCAGACCCCTCCAGATCCCGCGGTTTGGGTGGTGACCACGCTGTTGTCGGCGCTCGCGATCGTGCTTTTGCCGCGGCAGTTTCACGTCGCCGTGGTCGAGAACCACGACCAGCGCGAAATCCGCACCGCGGCCTGGCTGTTTCCGGCCTATCTCGTGCTGATCAACCTGTTCGTTGCGCCCTTGGCCATCGCCGGCCTCAAGATTTTCCCGGACGCGTCTTTCAATCGCGACCTGACCGTTCTTGCGCTCCCGCTGCACGCCGGAGCGCATGGCGTGGCGCTCTTGACGATGGTGGGGGGCTTGTCCGCGGCGACCGGAATGGTGGTGGTCGAAAGCGTCGCCCTCGCCATCACCATTTCCAATGATCTGGTGATGCCGCTCCTGCTCCGGCGCCGGGGCGCGCAGGCGCCCACGGCCGAAGGCGACATCGGCGCACTGGTCCTATGGGTGCGCCGGATCGCCATCGTCGGGGTTCTGGCGCTCGGCCTCGCCTACGAGCGCATGACCATCAAAACCGGCCTGGTGTCGATCGGCCTCCTGTCCTTCGCGGCGGTGGCGCAAATCGCGCCGGCGTTTATGGGCGGCCTGTTCTGGCGCCGCGGGACCGCGCGGGGCGCAATCGCAGGCATGACGATAGGCTCGTTGGTGTGGTTTTATCTCTTGTTTTTGCCGTCGATCCGGCCGGGCCAGGCGCTCTCCAGCTTTCTGGCGCACGGCCCTTTAGCGATCGGGTGGCTGAGGCCCGCCGCGCTGATCGCGTTCGCGCCCAACGCGCTGGTGGGCGGGGTGGTCCTATCATTGGCCGCCAATGTCGCAGCTTTTATCGCCTTTTCGCTGACCCGCCAGCCGAGCGCGCTCGAACGCGCCCAGGCGAGCGCTTTCGCCGGCATGGGGGTCGGCGGCGAGCCCCAGGCGTTCCGTCTTTGGCGTTCGTCGACCACCGCGGGCGAACTCGAGACGGCGGTCGCCCGCTATCTCGGGGCAGGGCGGGCGCGCCGCGCTTTCGCGACCTTCATGCGCGAGCGCGGCCTCGTTTATGACCCCGCGTTCGAGGCCAGCGCGCAACTCATTCGCCACGCCGAATTTTTGCTGTCGCCGGCGATCGGCGCCTCGACCTCGCGCCAGGTCCTGTCGTTGTTGCTGAAGCCCAGGACGGTGTCAGGCCAATCGGCGCTCAAGCTCATCGACGAAGCTTCGGCGGCGATCCAGTCGAGCCGCGATCAATTGCAGCATGCGCTCGACCATGCGCGCCAGGGAATTGCCGTCTTCGACGCCAATCTGGCGCTGACCGCCTGGAACCGCGAATTCGTCGACCTTTTCGATTTGCCGCCCGCCATGCTGCATCATGGCGTGGGGCTCGACGAGATCGTGCGCTCTAACGCCGGTCGTGGGGTGTACGGGCGGGGCGATTCCGAGGATTTCGTTGCCGACCGCGTGGCGAGCCTTCTCTATGACGATCAACCGAACCGGCTGCGTCTGTTCTCGACCAACCGCGTCATCGAGGTGCGCTCGGCGCGGCTTCCGGACGGCGGGGTCGTCACCACCTATACCGACGTCACGCAAAGTGTTCAGGCCGAAGAAGCGCTTGCGGCGTCTAACGAGATGCTCGAGCGGCGCGTCGATGAGCGCACCGCGGAACTGCAGCGGCTCAACGCCGAGTTCGAGCGGGCGAAGGACGAGGCGGACGCGGCCAACCTCTCCAAGACGCGGTTCCTCGCCGCGGCCAGCCACGATATTCTGCAGCCGCTCAACGCCGCGCGGCTCTATGCAAGCTCATTGAGCGAAGGCGTCAATCAGATCGACCCCGAGGAGCGCAAAAACCTCGCGCGCAATGTCGACATCTCGCTCGAGGCGGTTGAGGAGATCATTGGCGCGCTTCTCGACATTTCGCGACTGGACGCTGGTGCGACGCGGCCGGAGATTTCCGACGTTTCGGTCGCCGATCTCATGGGGATGCTCGAGATCGAGTTTGCCGCCGTCGCCCGAGCGAAGGGGCTCGATCTGGTCTTCGTGTCCACCACGCTCGCCGTTCGCACCGATCGGCGTCTGATGCGGCGTTTGTTGCAGAACCTGATTTCGAACGCGCTCAAATATACGCTGAGCGGCCGGGTGCTGGTCGGTTGCCGTCGCGTTCCCGGCGCGGTCCGCATCGAGGTCTGGGACACCGGCCTCGGCATTCCGCCCGAGCATCAGCGCGCGGTGTTCGTCGAGTTCAAGCGGCTCGACCAGGGCGCGCGCGTGGCGCGCGGGCTGGGGCTCGGCTTGTCGATCGTCGAGCGTCTGGGACGGGTGCTCGAGCAGCCAATCGGGTTGCGGTCCCACCCGGGCAAGGGCTCGGTGTTCTCCGTCACCGCGCCGCTCGGACGGGCGCCTCTCACGCCCCGCGCGGATTCGGGCGCGCCCGAGCCGGTCGCGACGAACGAGCCGCTCGGCGGGCTCAAGGTGCTGGCCATCGACAACGAGCCCAGCGTGATCGAAGGCCTGCGCGTCCTCCTGACGCGCTGGGGCTGTCTGGTCGCGACCGCCCATGGCCTTGAAGAGGCGATTGTCGCGCTCGACGCGTTCGGCGCGCCCGACGTCATCATCGCCGATTACCATCTCGATTCCGGTGACGGCGTCGCCGCGATCCGGTCGGTGCGCGAGCGGTTCGGCCGCAGCACGCCTGCGATCCTCGCCACCGCCGATCGAAGCCCTGAGGCGCGCGAAGAGGCGGCGCGTACGGACGTTCTCGTCATGTACAAGCCGCTGAAACCCGCGCCGTTGAGGGCGCAGCTGACCCGCTACGCCGCCCTGCGCGAGGCGGCGGAATAGGGAGCGCGACCCTCATCCGTCGCGCCTCCGGCGCGCCACCTTCTCCCGGTGGGAGAAGGGGTCCGGCGGCGTCGTTCGATACTCCCCTTCTCCCTCGGGGAGAAGGTGGCACGAAGGGCCGGATGAGGGCTCACTTCCCGGCCAAACACCTGGCGCAAGGGTCAGTTCGCTTGCGAGGGCGGGCGGAGTTTGGAACGGCCGCCCGCGGCAGGGGATGCGGGCCGTTCTTCCCTTCCCGGCCTATCCCGGCAGTTTTGCAGCGAGAAGGTCGACTTTCTCTATCGTGGGCGGAGCCGCCAGCAACTCATCGGCCTTGGACATAAGCGCCGCGGCGATGGCGCCGCCGAGATGGGCCTGCCGGCCCGCCTCGTCGGCGAAAGCGTCAAAGATGCCGAACGTGCTCGGGCCGAACTGAAGCGCGAACCACACGGGCGTCGACGCCTCACCCTGCGCCAGCGGCAAGGCGCTTTCGAGAAACGCCTTGAGGGTCGCTTCCTTTCCAGGCTTGGCTTCAAGACGTACATACAGTGCGAGTTTTACCATCGGTCTCCCCGTTGCTGGTGCAATGACGGGCCGGAAGATAGGCGAAACAGGTCGTCGATGCGCTTGGCAAGATCGACATTTTTGATAGTATTCCTGCCATGCTTATCGACATTCTCGCGCTCGACGGGGTTTTCGACACCGGCCTTGCCGCGGTGCAGGATACGTTTGCGATAGCGGCTGAACTCGGGAGGGAGCAGCACGGGCTCTCGGCTCCGGTCCTTACGCGCGTCATCGGCGTCAGGCGCGGTGTGACAACGGCCAACGGCCTGAAGGTTCCGACGCGGATGGCGTCGGGGTTGTCGCGTCCAGACGTCATCGTCGTGCCTGCGCTCGGGGCCAAGACGCCACAGACCCTGGCCGGTGCGCTCGGCCACCGAGACGTTGCCAGGGCGGGGATGCTGCTGCGCGACCGGCAGACCGAGGGCGTAATGGCGGCCGCCGCTTGCACGGGCACGTTCGTTCTCGCCGAAAACGGATTGCTCGATGGCCGAAAGGCGACGACCAGTTGGTGGTTAGGACCATTTTTCAGGGCGCGCTATCCGAAAGTCGTTCTCGATGATGGCCGCATGGTCGTTCGATCCGACGACGTCGTGACCGCAGGCGCGGCGCTTGCGCATTTTGACCTCGCCCTCTGGCTCGTACGCGGGATCAGCCCGGCGCTGGCCACGGTCACAGCGCGTTATCTGATGGCCGACCCGCGCTCCTCTCAGGCGGCCTATGCTATACCGGATCACCTGACCCACGCAGATGCAGTGGTCGAGCGGTTCGAGCGTTGGGCCCGCGAGAACTTGTCCAACGGATTTTCCCTGGACGATGCGTCGCGCGCGATCGGCGCCAGCCCGCGCACCTTGGCGCGACGACTGCGCGCCGTGCTAGGCAAGTCGCCGCTGTCCTATTTTCAAGATTTGCGAGTCGAACGGGCAGTCCATCTGCTGCAAACGACCGGCGAAAGCGTCGAGCGAATTGCGAGCGAGGTCGGCTATTCCGACGCCGTCACCTTGCGTAGCCTCTTGCGCCGCCGGCTCGGGCGCAGCGCATCCCAGTTGCGCAGGCTGGAAGGCTGACCAGCCGCCTAATGAATCTGCATCGCCGCGTCCTGGCCGCGCGCGAGCTCGATGGTGGTTATCGCCACCAGCATCTCGGCCCGCGATTTGAGGTCCTTGGCCTCGAGCAGCGCCTGCTTCTCTCTCGGACCGCACGGGCTCATCATCGACAGACCGTTGACCAGCGCCTCGTTGGACGCCTTCTTGATGTCGCTCCACACCACCTTGATCTCGTTGACCTCGGCGAAGCGTTTGAGGGCCGCGATCAGGTCGTCGCGATCGACCGCCGCTTCGCCTGCGCCTTCGAGAAAATCCTCGGCGAATGGCGAATAATCCGGAACCGCGATCCGATAGGGGCGCTCGCTCGGCGTTTCGGCGGTCAGGTGGAATCGCGCCACACCCATCAGCGTCAAGAAGCAGCGGCCGTCGCCGATCTCCGCATATTGGACGATGCGGCCAGCGCAGCCGAGTGGATAGAGTTCCGGGGCCGGATCGGTCGCTTCTTCCTCCGAGGACGGCTGAATGACGCCGATCAGGCGTTCGCCACCCAGCGCATCATCCAGCATCTCGAGATAGCGGGGCTCAAACACCGTGAGCTGGATCGGCCGGCGCGGCAACAGAAGCGCGCCCGCCATCGGAAACAGCGGGATCGTCGCCGGCATTTCGGCCGGTGCGGCGAAGGTGCGGTTGAGCTTCATTGCGCTCTTCTCATGCTCCAAATGCTCTTGCTTCCGGTGCTTTTGACGGCGTTTTGTGGTCAAAACCAGACCGCCGACAGCTTGCGCCGCGCCGTGACCGAAGCCGGGTCCATGAGACCCCAGGCCTCGAACAGCTGCAACAATTGTTTGCGCGCCGCCTCGTCGTTCCATTTGCGGTCGCGGCGGATGATTTCAAGCAATTGGTCGGCGGCGCCGTCCCGATCCTCTTTCGCCGACAGCGCGATCGCAAGGTCGAAGCGCGCCTGGTGGTTGTCCGGATTGGCGGCGACGGCCTGTTCGAGAGGCGCAAGCTCGCCGACGTTCGAGGCCTGCTCAGCCAGGTGTAGCGCGGCCCAGGCGGCAACCACCGCCGGCTCCTGCTCCTTGCCGGCCAGCGCTGCGGGCGCGGTCTCCAACAAGGTTTTCGCCTCTTCGAGCCGTCCGGCGGCGACGTGGAGTTTGGCGAGACCGCCGATCGCTTTGGCTTCGCCCGGGTCCTCAACCAGAATCTCGGAAAAGATCGCCGCCGCGCCGTCCGCGTCGCCGCTGGCGGCGGCCTCCTCCGCCTCAGCCAAAAGCACTGCCGATTCACTCTGGATCGGGCCTACGAGCCGCTCGATGAAGCCGCGGATCTGGCTTTCGGGCAGCGCGCCGACGAACCCGTCGACCGGCTGGCCCTTGTCGAAGGCGATGACGGCCGGAATCGACTGGATGCCGAGCTGGCCCGGAATCTGGGGATGCTCGTCGATGTTCATCTTGACCAGGGTGACCTTGCCGCCGGAATCGGCGACAGCCTTCTCCAGCAGCGGGGCAAGCTGCTTGCACGGGCCGCACCACGGCGCCCAGAAGTCGACCAGAACCGGCTGGCGCGTCGACGCCGTCAGGACATCGGCGCGGAACGAGGCCGACGTGACGTCTTTGACTGCACCCGCCTTGGGTTGAGGCGCGAGCGCGCCGCTAACATTCGCCATGTCCACTCATCTCCAGGTTGGGCAGGCCCCCGCGGATGCCCCACTTTGCCGCTCTAAATGGAGGCGTTTGGCATTTTATTCAACCGGCGGCTTGATCGTGTCCCAACGCCACGACCAGTGGCTCATGTCCGGTCGCGCGCAGGAATGTGATCAGATCCGCGCTCTTGAGCCCGGTCGTCAGCGTATTGACCAGCGGATGAAAGTTGAGCCGATCATGACGCATCATCGCTTCGTCGAGCACGACGGAAACCCTGGCCATCTTGTCGTTGATCGCGCCAAACGGCGTGACCGCGCCCGGCCGAACGCCCCAGACCTCTTCCAAAAGCTCAGCCGAGCCGAAGGAGACGCGCCCCTGCGCGCCGATTGTCTCGTGCACCTTCTTCAGGTCGACCAATGTCTCCTCGCCCAGGACGAGCAGGAACAACCGGCCTTTCTTGTCCTTGACGAACAGGTTTTTGGTGTGGCCTCCGGGGATTTCGCCTCGCAGCGTCCGAGAATCCTCGACCGTGAACAGCGGCGGATGGTCGACGGTCTCGGTATCGACCCCGAGGCCAGACAGATAGGCAATAAGGTCGTCCGGGGAGGCTGGCATTGGCGACGCGGAAAGGGAGGGCGAAAGGGAGGATCGCGAGTTGGTAACCGCTTGCAGCGCCGGCGGCAACCAAAGGGACCGCATGTACCCGCAGCGATTGGGTTGCTTTCCTGCGCCAAAACTGCTCTGTTACTGCTCCATTTTGGAGCTCAATCTTGGACCTTTCGATCAAAAGCGTGCCGGAGGACCAAGTAAGGCGGCTGCGCGAACGCGCCAAAGCCAACCATCGGTCGCTGCAGGGCGAATTGAGGGCGTTGATCGACGAGGCGACCGGGGCGCCACGCCGGCTTGGAATTGACGAAATCGTCGCCAGAGTGAGGGGCCTTAATCTCACGCGGCGGGACGAAGCGGCGCGACTCGTCCGCGAAGACCGTGACCGATAAGGTCGTCGACGCGTCCGCAATTGTCGCGTTGCTG
>DATDHT010000345.1:0-4920 GCA_036521435.1 Roseiarcus sp.
GCCGAGCGAGGATCTGCGCAAGGAACTGGTCGGTTGGGTGCGCAAGGAAATCGGGCCGTTCGCTTCGCCTGACCTCGTTCAGTTCGCGCCGATGTTGCCAAAGACACGCTCCGGCAAAATCATGCGCCGAATCCTGCGCAAGATCGCCGAGAACGAGTATGGCGCGCTTGGCGACACCTCGACTCTGGCCGATCCTTCAGTCGTGACTGATCTTATCGATAAAAGACAAAATCGCGGCAAGGGGTGAGGCTGCGCTAGAGCGCTGGCGTCCGTCATCGCGAGGAGCGGAGCGACGCGGCGATCCAGGAGTCACAGGGCGTCCGGCGTTCCCGTCCCAAAGGACGGGCGTCTCGCGACGCCCTATGGCTCGCAATGATGATCCGGTTCGATGCGCGTGCCTCTACGGCGCAATCAAGAGTTCCTGCGCGCTCTCGATCTTGGTCGCGAGAATGACGGCCTGAGTTCGGCTCTCGACGCCGAGCTTCTGGAGGATCGCGGACACATGCGCTTTCACGGTCGCTTCGGAAACGCCGAGCTCGTACGCGATCTGCTTATTGAGCAAGCCTTGCGACAGCATCATCAGCACCCGAATTTGCTGCGGCGTCAGCGAAGCAAGGCGCCGCGCCATTGCGCTCGATTCGCCGTTCGGGACCGGGCTCGGGTCGAAGTCGGCAGGGGTCCATCGGCCGCCGTCCAGAACCTGGGTGATCGCCCCTCGCATCGTATCGAGGGAACTCGTTTTCGGGATAAAGCCGGCGGCGCCGAATTCCATGCAATGGCGGATGACCGCGCGCTCTGCGTTGCCCGAAACAACGATGACCGGAATGGATGGGCGCTCCGAGCGCAGAAAGAGGAGTCCAGAGAATCCGCGCACGCCCGGCATGGTCAGGTCGAGCAGCACGAGGTCGGTGTCTGGCAAAGCCTCCAGCGCCACGACCATGCTGTCGAAATCATGCGCGACCGCGATCTCAGCATCGGGCGTCGCCGCGAGCACGGCCTGACGCAAACCGCCGACCATGAGCGGATGGTCATCGGCGATGAGCACGCGAAACGCGGTCTCTTCGCCCATCGTCTCCTCCCGTGCGATCGCCGACGGCGCTACGGAGCGAGGATCATTGATCCGCCCGTCGTTGTCACGTCCGCGCTTTCCGCTTTGGGCCCTGTTCACCCTTCACCTTTTTGTGAGGACGGCAAGCGTCCAAGCTGTCTCAATCCTTCGGTCATCGCGATCGTTGCGGCGATCCCTACGTTCAAGGAACGCAAGGGAGGCTGAATAGGGATATGCACTCGAACATCCGCCGAAACCCGCACCGCCTCCGGAACGCCGGACGATTCGCGGCCGACAAGGATAATATCCTTTTCATGAAACGCGAAATCCCACAAACACGTTTCGCCCTTTGTCGTCAGCAGCACCAGCCGCCGTTGATTGGCGGCGCGCCAGGCCGTGAAGCTTGCCCACGAATCGTGGCTCTCGAGCGTGACAGCCTCGATATAGTCCATCGCGGCGCGGCGAAACCGGCTGTCGTTGATCCGAAAGCCCGCCGGTTCGATGATCGCTGCATCGACGCCGAGGCACGCGCAGGTTCGCATCATGGCGCCGGTATTTTGGGCGATGTCGGGCTCGAACAAAGCGAGCAGGAGGGGTGCGTCTGGCTTCGTCATATTGCGCGCAAAAGCAAAAGGTTGGCGGGCGAAAAAGCCATTCGGAAAACGCCGGGAGCTGGAGAGAGAAACGCAGAGCTTCGGGCTATGGACAATGAATTCGATCGATGCGAAAAGCCGGATCGAACCAATTCAAGGTCGTGACCCCGCAGGCGCCGGGGCGACACGCCCGTTGGGGGGTGAATTGACCATCAATGGAAGAAGTCGACGATGTTCCTTCCGGTTATGCCCTGGTGGGGGGATCTTCGAGGCGCCACCTTTGCCCGCGGCGCATAAAATGCTTTCCCCACCCACGCTAGAGTAATAGCTGGTCGCGGGCTACGCATCGACTTCTTCCCTCGACAATTCTTCGCCTCCACGTCCATCAGAGATCCACGACATGAGCGGTCCTTCGACCTACGTTCCCAAAAGCGCGATTGGGCGCTGGTTTGAATCGCGTCTCCCGCTGGGCGGCTTGGTACATTCCTCGTTCATCGCCTATCCGGTGCCGCGCAATCTCAACTACATGTGGACGTTTGGCGCGATTCTGTCCTTCATGCTGGTGGCGCAGATCGTCACCGGCGTCGTTCTCGCCATGCATTTCATCCCCTCATCGACCCAGGCTTTCGCCTCGGTCGACAACATCATGCGCAATGTCAATTATGGCTGGCTGATCCGCTATCTGCACAGCAACGGCGCCTCGCTCTTCTTCTTCGCCTGCTACATGCACATGGCCCGCGCCCTCTATTACGGCTCATTCAAGCCGCCGCGCGAACTTCTGTGGATCATCGGCGTCATCATCTACGTGCTGATGATGGCGACGGCTTTTTTCGGTTATGTTTTGCCCTGGGGCGGGATGAGCTTTGCCGGCGCGACCGTCATCACCAACCTCACGTCGGCCATTCCCGTGGTTGGCAATTCGGTCGCTCATTGGCTCTGGGGCGGATTTGCGGTCGGCGGTCCGACGCTCACACGCTTCTTCGCGTTGCACTATCTCGTGCCCTTCCTCATCGCGGGATTCGTGGGGCTGCACATCTGGGCGCTGCACGTCGCGGGACAGAACAATCCCGATGGGATCGAGGTGAAGGATCCCCAGCGCGACACGATCGCCTTCACGCCCTACGCCACGATCAAGGACGTCGTCGGCCTGTCGGTGTTCCTCATCCTTTACGCTTGGCTCGTGTTCTACATCCCCAATTATCTGCTCGACGCCGACAATTCGATTCCCGCCAATCCGCTGGCGACCCCCGCGCATGTGGTGCCGGAATGGTACCTGCTGCCGTTCTACGCGATGCTGCGCGCGATCCCGAGCAAGTTCTGGGGCGTGGTCGTTCTGCTGGCGGCGATCGTCGTGCTGGTCTTCATTCCCTGGCTTGACCGCTCGCCGGTCAAGTCGGCGAAATATCGCCCGTCGTTCCGCGTTTTCTTCTGGGTCTTCGTCGCGATCTGCGTCGGCCTTGGCTACCTGGGCTCGCAGGAGCCGACCGAGGGGCTGGCGCTCATCGCGCGCATCTTAACCTTCGGCTATTTTGCGTTCTTTCTCGTCGTCATGCCGATTCTCAGCTTCACGGAGAAGACAAAGCCGATCCCCACGTCGATCGCCGATGCGGTGCTGACGAGGACGAAAACCGCGGTCGCTGCGGCTGAATGATGCGGACCCCTTGCAAGGAAGTTCAACGATGATCCGTGTCAGGTTTTCCGCGCTTGGCGCTGCCGCCGTGGCGCTTGTCCTTGCGAGCGGCCTCGCGCTCGCGCAAAGCGACGCCGAGCAGCCGAACCCTCCCCGACAGAGCTGGAGCTTCTCGGGGATGTTCGGCATCTACGACAAGGCTCAGCTTCAGCGCGGGTTCCAGGTGTACAAGGAGGTCTGCAGCGCGTGTCATGCTCTGAGCATTCCGTTCCGCACGCTGACTGATCCCGACGGGCCCGGCTTCAGCGAGGACCAGATCCGAGCGCTCGCCGCCACCTATCAAATCACCAACGCCGAGCCCAACGAGAAGGGCGAAATTTTCAAGCGTCCCGGAACGCCAGCCGACGACATCCCTCGCCCTGAAGCCTATCCGAACGACCAAGCCGCCGCGGCGACGCTCGGGAAAGCCCCGCCCAACATGGCGTTGCTAGCCAAAGCGCTGAAGTACGAGCGCGGCTTTCCCTGGTTCGTCGTCGACGCGCTGCCGGGCTTTGAATATCAGGAGATGGGCGCCGATTACATCCACGCGATCCTGACCGGCTATACGAAGCCCGACGATCCGCAGTGGAATTTGTACTATCCCGGCCACAAGATCGCGATGCCCCAGCCGCTCACCGACGGCGCCGTTGATTACAAGGACGGCACCAAGCCGACGTTGGATAACTACTCCCGAGACGTGGCGGCCTTTCTGAGCTGGGCGGCGGAACCGAACCTTCCCGAGCGCAAGAGAATTGGCCTGAGGGTCATCATCTTCCTGATCGTGTTCGCGGTGCTGCTCTACTTCGTCAAGAAGCGCATCTGGCAATCGGCGCACTAGCAAGCCAACATCGAGGACGTCGCGCCGCGTGGATCGCATTGCGATCGTTAGGGAATAGCTCCGCTCTCAATGGAGCGGGGTGAGCATGTCCAAAGCAATCGTAGGGGTCATCGGCGGTTCGGGCGTTTACGATCTTCCCGGCCTGACAGACCTGCGCGAGGAGCGGGTCGCGACCCCGTGGGGCGATCCCTCTGACTCCCTGCGCTTTGGCCGGGTGGGGAATACGCAGGCGGTGTTCCTGGCGCGCCATGGCCGCGGCCATCGCTTCTCGCCCTCGACGATCAATTATCGCGCCAACATCGACGCCCTGAAGCGGGTCGGCGTCACCGACATCATTGCGCTCTCGGCCTGCGGCTCGTTTCACCACGAGCTTTATCCCGGCATGTTCGTCGTGATCGATCAGTTCGAGGATCGCACCTATCGACGCCAGACGAGCTTTTTCGGCGACGGCTGCGTCGCCCATGTCTCGATGGCTCATCCGATCGCGCCGCTGTTGCGCCGCCGCCTCGTCGCCGCGGCTCAAGCGGAGACAATCGCCTATCGCGACGGGGGGACATATGTTTGCATCGAAGGCCCGCAGTTCTCGTCGCTCGCAGAGTCGCTCGGCTTCCAGGCGCGCGGCGCCGACGTCATCGGCATGACCGGCGCGACCGAGGCGAAACTGGCGCGTGAAGCCGAGATTTCCTACGCGACGATCGCCATGGTCACGGACTACGACTGCTGGCACGAGGAGCACGGCGCGGTCGACGTCGCCGCCGTGATCAAGGTCATG
>DATDHT010000346.1:0-3986 GCA_036521435.1 Roseiarcus sp.
ATGGGAGCGCAATATGCCAGATCGTCGAGAGCTGTACCGCAGCCCGAACGGCGACACCTGGTTCCTCGGCCGGGAGCCGGCGAACGGGCACGCCTTCATTATCCACCAGCCCAATGCGCCCTCTGGCGGGCGTCTGTCGCACGTCGAGGTCGGCGCTTTCCTGAGAGAAGGAACCGGGCCCGAGCAGCAGGCTCTCCTGCGATTGGTTGGAACCCTGGTCGATACCCCGCCGTACGCCGACCGGACCTAAACGCCAACGCTCCGCAACCGACGGCGCCAGCCGCTACATCCCCGTCAGCAAAGCGCGCGTCGCGCCGGCGACGTCCTTGTGGCGCATCAGCGCTTCGCCCACCAGGAACGCTTCGACCCCGGCCTTGGCGAGCCGCTTGCAGTCGGCGTGGTCTGAGATGCCGCTTTCGGCGACCACGATCTTGCCCGGTGGGATGAGCGGCAGGAGTTTTTCGCAGACCTCGAGCGACGTCTCGAAGGTGCGCAGGTTCCGATTGTTGACGCCGATCAGGCGACCCTCGAGAGACAGCGCGCGTTTGAGCTCGTGCTCGTCATGGGTCTCGATCAGCACGTCGAGGCCGAGATCATGGGCGGTCTTGTTGAGAGTTTTGGCGATCTCGTCGTCGACGGCCGCCATGATGATGAGGATGCAGTCCGCGCCCCAGGCGCGCGCCTCCAGCACCTGATAAGCGTCGAACAGAAAATCCTTGCGCAGGATCGGAAGCGTCGTCGCCTTGCGCGCCTTCATCAGGTGATCGGGCGCGCCTTGGAACGAGGGCGCATCGGTCAGCACGGAGAGGCAGGATGCGCCGCCGGTCTGATAGGCTTTGGCGAGCGCCGCGGGCTCGAAATCCTCGCGGATGAGCCCCTTCGAAGGACTCGCCTTCTTGACCTCCGCGATCAGCCCGAACCGTCCCTCCTCGATCGCCCGTTGAAGCGCCTTGATGAAGCCGCGCGGCGGCGATTGGCCCTCGATCTCGCGCTCCAGGGTTGCGCGCGGCACCCTGACCTTGGCCTCGGCAATTTCACGGCGCTTGTAGCTTTCGATCTTTTTCAGGATGTCGGTCATGGGCGTTCCCGACTTTCGCTGTTCGACACCGCGATCAATCGATCGAGCGTGCGGCGCGCCGCCCCGGAGCGAATGGCGGCGTCGCCCATGGCCACACCCTCCTTGATCGAGCCGGCCTTGCCCGCGATCACAACCGCCGCGCCGGCGTTCATGAGCGCAATGTCGCGATAGGCGCTCTCCGCGCCACCGAGAACATCGACGATCGCCTTCGCATTATAGGCCGGCTCACCGCCTTTCAGCGCCGCCGGCGTCGCGCGAGCCAGGCCGGCTGCTTCCGGGGTCAGTTCGAAGGCGTGCAGCGCGCCGCCTTTGAGTTCGATGACCTTGGTTGGCGCCGTGGTGGTGATCTCGTCGAGGCCGTCGAGCCCGTGCGTCACCCAGACGCGCTCCGAGCCAAAATTGCGCAGGACTTCCGCCATGGGTTCGAGCCAGGCGGCCGAAAAGACACCGACAAGCTGGCGCTTGACGCCGGCCGGATTGGAGAGCGGCCCGAGAATATTGAACAAGGTCCGCGTGCCGAGCTCGGTCCGGGTCGGACCGACATTGCGCATCGAGGCGTGGTGTGTCGGCGCCATCATGAAGCCGATCCCGGCCTCATGGATGCAGCGCTCGACGCCATCAGGCGAAAGCCCGATCTTGACGCCGAGGGCGGCGAGCGTGTCCGCGGCGCCCGACCGGGAGGAGGCGGCGCGATTGCCGTGCTTGGCGACCGTGACCCCGCAGGCCGCGGTTATGATCGCGGCCAGCGTCGACACATTGAAAGAGCCCGACCCGTCGCCGCCGGTGCCGACGATGTCAATCGCTTCCGGCGGCGCCTTGACGCTGAGCATCTTGGCGCGCATGGCAGCCACGGCGCCGGTGATCTCCTCGACCGTCTCGCCGCGCACCCTCAACGCCATGAGGAACCCGCCCATTTGCGAAGGCGTCACTTCGCCCGAAAGCATGGAATCGAAGGCGCTTTCCGCCTCGCTCCGCGTCAGCGTCGCCCCCGCGGCGACTTTAGCGATCAGAGGCTTGAAAGATTCCATGTCCTCATTTCGCGTTCTCGTCAGAAGGTTTGCTGGCGATTATGAAAGGCGTCGGCGAGGTCCAGAAAATTGCGGAGAATCTGGCGGCCGTGCTCGCTGGCGATGCTCTCCGGATGAAACTGCACACCGAATGTCGGGCGGTCACGGTGCTGAACGCCCATGATGATTCCGTCGTCGGTCTCGGCGCTCACCTCGAGCTCGGCGGGCGCGCTTGATCGCTCGATGACGAGCGAGTGATAACGCGTCGCGGAAAAGGGGCCGTTCAGACCACGGAAGAGCCCGCGCGCGTTGTGCGAAATGCGGGACACCTTGCCATGCATCGGCGTTGGCGCGCGCACAACATCGCCGCCAAACGCCTGTCCGATCGCCTGATGGCCAAGGCAGACCCCGAGCATTGGCGTCGTTTCGCTGCCCATTCGAACGAGATCGAGACAAAGGCCTGCTTCGTTCGGCGTGCAAGGCCCAGGGGAGAGCACGATCGCGTCCGGCTTGTCGGCGAGCGCATCTCGGACCGTGATTTCGTCGTTGCGCCACACGGACACGTCCGCGCCCAACTCGCCAAGGTAGTGGACGAGGTTGAACGTGAAGCTGTCATAGTTGTCGATGAGCGTGACGCGCTGCATCCCGGCTTCCGCACACCAAAGGAGCCGTCTTTTCCGATGCTGCGCCGCGCCCGTCAAGTTGAGCGCGCAATGCCGCGATGGACTTCGCCGAAAGCCGACGCGGCCGGGCGTCGAAGCCAAACTTCAGAAGGGCCTTAAGGCGCTCGGCGGCGATACTCGAAGGCCATTGGGAGCCTCGCGAGACGACGTCTATTCATCGGCGACATGAACCGATCGAGATGGGGCGGCCTCGCTGGAGTTTGCTGACCATGGGCTGGTTCGGCTGCGGAAGCGCCATCGCAGCCGGCGATCGCCGCGCCAACAATACGGATCTCGCTGGATATTCCTTAATGTCCTTGCGTATAGATGGGCATCGGATTGACCGGGATTCAAAGGATGTTGTCGCTCGGCGCCGGCTCTCCTTGGGCTAAGCGAGCTTCGGGCATGAGCGCGCCGGATCCCAAACTGTCGTCTTGAGAGGGGCTCGCGTGTCAGGCACAGGCAGGTGGTTTGTCGCCATCCTGGTTTTCGTAGCCGCCTTTTTCGTTTCCTATTGGCTGGTGTTTGTCCAGATCATCCCGGAAAATCTGTCGTGGCCGGCGCCTCTTGCTGCGTTTTTGACGGCAATGGTCCTCGCCGGCGTGGCCTGGACGGCGTTGGCCGCAGGCTTCCAAGGCGTTTTGCCGACCATGTTGACCTGCTCCACGGTCGTCGGCGCGATCGGATTCAGCGGCGGGTTCTTCGGGCCGATGATCTTCACGCCGGACGCCAATCAGGGACCGCTTCTCGGGCTTTTCATCACAGGTCCGCTCGGATGCGCCGTGGGCGCCCTCGGTGGCCTGATTTTCAGTCTCTGGCGTCGTTTACGTGCGAGCCCGGCCTAATCGACAGCGACTCTCGTCAGACAGCTCAACGTTGAGGGCGCAGGTAATCCCGTTGACCGCCTTTTCTCTGGCATGTTAGCTCTCGTTGGCTGGAGCGGCGGTCTTTACCGCCCGACGCGCCATCAAGGACAAGCGCAGAAATTCGAGCGCGGCCCAGCGCTTAATACTCGTCTCCAAGGGAGGACTTTTCCATGAATCGCAACGTCTCGATCCTTGCACTGGTCGCCGCGGCCGGTCTTTTCGCCGCGCCGGCGCTCGCCGATACTAGCAAGATGAAAATCGCCTTCTCCAACAATTACGCCGGCAATTCCTGGCGCCAGGCGATGCTGAAGAGCTACGACGCCGTCGCCAAGAAGGCGGTTGCGGACAAGATCGTCGCCGCTGCCGACGTGTT
>DATDHT010000347.1:0-4208 GCA_036521435.1 Roseiarcus sp.
ACGTCACATGCGCCGGCGGCTCTTCAAGCGTCTTCAGCAGGCCGTTAAACGCCTGCTTCGACAACATGTGCTCTTCGTCGATGATGTAGACCTTGGTGCGCGCCGACACCGGACGATAGCGCGCGTTTTCAATCACCTCGCGGATGTCGTCGATGCCCGTGTGGGAGGCCGCGTCCATTTCGATGACGTCGACATGGCGCGAGTCGATGATCGCCTGGCAATGGAGGCCGAGTTCGGGCATTTCGATGCTGGGCGCTTCGATCCGGCCGGGCAGCAGATAGTTGAACGCCCGCGCCAGGATGCGCGCCGTCGTGGTCTTGCCGACGCCGCGCACGCCGGTGAGGATGTAGGCCTGGTGGATGCGTCCGCTAGCGAAAGAATTGGCGAGCGTGCGCACCATCGGCTCCTGACCGACGAGGTCCTCGAAGCGCAGCGGCCGGTATTTTCGCGCCAGCACCCGATAGGGAGCGGCCGACGGCGCGGCTTGAGGTTCGGCAGCAGGGAAGAGCGAATCGCTCAACGACGCCCTCTCTTGGCAGGAAAAGGTCGATTGCGGAGCATCTTAAGCTTTGCTTCGCTCGATGAATCGCCGCTCGGGGCCAAAAGCGAACTCAGCTTATGCTCGCCTACGCCAAGCGCGTCAGTGGGAGGTTGGACAAAGACCCGCCCTGGCTCGTTAGGGCTGCTTCCTTCCGGACCTGACCCGGTTGGCGAGCGGTACGTCCTTCGCCAACCTCCCGCCGCCTATGTGGACCATGAGGCGGCAAGGTGCAAGAGGCTGTCGCCCGCGGCCCCCTTTCACGCCGCCCTCGCCTCCTCCTCGACCATGACCTTAGCGATTTCCGCCGTGCGATCGTCGGCGCGAAACAGCATTTCCAACGCGAGCTCGGAGAGGGTCACGTCGTTCGGCGTCCCGAAAACAGTGACGGTGCCGAGAAAGGACATGACGCCAAACCGCGTCGCGATGCGAAGCGGCGTCGCCAGCCGCTCGGCGGCGCCGAAGCTCTCCGCTGGTTCGCTTTCGGGCGGGGTCGGATAGGCCGAGACCTCGGCCAACAGGCCCTGCAGAACCGGGTCGCCCCGCGCGTCGATCTGCTGGCGAAGCACGGTCAGCATATGGGCGCGCCACGCCCCGTAGTTCACGATCCTCGGCGCCATGCCCGCCGGATGCAGGGTGAGGCGCACCGCGTTGACCGGCGCGCGCATGAGATCCGCCGAGCAGCCTTCGTAAAGCTGGGGCAACGCGGAATTCGACATGACGATATTCCAATGCCGGTCGACTGCGAAGGCGGGATAAGGCTTGTGCGCCTGAAGAATGGCGTCGATCGCGGTTTTCGCCGCCGCCAGGGCCGCCATCGATCGTTCCTGGAACGCCGGCGCGAAGCCCGCAGTCAGAAGAAGCGAGTTCTGGTCGCGCAGCGGATCTCGAGATATTCGGCGAGGCGGGCGATTATCTCGCGGCTCGGCTGCGCCTTGCCGGTCTCGAGACAGGAAAGGTGCCGCGTCGAGCTCTCTGCGGCATAGGCGAGGTCGGCTTGCGTCATGCGCCGCCGCTCTCGCTATCGCCGCATGAGAACGCCGAAGGGAAGCTGATAAGCCGTCATGCGCTCAAGCTTAGCGCCCTGCCGCGCACGAGGCCATGACCTCCAAGGTCAAGCGAGAAGCGCCTGCGCGGTCGCTTTTTGAACTGGCAAGTCATGGATTGCCAACCCGACCAGCGCGATCTTGGCGCATGAACCCGAGGGCCCGCCGGCCCTCGCTCCTCGAAGCCAGACTGGAGAGACATGATGCTCAACGCTCAGGCGCTCGCCGATCTTTATGTCGCCGCGTGGAACGAACCGGACGCGGCCAAGCGCTCGTCCGCCATTGCCGCGCTCTGGGCGTCGGACGCGCTCGGCCACAGCAGGGCGGCCGGATATGCTGCGCTCACCAAGCTCACCCTCGCGGCGCCCGGAACAAGCATCCGGCGCGAGGGCGTCCGCTATCGCGCCGCCCCGACCGCCCGCCTCCGCGGCGACGTCGTGACGTTCCGCTGGGAGATGCTGCTCGCCGACAGGGAGACGGTGCTCGCGGGCGGGCTCGAGTTCCTGATCGTCGACGACGACGGGCGCATCCTGGCCGATCACCCGTTCGCTCTCGCGTAAGCCCGCTTCACCCCAACCCTCACAAAGGACAAATCCTATGCCCTTCATCACGGCGAAAGACGGCGGAAAGCTCTATTGGCATGAGTGGGGAGCGGGCGCGCCGATCCTGTTCCTCAATGGCCTCGGTTGCGCCAGCCGAATGTGGGACTATCAGATGGCGGCCTTCGCGGAGGAAGGCTTCCGCTGCATCGGCTTCGACCGGCGCGGCCACGGCCGCTCCGATCAGCCGCTCCTCGGCTATGACTTCGACACGTTCGCCGACGATGTCGCGGCGCTGGTCGAAAATCTCGATCTCACCGACCTCACCCTCATCGCCCATTCGATGGCGGGCGGCGAGGCGGTGCGGTATCTGACCCGGCACGGGAGCCGACGCGTCGCGCGCCTCGTCCTGCTCGCGCCGGCCACGCCGATGCTGCTCAAGGCCCATGACAACCCGAACGGCTTGCCAATGGAAGCCTTCGAGCTCTTATGGGCGCATTGGCGCCATGACTATCCCAAATTGGTCGCCGATAATTTGGCCCCGTTCTTCATCCCCGAGACGTCGCCCGCGATGATGCGCTGGGGTGCGACCCTGCTCCAGGCCTCCCTGCCCGTCGCCCTCGCCTGCTCCCGCGCCATGGTCGAAGCGGACTTCCGCGCCGAGATGCGGCGCATCGACGTTCCGACCCTCATCGTGCAGGGCGATCGCGACCGATCGGCGCTAGTCGAGTTGACCGGCAAGCCTTCGGCCGAGCTCATCCCCGGCTCACGGCTCCTTGTCTATCCGGGCGCGCCGCATGGCCTCATGTTCACCCATGTGGATGAGCTTAACGCCGACTCCTTGGCCTTCATGCGCGAGCGGGAACGCCGCTCGGCCGCGGCTTGATCCGGCGGCAATAAAGGTAAGTAGCCGTCACTAAACGCTAGGTGTGTAGTCCCGTACTGTGATGGCGCATCATTGCCTCTGATTCGTCAGGAGGAGGATGCCCTATGGCAAGCGTTCTTCACGGCAGCGCCCGAACGCCGCCGCGTCTTCGAGCCGGGCTCCAAGCGTCGAAAGAGAGCAGCCGGGCCCTTGCCGCCCGCTACGGCCTGAACGCGAAGACGGTGCGCAAATGGCGCAAGCGGATCACAACGGTCGACGCGCCCATGGGTCCAAAGAAGCCGAAGAGCACGGTGCTGACTCCGGCCGAGGAGGCCATTGTGGTGGCGTTCCGGCAGAAGACGCTGCTGCCCTTGGACGATGTCCTGGGTTGCTTGCGAGACGCGATCCCTCACCTCAATCGCAGCGCCTTGCACAGATGCCTGCAACGCCACGGCATCTCCCGATTGCCGATCGAGGAGACCCAAGAGCAGCGCAAACGGTTCAAGACCTACGAGATCGGCTACGTTCACATCGATAGCTGCGAGCTGCGCCACGCCGACGGCAAGCTGGTCATGTTCCTCGCTATCGACCGGGTTTCCAAGTTCACCTACGTCGAGTTCCACGACAGCGCAGGCAAGATGGAGGGCTCGGCCTTCCTCAGCAACGCCGTGGAGGTCTTCCCCTATAAGATCCACACCGTGCTTACCGACAACGGCATGGCCTTTGCCGACCTGCCCAAGAACCGGAGCGGCCCCAGCCGATGCTTCCTGGGACCCCACATCTTCGACAGAGTCTGCATCAACAACGGCATCGAGCACCGGTTGACCAAGCCCTATCACCCTTGGACCAACGGCCAGGCCGAGCGAATGAACCGCACGATCAAGGACGGTCAAGGTCTTCCACTACGACGATCTGAACAGCCTGAAGGCCCATGTCCTAGCCTTCGTCACAGCCTACAACTTCGCCAAGCACTTGAAGGCCCTGAAATGGCGAACACCCTATCAGGTCCTCTGCGAGGCCTAGACGAAAGCTCCCGCAATCTTCAAAATCAATCCACGCCACCTCATCCCGGGACCACGCACGTAGTAAATTTGCTTTCATTTGCTAGCGTTTATTTTTTTGAATCGAGACTTTTTAATGGATTACAGGCGATTCAAATAAAAATCGTAACTCCCAAGCCCTTGCGGTTAGGCGAGGAGGGCTTGGGTGATTTGGTCGGG
>DATDHT010000348.1:0-5675 GCA_036521435.1 Roseiarcus sp.
CTCATCTCGAAATGTCTGGTCTTTCGAGAACGTCCGCGGGGGCTTGTCGCCGAAGCGGGGTTCTCGTCTTGCTCCCCGCTTTATTCTGAAATGCCAATTGAGCGTACTGATACATATTGGCGTCCGTCGCCTTTTCGCTCAAAAGCGACTTCGCCGGCGGCGGTGGCGAACAACGTATGGTCCGTGCCAAGACCAACATTTCGACCAGGGTGAAATTTGGTTCCTCGTTGGCGTACAAGAATCATGCCGCCAATAACTTGCTCGCCGCCGAACTTTTTCACGCCGAGGCGCCGACCGGCCGAATCGCGGCCGTTGCGCGACGAACCGCCTGCCTTTTTGTGAGCCATTACCTTCGCTCCGAAACCTTTGCGGCTTGCCCTAAGGGCCCGCCGACGTTGAACTGGAGCGCGTTCGCACGCGCCGGGGAATTGATCGTTTGACCTATTCGCTCGCCGAAGCAGCCGCCGCTTGCGCCGGGGCGTCGCCGCCGGTCAGAATCTCCGTCACTCGCACGATCGTGAGGTCCTGCTTATGGCCGCGCTTGCGCTTCGAATTCTTGCGCCGGCGCTTCTTGAAGGCGTAGACCTTCGGCCCGCGCGCCTGCTCGACGATTTCGCCGACGACGCTCGCGCCAGCGACGCGTGGCGCGCCGATGTGATTGGTCGCGCCGTCGAATAGCGCCAGCACTTCGGCGAACACAATCCTGGCGCCGGCCTCGCCGGGCAGCGTCATGACGGTGATCTTGTCCTCGGCGGCAACCTTGTATTGTTTGCCGCCGGTCTTGATGACTGCGAACATCGTTTTTTCCCGTGTTCCGCCCGGCTCGCTACGCATGGACCATGCGCGGCCGGCTTCTTTGCAGTTGACCGAAAATGCGGTTCTCGCGAACCGCGGCTTGTTTGCCCGAGTTCTGAATTCAGACGCTCAAAACTAAAAGCGCGGCTTGGGGCCGCGCTGGAGCAGGCGACGCTATAGGGGGAGCTCAAATCAAAGTCAATGATTTTGCGACAGCCTTGCTGGCGGCGCTTGACGGGCGCAGCTACGCTTGAGCACGGGGATCGGTTGGAGGGGACATGTTCGTCGACTGGCTCTTGGCAAGCTTTCATCACTTGGCGGTCTTTTCGCTCGCCGCGATCCTGTCGGCGGAGATCTTCCTGACCGCGGGGCCTATCGACGACCGCCTGGTGTTGAGAATTGCCCGGGTCGACGCCTGGTTCGGCCTTGTGGCTGCGATCGTAGTGGCCGCCGGGGTGTTGCGGGTGTTCTTCGGCGCCAAAGGGTACGAATATTATTGGGCCAACATCTTCTTCTGGGCCAAGATGGCGCTGTTCGTCGGGGTCGGCCTCGTCTCCGTCGCCCCGACCATGCTGTACATCGGCTGGCGCCGGCGTGTGCGCGCCGATCCCACCTTCCGGCCGCCGACGGATGAGATCAAGCAATTGCGCCAGGCTTTGTATGTCGAAGCGGGTCTGTTCGCCCTCATTCCACTTTGCGCGGCCGCGATGGCGCGCGGCTACGGAATGTGAGGGCCGTTACATGGAGGGTGTGCGAACGCGCCCGCTACACGCCTTCAATGATGCGCATGTCCCGTTCGACTCCGCCGGCGAGCGCGTCTAGCGCTTCTTTATAGGCCGGGCTATCGTGCGCCGCCCGGGCCGCCTCGACGCTGTCAAATTCGATCAGCACCGTGCGCTGCTGAAGGCCCGCCTCGTAGACCTGCGCGGGCATTCCACGCGCCAGGAAACGCCCGCCTGCGGCGGTGAGCGCCGGCCCGGCGAGCTTGGCGTAAGCAGCCAGCGCATCCGGGTTGCTGATCGAACGATATGTGGAAATCCAATACGCTTTAGCCATCGTCGGTCCCTCCTTCGCTTGCTTCTGGCAAGCCGTCTCAGTCGATCAGCCTGTAGGCCGGCAGCGTCAGGAACTCGTCGAACGTGTCGCTGAGCGACATGTCCGAGAAGAGCGCGATCGCCTCCTTGAAGCGGCCGCCGTCGAACGCCTTGGCGCCGACCTCGCCCTTGACCCGCTCCATCTCGCCGTTAAGCGCCTCGCGGAACATCGCGGGCGTCACCTCGCGGCCGTCGTCGAGCTTCGCCTTGAGGTGGATCCACTGCCAGACCTGGGCGCGCGAGATCTCGGCCGTCGCCGCGTCCTCCATCAGGTTGTAGATCGGGACGGCGCCGCGGCCCCTGAGCCACGCCTCGATATATTGCACCCCGACCCGGATATTCTCGCGCAAACCCTCCTCCGTGCGCTTGCCGTGCACCTCGACGAGGTCGGCCTGCGTCACATGCACGTCGTCGCGCTTCTTCGAGAGCTGGTTTGGGCCGGGCATCATCCGGTCGAACACTTCCATCGCGACCGGCACGAGATCCGGATGGGCGACCCAGGTGCCGTCATGCCCATTGGTCGCCTCGCGCTCCTTGTCGGCGCGCACTTTCGCGAAGGCCGCCTCGTTGGCCTGTTTGTCGCCCTTGACCGGGATCTGCGCCGCCATGCCGCCCATCGCAAAGGCGCCGCGGCGGTGACAGGTCTTGATGAGCAGGAGCGAATAGGCGTTGAGAAACGCCTTGCCCATCGTCATTTCCGACCGATCGGGGGTGAGAAAGGCTTGGTTCTTGCCGAGGCGCTTGATGAACGAGAAGATATAGTCCCAGCGGCCGCAATTGAGTCCGACGATATGGTCGCGCAGCTCGTAGAGAATCTCGTCCATTTCGAACGCCGCCGGCAGCGTCTCGATCAAGACCGTTGCCTTGAACGTCCCATGTGGGACGCCGAGCCCGCGCTCCGCGTCCGAGAACACGTCGTTCCAGAGTCTGGCCTCGAGATGGCTCTCGAGCTTGGGCAGGTAGAAGGCCGGCGTCGCGCCTTGGGCGATCTGGGCCTTGGCGCAGTGGAAGACATAAAGGCCGAAGTCGAACAGCGAGCCCGACATCGCTTCGCCGTCGACGACCACGTGGCGTTCGGGCAGATGCCATCCGCGCGGCCGCACCATAAGGACGGCGGTCTCGCTCTTCAGCGCGTAGGCCTTGCCACTTGTCGGGTCGGTAAAGTCGATCTTTCCGGCCCACCGGTCCTTCAGGTTGGCTTGGCCTTCGACCATGTTGGCGAAGACGGGCGAGGACGCATCCTCGAAATCCGCCATGAAGACCTTGGCGCCGGAATTGAGCGCGTTGACGATCATCTTGCGATCGACGGGGCCTGTGATCTCGACCCGCCGATCGAGAAGGTCGGCCGGGATCTTGGCGACGGTCCAGTCGCCTCCGCGGATGGATTTGGTGTCGGGGAGAAAGTCCGGCAGCTTGCCGGCGTCAAAGTCTTCCTGGCGCCCCATGCGGCGCGCCAGCAACTCCAGGCGCTGTCGATTGAAGCGCCGATGCAGCCCGGCGATGAAAGCGAGCGCCTCGGCGCTAAGAATTTCGTCCTGGCGAGCGCTGGATTTGGCGTTGATCTCGACGCCGGCTACAGCCGAGTGCGCTGTCATGGGGAGCTCCGCAAAGGCGTTGGAAGGTCTGGAACGCACGTCCTAGACCTTTTCTCCGCCTTTGTGGAGAGCGAGCCGTTGATCAAGCCGCGAGATTGGTCCGCTCGCCGGCGGGCCGTTCACGCCAAGCCCGTCGCCTCACGAGCAGCCCCGACGGGTCGGCGTCGAGCGGCAGCGCCGTCGCGTCGTTGACGTCCGAGCGAGTGAGGCCGATGTCGCGCAGCTCATATTCCGACATTCGCGCCAATTCGAACATCGTCCGCCGCGCCGCGCCTACGCGGGCCGGCCAGGTCAAGACGCGCCAAAGGGCCTTTGCCGGCCCGGAGCTCATATAGGAATCAACCATGTTCGCCTCCAGTTTGAAGAGACGATTCCCCGTTCGGCGCCAAGCTCGCGCCGGTGGAAGTCGTTCAATCTCGGGATGATTATCTCGGGATGCTCACTTATATAGGGAGAGGCATTGATCGGTCCAACGAATGTTTGTAGAGTAACCGATCAAAATTTCGGATGAGTTCCATGCTTGACACCGATCAGCTTCGATCTTTCCTCGCCATTGTTGATTCCGGCTCGTTCACCAAGGCGGCCGATCGGGTGCACAAGACGCAGTCCGCCGTCTCGATGCATATCCGCCGACTGGAGGAGCAGCTGGACTGCGCCCTGTTCGTGAAGCAGGGACGCGGCGCGCGGCTGACGGACGAGGGCGAGAAGCTGATCGAATTCGCCCGCCGCATTGTTCAGGTCGAAGCGGGCGCATTTGCCGCGCTGTCGCGCAAAGGTTTGAGGGGCGCCGCTCGGCTCGGCATTCCAGACGACTACGCTGAATCTTTCCTGGCCGATATCCTGGCGCAGTTCAATCGGCGTCATCCGCTGGTCGAGGTATCGGTCGTTTGCGAGGCGTCGACCGACCTTGCGCCTCAGGTCGCCGCGGGGGCGCTCGATCTCGCATTGATCACCGACTACGAGGGGCTCAAGGGGCTTGAGCTTCTGCGCGAGGAGCCCCTGGTCTGGGTCGCTGCCGAGCGCTTCCAGGTCGAAGAGGGAACGCCGATCCCGCTCGCGCTCGGCAGCGCGACCTGTTGCTGGCGGCGCGCGACCGAGCAAGCGCTGTCGAGCGCGGCGCCCGGCGTGACGCGGGCGCGATTCTACTCCAAGAACTTCAGCGCGATCGGGACGGTCCTGCGCGCAGGCCTCGCGGCGACCATCCTGCCCGCGTCGCTAGTCGGTCCCGGCCTCAAGCGTCTCGGGCGCGCCGAAGGACTGCCCGAGTTGCCCTTGAACCGGATGGGCCTCATCCACGCCCCGGGACGTCCGAGCGACGAGGCCGAGGCGCTGGCCGATGCGATCCGCGAAACCATTGTCTCCGAGGCGCGTCAAGCCGCCTGAGTGAGGTCAGATGCGCCTCGGTTGAACCGATCCTTTTCGCTTCGATTCCTTCCGCGAATTTGCCTTCCATCCCGCCTCAGCCTATTTCGGCGCCCAGTCCCGCTCTCACCCGCGGTCCCGCTTCAGCCGGAACCGTGAGTTTCGGGTGATCCTCGAAGCCCTCGAAGACATTCATGACCGACGCGACCGCGCCAAGGACCGGGCTCATGCAATCGGTCTGGGCGAGCCCGATCCTGCTGCTCGTGATCACGACGCTGATTTGGGCCGCCCACTCGATCGTCGGTCGACTGGCGGTCGGCCAGATCGGGCCAATGACTCTGACCTGCCTCAGGTGGGCGGTCGCGCTCATTCCCATCCTGATCGCAGCCCGCCCTTCGCTCAGAAAAGACTGGCCCGCCTTGCGGGAGCGCTGGGTTTATCTGACGGTGATGGGCGCGGCCGGATACACTGTCTTCGTCGCGCTCTTTTACGTCGCCGCGCATTATACGAGCGCGCTCAATCTCTCCATCATCCAGGGTGCGATCCCCGCGCTCGTCCTGATTGGCGCGCGCGTTTTTCTCGGCGTGCGGTTCACCGCGCTGCAGGGTCTCGGCGCCGTCATCACCATGCTCGGCGTCGGCGTCATCGCGGCGCAGGGCGATCTCGCGCGGCTCGCGGCGCTTGCCTTCAACCGCGGCGATGTGATGATGGTTCTGGCGGCGGTGCTCTACGCCGGCTACACGATCGGCCTTCGCCAGCGGCCAAAGGTTTCGGGGGTCAGCATGCTGGCGGGCATGGCGCTCGCGGCCTTCGTCACCTCGCTTCCGCT
>DATDHT010000349.1:0-3361 GCA_036521435.1 Roseiarcus sp.
GTTCTTCGGCGCCCGGCCCGGCCGGCCAATCGAGGGCTGCCTCGACGAGGTTCGTAAGAGCGATCTTCTCGTCGTCATCGTCGGGCTCAAATACGGCAGCCTGCCTCAGGGGATGGGGATTTCTTATTCGCAGGCGGAATACGAGGAGGGCGCACGCCTTGAGAAGCCCTGCCTTGTCTACCTGCGCGACGACGACGTTCCGATCCTGGCGAAATATGTCGAGCGCGACTCGGACAAGCTTAAGTTGCTGGAGGCGTGGAGGCAGACGCTGAACGCCAAGCACACGATCGCCAAATTCGAGGACTGGCCGCGTCTTGCGGTCCAGGTCGCGGCGGACATGGGCATTTCCTGCTCGAAAGACAATTCGCCGCCCGGTTGACTGGAACCGCCGAGGCGAAGGGTGTCGCCGAGGCGCCGCTGCGCGAGGTGCTGAAGCGGCTCGGCGAGACGGAAGTCGCGGAAGCCGAAATCCCCGAGCGCCTCGCGAAGGCCGCCGAAGAATTGCTCCGCCTCCGCGCGGATCTCGCGAGGCTCAGCAACGACCGGCCGGAATTTGCCGCCATCCGCGCCCGCGCCTCGGCGCTGATCGACAAGGGCGACTTCGACGCCGCCCGCGCCGCGCTGAACGAAGGACGCCAGCGCGCCCAGGCCCTGCGCGAGGAGGCCAGTCGAACGGAAGCTGCATTTCTCGCCGACGAGGCGCGCGTCGACCAACTGCAACTCAACTATGATGCCGCTTGCGTCAAATTCGCGGAAGCGGCGCGCCTCGATCCGGACAATGTCTGGCTATGGATCGAGCTCGGCGATCTCTGGGTGAGGCGAGGCTCGCTGGCTGAGGCCGAGACAGCCTTTTCCGCCGCGCGCGATGCAGCTGTTCGAAGCGGCAATGACCGCGACCTCTCGGTGTCCTACGACAGAGTCGGCGACGTGCAGGTCGAGCAGGGCGACCTCGCCGGCGCGCTGACCTCCTACCGCGCCAGCCTGGCGATCGCCGACCGCCTGGCGAAAGCCGATCCCGGCAACGCCGGCCGGCGGCGCGACCTCTCCGTGTCGTACGAGAAGATCGGCAATGTGCAGGTCGAGCAGGGCGACCTCGCCGGCGCGCTGAAGTCCTACCGCGACGACCTCGAGATTTCTGCGCGTCTAGCGAAATCCGATCCCGGCAATGCCGGCTGGCAATTTGACCTCGGTATCAGCAACGAGAGAATTGGCATCGTCCAGATGGCTCAGGGCGACCCCGTCGGCGCGCTCAGCTCATACCGCGACAGGTTTGAAATCATCGATCGCTTGGCGCAATCCGATCCGAGCAACGCCGGCTGGCAGCGCGATCTCTCGGTCGCGTACAACAAGATTGGTGGCGTGCAGACGGCGCAGAACGATCTCGCGGATGCGTTAGCATCCTACCGTGGCGGTCTAACCATTATTGAGCCGCTGGCGCAGTCCGATCCTAACAATGCCAGCTGGCAGCGCGATCTTTGCGTTTACGAACGGAAGACTCGCCGATACGCTCAGAACGATGAGGAATGGCGCCGAGGCGTTGGTGGCGCTGCAATGTGGCCGCGACATCATGGTTCGCCTGACCGCCCTATCGCCGGAAAACGCGACATGGAAACGCGATCTTGCCTGGTTCGAGGCCCAGATCGCCGAGCTCTCGCGGTAGGCTGCGCCCTACTCCCCGTCTGCCGCCGAAGTCTATCAATCTTTGTAATGCCGCCCGTACCGTCGGCCATCCCTCTCATGCGAATGATATCGGTCACCCCTTGATAAGCCATCGCTTCGCGCGGCAAACGAGGAGCCGACAATTTCTTGACTGATTTGCGAATTTGAGATACTGTTTTTCAGAATCGTAACCTGGGCTGGGCTCGCCTCCGCCTTGTCGCTAACAGGACCGGCACGGCAGCGACCGGTGGGAGCAACCGGCTCGCTAATCGAGCGGTAAACATCTGAAATTGCTCAAAACGGACTCGTAAGGGCTTCGTTCTGTGTCGATGTGTCCACCCCGGCTCTGGCGCGAAACAAAATATGCTTCTGCACTGAGGCAGAGAAGCGCGGCTGCTTGCGCCCGCGTGGCGGGCGGTGCTATCGCCCTCGCCCGCGCTCCTTATAGGCGGGCGACGGAGGGGTGGCCGAGCGGCTGAAGGCGCACGCCTGGAAAGTGTGTATGCGGGAAACCGTATCGCGGGTTCGAATCCCGCCCCCTCCGCCAGTGAAACTCATGACTTGAATCATGACAATCCATTCAATGGTTTAGTCGGGACAAGCGAGAAGCTTTTAAGCCAATCCTATGAGCCATCGCCGATCCACGGCTTACCGCCATGAGGCCGCGCGCCGGAGGGGATCACGCGTTGAGCGCCGAGCGGCCCAGTGCAGCCAACTCGGCGGAGCGCGCCAAAGCGATTTTTACGCCAAGCTATTGATGTTGCGTCAAAACTCAGCTCGATCCCGCCGCCCGTGAAGGCCGACTAGACACACGCCTAACGTCTCCCTTTCGCTCCGGCGCCCGAGGCGCTAGCGTGGGCGCATACGACAATCGCAAATCGGCCAACACAAAGCCGAGCGGTGGAGGAAGATCTGATGTCGAGATTTTGGATGCTCGGGGCCGCATTCGCCGCAGCGTTGTTCGCCGCTCCGGCTCGCGCGGACGACAACACCGTCACCGTCGGCATGATCCTGCCGATGACCGGCCCCTTCGCCTCGACCGGCAAGCAGGAACGCGCCGCCGCCGAGCTTTACATTCATGAGCACGGCGATACCGTCGCCGGCAAAAAGATCGTGCTCGAGGTCAAGGACGACACCGGCGCGCCGGACGTAACTAAGCGCCTGGCCGAGGAATTGATCGGCAACGACCACGCCAAGGTTCTGATGGGCTTTGGGTTGACACCGCTGGCGTTGGCCGCCGCATCGGTTGCGACCGAGGCGAAGGTTCCCGAGATCGTCACCGCCGCCGCGACCGCGATGATCACCGAGAAATCACCTTATATCGTCCGCACCTCGTTCACGCTTCCCCAGGCATCGGCGCCGATGGCCGAGTGGGCGGTCAAGAACGGGATCAAGAAGGTCGTCACCATCGTCGCCGACTACGGCCCCGGAATCGACGCTGAGAAATGGTTCTCCGACACGTTCGAGAAGGACGGCGGAACCATCACGCAAAAAATCCGCGTGCCGCTCAAGAACCCGGACTTCGCGCCTTTCCTGCAACGGGTGAAGGACGACGCGCCCGACGCGGTGTTTGTTTTCGTGCCGTCCGGTCAGGGCGCGATCTTCATGAAGGAGTTCGTCGAGCGCGGCCTCGACAAGTCGGGGATCAAGCTGATCGGCACCGGCGACGTGACCGACGACGACCTGCTAGCCGACATCGGCG
>DATDHT010000350.1:0-3667 GCA_036521435.1 Roseiarcus sp.
CAATTCGTCATCCTCACGCGTCTTCTCGCGCCAGCTCGATGGGCCGCTTGGCCAACGCTTCCGGCTGATCGCGGTCGATCTTCCCGGTCATGGCGCCTCCGACGACGCGGAGGATCCGAGCGCCTATTCGCTTCCTGGCCACGCCCGGGCGGTTCGCACGGTCCTGGACGCGCTGGGGATCGACGAGGCGCACTTCGTCGGGTGGAGTCTCGGCGGTCATATCGCGCTCGAAATGGCGCCTGACCTCAGGAACCCGCGCGGCTTCGTCATTTTTGGGACGCCGCCACTCACATCCCGCGAGTCGATGAGCGAGGCGTTCTTCCCCAATCCGGCGATGAAAGTCACTTTCCAGGAAAGCGTCGACAGCCGCGAGGCGTCCGCGTATGTCACCGCGTTCTTCAGACCGGACTTCGCCGATATTCCGCCGTTCTTTCTCGACGATGTTTTGCGCACGGACGGGCGGGCGCGCAGCAACCTTGGGGCCAGCATCGGCCCTGGCGAGTTCCGCGACGAGTGCGCGGTGGTGCGCGATCTTCGGGTCCCGCTCGCCGTGCTGCACGGCGATAAAGAGCAGCTGGTCAACGGACGCTATTTCGACTCGGTGGCGATGCCGACCCTGTGGCGCGGCGCGGCGCAGATGATTCCCGACGCCGGGCACACGCCCCAATGGGAGACGCCTCAGGTCTTCGACGCGCTCATCGAAACGTTCGTCAGGGAGACGGCGTTAACACAAATGGTTAGCCTGCAGCGTTGAACTGAAGCGCCAAGCCGTCGCTCACTTGGCGATGGGCGCGTATTTGCCAGCGGTCCAAATGTTGATGTCGTAGCTCGGGTCGAGGACGTCGCCCTTGCTGTCGAAACGGACGGGCCCCATCACGGTCTCGACCGGCTTGCCGTCTTCCAGCGCCTTGGCGATCGCCTTGGGATCGTCAGAGCCGGCGCGCTTGATCCCGTCGGCGATCGCCTGGATCACGCCGTAGCTGAACAGGGTGAAGCCCTCCGGGTCGAACCCTTGCGCCTTGAACTGTTCGAGCGCCTTCGCCGCGTTCGGCGACCGGCGGGGATCCGTCGGGAAGGTGAACAGCGTCCCTTCGCCGGCGGGGCCGGAGATCTGCCAGAACTCGGAAGTGGCGATGGCGTCGCCCGTCATCAGGTTCAGTTTGTAGCTCTGGTCGGCCGCCTGTCGCAGCATGAGACCGGCCTCGGTATGATAGCCGCCGAAATAGACGAATTCGACGCCCGCGTTCTTCAGCTTGGTGATGACCGCGGTATAGTCTTTTTCTCCCGGATTGATGCCTTCGAACAGGACCTCGGTGACGCCGGCCGCGTTCAGCTTGGCCTTCACCACCTCCGCGAGGCCCTTTCCATAAGCCGACTTGTCGTGAAGGATAGCGATCGTCTTGCCCTTGAATTTCTCGGCGATCCAAGGCCCGATGAACGCGGCCTGCTCGTCGTCGCGCGGGTAGATGCGCATGATCGTCGGGCGTCCCTTTTCGGTCAGGACCGGATTCGACGAAGCGGGCGACATCATCAGAATGCCGTTGTCGGCATAGACGTCAGACGCCGGGATCGAGGAGCCTGAGCAGGCGTGGCCGTCGACGTATTTGATCTCCTGCCCGACGATGCGGTTGGCGATAGCGACGGCTTGCTTCGGATCGCAGGCGTCGTCCTCGATCACGATCTTGATCTTGCGGCCATTCACGCCGCCGGCGTCGTTGATCGCCGCGGCGGCGGTCTCGGCGCCACGTTTCATCTGTTCGCCGATGCTGGCGACCGGGCCTGTCATCGGTCCGGCGACGGCGATGGTGATGTCCTGGGCGTTGGCCGGCGCGGTCAGCGCGGCGAGCGCGAGCCCCGTCAGTGATAGAATCCATGATCCGCGCATGTTGACCTCTCCCGTGTCTCGCGTTCCCTCCGCGATCGGCCCCATTGCGGTAGGCTTGTTCGCGGCGCCTCAATTTTAGTCTTTGGCTGATGGCGATAGCCGGGAAGGGCGACGATGGCAACCGCTGCGACTCTGTGCTGTGCCCCGCATTCTGCGGACGCTCAGGGCGAGTAAAGCAACGAAACCCCGCGCCAGCGAATGGCTCACCGCTCGGTGAGCTTGAGTTCGATGCGCCGGTTGCGAGCGCGCGATTCTTCATCGGTCCCCTGGTCGAGCGGCTGGAATTCGCCGAAACCGGCGGCGGCCAGGCGGTCGGCCTCGACGCCCTTGCTGATCAGATATTGCACCACCGCGACGGCCCGTGCGGCTGACAGTTCCCAGTTCGACTTGTAGGGGCCGTTGCCGGTGATCGGTATATTGTCGGTGTGTCCGTCGACTCTGAGGATCCAGGGAATGTCGGGCGGAATCTCGCGCTCGAGGTCGACGACGGCGGCGGCGAGCGTGTCGAGCGACTGGTGGCCGGCCGGGCTTATGTCCGCCTTGCCGACATCGAACAGCACTGACGATTGGAACACGAACCGATCGCCCACCACCCGGACATCGGGCCGGGCGCCAAGGATCTGCCGCAGGCGGCCGAAAAAGTCGGAGCGATAGCGATTGAGCTCCTGAACCTTCTGCGCCAGCGCGACGTTGAGCCGCTGGCCGAGGTCGCTGATCTTCGACTGCGATTCCTTGTTCGCCGACTCTGACGCGGCGAGCGCATCCTCGATCGCGGCGAGCTGCTTGCGAAGCGCGGCGATCTGCTGGTTGAGCACGTCAACCTGGGCCAGCGCCTGCGCCGATATCTGCTTCTGCTGATCGAAGGCGACAGCCGCCGCCGAGGCTTGGCCGCTGGCGGCATCGGCGTCGACCGCGCCCCGCGACGCGGCGTCCTTGAGCTGCTTCTGCTCCCGCTGGGCGGAGTCGAGCGTAGCGGTGAGGGCCGATAACTTGCTTTCGTCGGCGCCCTTCTGGGTCCGCTCGAGCGCCAGCAGGTTGGTCAGTTCCTCGATCTGGCGATTGAGCTTCACGAGCGCCTCGTCCTTGCCCGAAACCTCGCGCGAGAGGAAGAACTGGGCCAACATGAACACCGACAGCAGGAAAATGATCACCAGCAGCATTGTCGACAAGGCGTCGACAAAGCCCGGCCAATAGTTCACCGGCTCATATCGGCGTCCGCGCGACAGCGCCATGTTTAACTCCCGAACCCCTCGCCACCATCAAACCCGAGCTTCATCGCGCGCCCAGTTCGTCCAACAGGCGCCGCAAGAGCTTGCCAATATCCTCCTGCTGCGTCGCCTGCGCGTCGACCCAATCGCGAATTTGCTGCTGCTCGGTGCGCATGTGGCCGACCAGAGCCTGAATACCTTCAGCCAGCGTCGAAATCGCCTTGGCGTCGCGCTGATACTCAATCGCGGGCTGCTGCGCGCCTTGCGCGATGATCGGCGCGTCCGGAATCGCCTCGGCAATCGGGGTCGTCTGGACGTGGCTGGCGAGAAACTCCTCGAATTCGGAATAGAATCGGTTCTGCGCCTGACCGGCCTGGAGATCGAGAAAGCCGAGCACCAAGGAACTCGCCAAGCCGAACAGGGAGGAGGTGAACGAGACGCTCATGCCGGCAATCGGCGCGGACAATCCTTGCTTGAGATCGTCGAACATGGACGTGTTGCTAACGCCGGTCTTCATGCTGTCGATGACGCCCGCGATCGAGTGGACCGTCTCCAACAGCCCCCAAAACGTGCC
>DATDHT010000351.1:0-3076 GCA_036521435.1 Roseiarcus sp.
CTTCTTCGGCAGACCTTTAGGGTTCGCATCGGTTTTCACCATCAGCGGCGGCACCGCGCTGATGATCGCCGCCTTCGCCACCCCGTTTTCGCCACGGCGCGCCAGGTAGTGCACGACCTCGCCGCCGCCAGTCGAGTGGCCAACGTGGATCGCGTTTTTCAGGTCAAGATGTTTCGTCACCGCAGCCAGGTCGTCGGCGTAATGATCCATGTCATGCCCGTCGGCCGTCTGGCTCGACCGGCCGTGGCCGCGCCGGTCATGGGCGATGACCCGATAGCCCTGACCGAGGAAGAACAGCATCTGCGCGTCCCAATCGTCCGCAGAGAGAGGCCAGCCGTGGCTGAACACAATCGGCTGACCGCCGCCCCAGTCCTTGTAGAAAATCTCGACGCCGTCGCTCGTGGTGACTGTCGGCATGCGTTGCCCCTCTCGCGAAAATCTGGAAGCCAAACTTCCAGTCGAGAGACGCTATCGGATAGGGCGGATGAAGGCGACCGGCAAAATGACAGCCGGCGGCCTCAACCTGCGATGGACGAAGCGCGGCGCGCGATCAGACAGCCTGGACATTGCGGCCCGTATCGGCGCCGCAGGAGCGCGCGAACCGCGCCGGTAATGGCGAGGCTCATGTCGCCAACGCCGTAGCGATCGAGTGGCGCAAGCTGGGCGTGAAGGTCGTGAATCTTAAGCCGCATCGACAGCGGCGCGTTCCCTCGATGGAGGTTCGGCGAACCGAGCATGGACATGTCTCCAAAGGATTTCATTTGATTCATAAGATAGAGACCGGGTCTGACCGCAGTGTGACGGGTTTGCGGTCTCAAATAGATACGAACAAGGCGCGCTTTGGTTTCGCGGGTGACGCTTTGCGTCGCCTCCCTCCGCGCCCGATTGATCCGAACAACGGATCGCGCGCCCCCTCCGCTTCAACCGAAATTCGAGGTCATTCACTTCGGCAACCATCAGGCGCCGTTGCTTCAGCGCAGATAACGAACAATGCTTGACAGCCCTCCGGCTCACGCGCTCTACTCATCCGGTCATATCGATAGCGGACACGTTGGGGGTGGACTTCATCGCGGCGGGAACGGTCGCCTGCCACGGGTGAGGCAACTGGCCCGCGTGTCTGCATCATCCAATCGGTATTTCGACCCCGCGACCGGTCAAAACCGGCGCATAAGTTTAAAGGGAGAACCGCTTTGAGGACATCTAGCCTTGCTTGTTGCGGCGCACTTGTGTCGTCGCTCCTGATGGCCGGCGCCTTGCCGGCCTACGCACAGCTCAAACACTACGACAGCGACACCCCGAGCTTCTGGAAGCATCCGCCGGCGGACTGGTTCCTCGGCGACGAAACGCAGGCGCAGAAGGGCCTCGCCCCGATCGCGCAGCCCGCGACCCCGGCCGACCCGGCCGACCTTGAAAAGAACCTCAAGACCATCAAGCTGCCGCCAGGCTTCAAGATCGAGCTCTACGCCTCGGGCATGCCCGAAGCGCGCCAGATGGCGTGGGGGGACGACGGCACGCTGTTCGTCGGCTCCTTCGGGGCGACGAACGTCTACGCCGTCAAGGACGACGGCGGGAAGCGCACGGTCAAGACGATCCTCAAGGGCCTTAACATGCCCACGGGCGTCGCGTTCGAGAACGGCTCGCTCTATGTGGTGGCGATCGACAAATTGCTTCGCTACGACAAGGCCGAGGACAATCTGGACAAGATGCCGGAGCCGGTCGTCGTCTATGACGACATGCCGCCCTACACCTCGCACGGCTGGAAGTATCTCGCCGATGATCACAAAGGCGCGTTCTTCATCCCCTTCGGACCGCCCTTCAACATCGGCATCCCGCCAACCGGCAACGCGCAGATCCGCCGGGTGAACTACACCAACGGCTTGGCTGAGCTGGTGGCGGAAGGCGTCCGTAACAGCGTCGGCGGCGACGTGGACCCGCGCTCAGGCGACTATTGGTTCACCGAGAACGCCCGCGACTGGATGTCCGACGACACGCCGAGCGACAAGCTCAACCACCTCGCGAAATATGGTGAGCACTTCGGCTATCCCTATTGTCACCAGGGCGACATTCCGGATCCGAAATTCGCCATGGGCCACAAATGCGACGAGTTCACGCCGCCAGTCGTCAAACTGGGAGCCCATGTCGCGCCGCTCGGCATGAAGTTCTACACCGGCATGCAGTTCCCGCCGGAATATACGGACAACATCCTCATCGCTGAGCATGGCTCGTGGAACCGCCATAACGTCCAGGGCGGCCGCATCGAGCGCGTGATCACCGACCCGGATGGGAAGAACGCCCGCCAGGAAGTGTTTGCGGACGGCTGGATCACCGGCCCGCGCGAGTACTGGGGCCGTCCCGACGACATCATCCAGATGAAGGATGGGTCGATCCTCGTGTCAGACGACTTTGCTGGCGCGGTCTACCGCATCAGCTACAGCGGCTCCTGACCAAAAAAGCCCTGCGTCGCAAGGCGCAGGGCTTTCCTCGCGCGATCGGATGATTGATGAGTTTGAGGATCGCGCGATGGATGACGGGCCTTTGCCTTCTTGCCGCCGGTCAAGCGCATGCGGCGGGCGATATCGCGGCCGGCAAGGGGAAAGCCGAGATCTGCACCGCTTGCCATGGGGAGCAGACCGTTCCTGACACGGCCAACGTTCCAGCCCTGGCAGGCCAGAACGACAACTACCTTCAATGGCAGCTCATCTATTTCCGCGAGGGACGGCGGAAGAACGAGGTGATGAGCCCGCTTGCCCAGGATCTCACCGATAAGGACGTTCGCAATCTGGGAGCTTATTTCGCTTCCCTGCCGCGACCCCCCGCGCCGACAAAAGACCTCGCCGACGCCACGCTCATCGAAACCGGAAAAAAGGCAATCGCCGGCCATGGATGCGCCGCTTGCCACACCGACACGTTCGAAGGCGCCGGCGCCGCGCCGGCCATCACGCGCCAGCACCACGATTATCTGATCAAGGCCTTGACCGACTATCGCGAAAACGCGCGTCCGAGCACGGGCGTTGGGGCCATGAACGACGCCGCCGCCAGCCTGACGGATGGCGACATCAAGGCGATCGCCGCTTAC
>DATDHT010000352.1:0-5153 GCA_036521435.1 Roseiarcus sp.
AGGGAGCGGGAGCGGACCGGCGCCATTCCTGGCTCACTTCATGCGCCCTATGACGAACTTCAGGACAATATCGGCGAGGGCGGCCTCATTCATGAGCTCGCGCGGTCAGGCAAGACGATCGTCTTCTATTGCGCATTCGGCGAGCGCTCGGCGATGGCGGTGCAGGCAGCGCAGGATCAGGGCTTGGCCACCGCCCGGCACATCGCGGGCGGCATGTCAGCCTGGACGAAGGCCGGCGGCGCGACGCATTGACCTTGGTCGAGGCTTGAGCTTAGCGAAGAGAGGCGTCAGCGCGGGGGGATTTCAATGCCCAAGGTTAAGGTCAACGACATCACGATGAATTACGAGACCCAGGGCTCGGGCGAGCCGCTGGTGCTCATCCCATACCTTGCCGCCGACAACGCCTGCTATGCCTTCCAGGTCGCCGACTATTCCAAGCATTTCACCTGCATTTCGGTCGATCCGCGCGGCGCCGGCGAGAGCGACAAGCCGGACGGCGCCTATTCGACCGAATTGCTGGCCGACGACGTCGCCGCCTTCATGGGCGCGATCGGCGTCGAGAAGGCGCATGTGAGTGGGCTGTCGCTGGGCGGCGCCATTGGGCTGTGGCTCGCCAGCAAACACCCCGAGCGGGTCAAGACGCTATCGGTTCACTCCTGCTGGCCGAAGAGCGACCCCTTTCTGAAGGTCGTCGTGGGGAATTGGCAAATCATCGCCAAGGGGCTGGGCAGCGTCCCTGAGATGATCATCCAGGGGATCTTCCCCTTCTGCTTCACGCCGGAGCTTTACTCGGCCAAGCCCGAGTATCTCGAGCAACTTGCCGCCTTCGTGCGCAGCCGGCCCAAACAGCCGTTGGACGCCTTCCTTCGTCAGTCGGACGCGGTCATCGCCCATGACGCGCTTGGCCAGCTCGGCAAGATCAAAGCGCCGACGCAAATCACGTTCGGCAGCCATGATATTGTCACCTCGACCCGGTTCGTGGAGCCGTTCCGGAGCGGCGTCAAGAATAGCGAGCTCGTCATCTTCGAGATGTGCGCGCACGCCCCGATCTACGAGAACGTCAACGAGTTCAACGAGAAGACCTTAGCATTTCTCAAGCGCCATATCGGTTAGGAAGCGTTCGGCCGCGGCACGGACTGAAGGCGTCGGCGTGCGCCACTCGAGTCCGCCTTGTCGAGCCGGCGTCCGAGAATTTTTCCCGTGACGCGACGCAATTGAGCCACTTCCGGCTCCATGAATTTGCTAGACTTTTCGTGACCGCGCCGCGATTATTCCCGTGACATTCGGAAATAATCGGGGCTGAGGTTCCAAAACTTCCCGTTCAGTTCAGCCGAATCTCAGGGGCGCACGCGCCGGGGATAGTTCGAGACTCGAGCACGACGATACAGCGCCGTCTTTCGCTCAGCCTCGCACTCACCCGATGACGGACCGAGGGTAGAGGGGGAAGCATCCTGGGCGCTCACCGTTCCTGCCCCCGTCGACTTCGCTTCCTTGCCATCGCGCTCGCAATCGCTTGCGCCCCCTCCTTCGCGGCGGCGGAGGATGACGAGACGCCGAAAGCCGGACAAGCCGCCAGTCCCTTCTATGCGCTCGACACCAAAAACCTGTTTGGCTTCCTCGAGGGCGCGGACGTCGGCGAGAAGGGCGACCGGTCGCTGGAATTCGAGTCCACCGGCTCCTTTGGCAGCGAGCACGGCGTTTACAATTCGATCGAACAGGAATTCATCTTCGAAAACGCACTGACCGATTCGTTCGGACTCGAACTCGGCGCGCATGTGCTCGGCCAGGATATCCGGCGCGTGCCGGAGCTGCCCGACTTCACCGGCGTCAATTTCATGGGCGTCTCGGCGGAATTTCGATACGTCCTCTGGCATCGGACCAAGGATGTTCCTATCCAGGTGACGGTGACAGCGCAGCCGGAATACAATTCCATCGCCGAGGCTGGGCGGCAAGCTAACGATTTCACCACGACCTTCCTGGCCATCGCCGATATCATCTCCAGCGATCAGCGCCTCTATGGCGCCGTCAATCTTGTCTACGCGCCGGACGCCTCTCGGCTTCCGGCTCAGGCCTGGCAGGACACGGCCTTGCTTTCCGCTTCCGCCGCGCTCTCCTATCGCCCGACGCCGGCGCTCATGTTCGGCGCGGAAGCGGACTTCGACCGCGCCTACGGGGGCCTCGTTCCGCGCGGATTTGAAGGGCAAGCTTTCTACCTTGGGCCGACTTTCCACTATCAAATCAACGACAAGATCGACCTCTCGGCCGCCTTCCTCGCGCAAACCCCCGTCGGCCGCGCCGACTTCGACGAATTCCCCCGCCAGCTCGCCAAGCTGAGGCTCGAAGTGGATTTTTGAATCGGGCCGACGCTACGCTTGGGTCACGCGTCACCCCGATCAGTCGGCGCCAATCGCGCCTTGTGCGCGCAACTCGTCGACCAGGACCCGCTCATTCTCGGAATAGTCGATCGGCGTCGACACCAGATGCACGCCGCCGCTCGCGAAAGCCGCTTCGAGCGCGGGCGCCAAGCCGTCGGCGCTCTCGACGCGACTGCCCCTCGCGCCATAGGCTCGTGCATAGGCGACGAAGTCGGGATCGCCGAAGGTCATGCCGTAGTCCGGGAACCCGTCCACCGCCTGCTTCCAGCGGATCATGCCGTAGGCGTGGTCCACGAGCACCAGCACGACGAGATTGAGCTTAAGGCGCACCGCCGTCTCGAGCTCCTGCGAATTCATCATGAAGCCGCCATCGCCGCAGACGGCGAGCACGCGGCGGTTCGGATTGAGACACGCGGCCATGATCGCGGAAGGCAAGCCGGCGCCCATGGTGGCGAGCGCATTGTCGAGCAGAAGTGTGTTGGCGACATGGGTGCGGTAGTTGCGCGCAAACCAGATCTTGTACATGCCGTTATCGAGGCAGACGATCCCGTCCTCCGGCATCACCTGGCGCACATCGTGGACGATACGCTGCGGCGTCGGCGGAAAGCGGCTTTCCTCGGCCCGGTCGGCGATGCGTGCGAGGATCTCCTCGCGCAAGTCCAGCAGCGCCTTCGCTTTCGGCAGTCTATGTTCGAGCCGATCGGCCAGGAGCGTGAGGGTGGGCCCGACGTCGCCGATGAGCTCGGCTTGCGGAAAGAACACTTCCTCCACTGTCGCCGGCAGGTAGCCGACATGCAGCACCGTCGGCCCGGTAGACCCCATCAAGAAAGCCGGTTTCTCCACCGTATCGTGACCGATCGTGACGATCAGATCCGCGCGATCGATCGCGCGATGGACATAGTCGCGCTCAGACAGCGCGGCGGTGCCCATGTAGAGGTCCGAGCTTCCGGTGACGGCGCCCTTGCCCATCTGCGTGTTGAAGAACGGAATCTGCACCCGCCTGACGAACTCGGACAGCGCGTCCGAAAGCCGCGGCCGGCTTGCCGCGGCGCCGAGCATGATCAGCGGCCGTTTCGCGCCGAGAATAAGCTCAGCCGCGCGGTCCAGTGCGGCGCTGGACGCGATTGGCAAATCGATCGGATGGGGCGGGATCGGCGCCATGTCGGGCGCCGACGCATGGGCGATGTCTTCCGGCAGTTCGAGATGGACCGGGCCCGGCCGCTCGAGCTGCGCGACGCGGAACGCCTCCCGCACCATGGCCGGAATGATCGCGGCGCTCACGATCTGATCCGCCATCTTCGTCAGGGGCGTCATCGCCGAGACAATGTCGACGACCTGAAAGCCCGCCTGCTTGCGGCTCAAGATTCCCTTCTGCCCGGTGATCATCACCATCGGCATCGCGCCAAGCAGCGCGTAGGCCGCGCCGGTGGCGAGGTTGAGCGCGCCGGGGCCGAGCGTCGTGATGCAGACCCCGGGCTTGCCGGTGAGGCGCCCATGCGTCGCCGCCATGAAAGCCGCCGCCTGCTCGTGACGCGTCAGCACAAGCTCGATCGTCGAGCGGCGTAAAGCTTCGACCACGTCGAGGTTTTCTTCGCCCGGCACGCCGAAAATTTGCCGTACGCCCTCGTTCTCGAGCGCAGCAACCATGAGTTCGGCGCCGTTCATCGGACGCGTTCCTTTTGAGGCAAATCTCGCGGCGCACGCTTGCGCATTCTTAGCCCGTCGGCAACCGCCTTCGAAGCCAGGGTCGCGCCGCTCAGGCCGTGAGCAAGCGCTCCGCCGCCTGACGCACGCGAAGCGCAATCGACTCTTCTCCATGGGCCGCGGCCATGGCCGTCATTGGGACCTCCAGCGCGACCGGGATGTCCGGAGGCATATGAGCAAGGATGCGCTTGATGTCGATGCCGCCCTCGCCGGGCGCCAGACGCTCCACGCGGCCGGCGTGCATGAGCTCTTCGGTCGTGTAGCTCGCCTGCACCGGCGCATCGGCGACGTGGACGAAGGGCAGACGCGACGGGGAAATCCGGTCGAGCTGATCGAAGGTGCTCGCCGACCGGTTGAAATGAAGCGTGTCCACAAGAATGCCGAGCTTAGGCCGATCGGCCGCCTCGACGATCGTCGCCGCAGCGCCGAGATCGGGAACCACCGTCCACGGAAAGAATTCCAGCACCGCGCGCAGTCCGTATCGCGAAGCCAGGTCGCTGACCGCGGCCAGACGGTCCGTGAACCGACTGAGATCGGGGTCGTAGGCGGACGCAATCATGTATTTGGCGCCCAGCTCCGCGCCGGCCGCCGCGAAGGGCTCGAGCGACGAAACGTCGGTCTCCGGCGTGATCCTGACGAACTCGATATCGAGCACGCCGATTCCGGTCGCCGACATCGCAGCCTTCGTGGCGCGCATCAACGGCCTGTCGTCCATCAGCGCATAGGCAGGCGTTGATTCCGTTCCTCCGATCAGACGCAGCCCGACCGTGTCGTAGCCAGTGCGGGCGGCGACCTCGACCACCTGCGGGGGGCTAAGGCGGATCACGGTCAGATGCGCAAGCGAAAATTTTCGTCTCACGGCTTATCCTACCTGACGCTTGGGCCGCATCGCAGCCCGCGATGCAACGCAAACGTCGTGGAGCGAGATGGCCTCCCGCAAAGGCGACCGGAAAGCAAGAGGGTCATCTCGGCCATGCGAAAGCCTGCGGGTATCGGCTGGGCTCATGATGTCTCAGGGGCTGGCGACGCTGCACGGCAAGGTCCCAGCGGTCACACTTAAGGTGTATATACACT
>DATDHT010000353.1:0-6234 GCA_036521435.1 Roseiarcus sp.
CGCCTCAGCCTCGGGCTCCGATCGGCGCAGCGTCGCGAGTGCGACAGTGCGCATTTCGATGGTGCGGCGAACATCATAGATTTGCTGGATCGATACCTGGTCGGTATGGACCGCATGATCAATGACAAGCCCCAACACGTCCTTGTCGATGGTCCCGACCCGGGCCCTTCGTCCGTTGCCAAGATCGATGATTCCGAGCGCCGCGAGGGCCCTGAACGCCTCGCGCACGACGGTGCGCGAAACCCCGAACTCGACTGCGAGGCCGGCTTCTGACGGAACGGGATCGCCGACGCGGAGGCGCTCGGCGCGGATGCGCTGGTTAATCGCGCGCATGGCGTTGTCGACCAGCCCTCCGTCCGCCTCCGGACTCGATCGGACGAGAGATAGGTTCATCCATCCTGACCATTGTGATAGCTTTGCAAGCTTTGTATGCAATCAGTCGCTGAAACGATTGTCAATATCGACTCTTCGTAGAATAGGTTGCGGTCTTCGGAAGGGCGCCAGTGAGCGGCAGGAGGCTGGGGAGCGGAGAGATGGCGCCAACACTGGTCTACGACGCGGCAGATGTCATAGGCGAGAGCGCCGTCTACGACGAACGGCGCGACGCACTGGTCTGGGTCGATATCGGCGGCAAACGCATCCATCGCCTTGGTCTTGCTGAGCGCCGCCACGAGGCCTGGCCGGCGCCGGACTTTCCCACCTCGATCGGCCTGAGGGCCGACGGCGGAGCGATCGTCGGTCTGCGCGACCGGGTGGTGTTGTGGGACTACGGCGGCGAGTTCCGCACTTTGGCGATCATTGAGCCCGACCTGCCGGACAACCGGCTCAATGAGGGCCGCGTCGGCCCGGATGGCGCCTTCTGGGTCGGTACGATGCAGAACAATCTTCATCCCGATGGCGCGCCGAAGAGTATGACCCGCGACAGCGGTGCGATCTACCGCGTCGACGCTGACGGCCGGGTGAGCCAGCTGACGCCGCGCGAATTCGGCATCACCAACACGATGGCGTGGACGGACGACGGGCGCTTCCTTACCGCCGATACGACGCGCAACGCGATCTACGCTTACGATCTTCGCGCCGGCGCGCCCTCGAACAAGCGCGTCTTCGCCCCGCCTCTCGATCGTGGCGCTCCCGACGGCTCGTGTCTCGACGTCGAGGGGCGCCTCTGGAATTGCCGAGTCGCTGGCGGAGCCTGTGTCGCTTGTATCCAGCCAGACGGCGCGTTCGATCGGTTCGTCGACTTACCCTGCACGTGGCCGACCAGCTGCGCTTTCGGGGGGCCCGATTTCGCCACGCTCTATGTGACCTCGGCGCGCTTTACGATGACGGCGGAGCACATCGGCGCCCATCCCGAGGAAGGTGCCCTATTTGCGCTCGAGGTTGGCGCGCGGGGCCGAGCCGAGCATCGTTTCAAATAACACCCATGCATCGTCGTGGCTTGACGGAACCCACCGCGCCCATTTTTCCGGACGAAACTAAACGGGGTCCTAACCCACTGATTCCGTTAGGGGGCGCCGGTAAAATGGCGGCTACGCACGCGCCTGCTCAATTGCGCTTCAGCGCGAAGGGCCGATTCAGCAATTCGCGTGGCCCGCACCGCCGACGCCTGTAGCCTCGCGCAGTGGGTCAGGCTCCGCGTCGATCGTGTCGAACACTTTCTCCCCGAGGGCGCTGATCGGCGCGGCTGGTGTGCGCTCGGATGGGCAGGTCGGAGCGTTTGAACACGGCAGAGCTCGCGCCACTGAGAATTTCGGTTTGGAACGCCTTCCGAAGTCAGAACCTGATGTCGACAATTCCAACTTGGGCGCAACTCGAATTGCGCCCCAACTGCGCCGATGCGCTCCTACTGCAGATCGACGCAGAATGTCCGTTTGAGACGCCGTTGCGGGAATTGGGCATACCGCATCGGCGGAACAAAAGTCGGCCTGGCGGCCATTTTGTGACCCCCCGTGTAACCCCGACAAACAACGGCAAAGGAGCAGTTGGGTATCAATCGGAATGTTAACGTCACATCCGATACTTAAATGGTGCCCAGGGGCGGAATCGAACCACCGACACCGTGATTTTCAGTCACGTGCTCTACCAACTGAGCTACCTGGGCGGCTGGCGCCGTCGAGACGCAGCGCGCGCTTATAAGCGTCCGCGCTGCGCCTTGTCCAGCTTAGGCGCCGGGCCAGGTTTACGAGGCGTCCAAAGCAGGGTAGTCCGGCCTTGAGCGCGCTCTCCTGCCATCAATATGCCGCACTCCAAACCGCAATGCTTCGCGCGGTGATTTGTGATAAAAGACAGACATCATGCGCTTCGTTAATGCTTGTCTTCCCGTGTTGGTCTGTGCAGCCGCGGTTTTCCTGCAGGCCGCGCCCGCCGCCGCTGCTGATCTTCCGACCGCGCCGTCGAATTATCCGGCGCTGGGCCCCGGCGCAGCCGACGCCGCGCCCGATTATTGGTCCGGCCTTTCGGTTAGCGCAGGCGTCACCGTATGGGGGGGCAAGGGGGTTAAGGGCGGCGTCGGGGGCGAAACCGACCTCAATTATGAACATGTCTTCGACAATGGGATCATGCTTGGGGTGCAGGCCTCGACCGGCTATATGCCCTATCTCCAAACGAGTTCCGGATTCTCGCAGTTCACCGGCGGCGCTTTTGCCGGCGGCTCGGCGATCGTCGGGTATAATTTCGGCCAGGTGACCCCGTACGTCATCACCGGCGTCGATTTCGTCCGCTCGACGCGCTTCAGCAGCGGCGCTTTCAACGCAAGCGACTCCATCAACACCGTATTCTCCGGACCCGGCGCGGTGCAGGCGGTCGGCACGTTGGGCGTCGGCGTCAACTATCGCATCACCTCGAACTTCAGCATGGGGCTCGAAGCGATCGTGCACACCAACCCCAGTAGCGGCCCGTTTGCGCCATGGCCGTAGCCGGCCTGTCGCCTCGAGTCCCAGGGCGGCGCCAACCCCGATCGCCAAAGCCTGAATGACCCACATGCATGACCTGTCCCGCCGGGCGCTCCTTGTCAGCGTCATGGCCGCTTCCGGTGCGCGCTTAGCCGCCCCGGCGTCCGCTCAGACCGACGCTCCGCCGCCCGCGGCTCCCGCTCCGCCGGCGTTCGGCTATCAGGACGTTGTGAAGCGGGCCCGGGATCTCGCCGCTGCCCCCTTCGACAGCTCGATACCGCCGCTGCCCGACGGTCTCGCGACCCTCGATTTCGACGGCTGGCGTGACATCCGCTTCAAATCCGACAAACCGCTTCTCGGCCAGGATGGGGCCAATTTCCGATTGGAGCTGTTCCATCTCGGGCACCTGTACAAGCGTCCTGTCGTCGTCAACGTACTTCGCGACGGCATCCCGGCGCCAATCCCCTACGCCGCAAATCTGTTTGACTATGGCCACGCCAAGCTCGGCGTCTTGCCGATCAACCTCGGTTTTGCCGGGTTTCGTCTGCGTTTTCCGATTAATGCGCCCCATGTCTGGGACGAAGTGATCGCGTTTCTTGGAACGAGCTATTTCCGCTTCCTCGGGCGCGGCCAGCGTTATGGCCTGTCGGCTCGGGGCCTTGCGATCGGCGCCGCCCCCCGCCACGACGAGCAGTTCCCGTTTTTCCGCGAATTCTGGATCGAAACGCCGGACGCGACTGCTGAGCACGTCGTCATCTATGCGCTGCTCGATGGCGAGTCGGCCACTGGCGCCTTCCGCTTCGATCTGAACCCCGGCCTGGAGACCTTCATCGACGTGAACGTCACTCTGTTCGCGCGCAAACCGACGCCGGCACTCGGTCTTGCGCCGCTGTCGTCGATGTATTTCGTCGGCAAAGCCGACCGCCGGTTCGTCGAGGACTTCCGCGGCGAATTGCACGATTCCGACGGTCTTCTCATGCACACCGGCGCGGGGGAATGGATCTGGCGGCCTTTGAGCAACCCGGCGAAGCCCCAGGTTTCTGTCTTCCTCGACGTCAATCCGCGTGGATTTGGGCTGCTGCAGCGCGACCGCAATTTCAGCGACTATGAAGATCTCGATCTCGCCTACGAACTCAGGCCGAGCTACTGGATCGAACCACACGAAGGCTGGGGCGAGGGCAGGGTGGAGCTGGTGGAATTGCCGACCAGCGACGAGACGAACGACAACATTGTCGTCGCCTGGGCGCCCAAGCAGGGGCTCGACGTCGGCAAGCCTCTCGTCTTCGGCTATCGCATTACGTCCCTGACGATGGATCAAAGTCTGACGCCTGGCGGTCGCACGGTCGGAACGTTCCGCGTCGCCGCACGCGCTTTGGGCTCCCCGGATCCGCCGCCGCCGCCCGGAACGACCCGCTTCCTCATCGATTTTTCCGGAGGCGACTTGTCTTACTACATGAGCGACTCCTCGCTCGTGGAGACGGTCGCAACTGCGTCGACTGGACGAATCCTGCGCACATTCCTCACGCCCAACGCCCATATCCGGGGATTTCGCGCCGGCGTCGACGTGGCGGTCGAGCCTGGCCAAAGCACAGACCTGCGTGTCTTCCTCCGCGCCGGCCCGAAGGCTTTGACCGAAACGTGGACCTTTCCCTGGCGGGCGTGAGGGACGGCTCCGCGGACTTGAAGCAGCTCCATTATTTCAGGGAGTTAAGACCTCCCTTGCGCGCCTCGGAGCCGATCGGCGACCGGTGGGGCAGCTCCTTCCTTGCTTCCTAAGTCCAGTCGTATTAAATAGATAGCTAATATTGGTGATAGTACAAATCAATATACCTATATAAAGTACTGACAACAAAAGCTTTCTTGGTGGAAATTATTTGGCGTCTTCGAGCGCGGGCGGTCGACGTTAAGGTGCGGCAAAGCCGAGCCGTCACCAAAGATCGAGAACTCGCCCGCATCGACAGTCTGCATACCAGAGAGATGGCGTGTCTCCGAGGTTCCCGACAGCCGGACTCGACGCGCTCCCTCGCGCCGCCTTCCCCCTTGGAGCGCTTTGCATGGAGCCGGTTTGGCTCCTTCTCGGCAGCGGGGCCGGGGACCTTGGTCCGGTCGATCCGTTTGGGTTTTCTTGGCCAGTCGCCGTTTCGTCGCGAAAACCCCCGCTCATGAGGGTTGGATTTCCTTGGATTTCCTTGGATTCTCTCGTCCGAATCGAGACTTATCAATGGGTTACCCGGAAAAAGCGGCGAAAGTTTTTTCCTCTCGCTTTTCCTTCTTGCACGAGCCGCGCCGGAACGGAGCCTGCGGTCTTGGCATACGGAAGCGCAGGGGTTGGTCATGGGCGCAAGCTATCTAAATTTCTGCTTTTCTGCAAGATATTGTTGGCTCTTATAGCGTTATCTGTTGATAAGGTTTAGGGTGGATCGGATCGAGGGAGCGATTCGATGAAGAGTGCGGATTTTTCGGCTTGGCTGTCGGCGATTTCGGCGATGAGCGGGGCGCAGCGGGATGAGGCTTTGGCGGCGCTGGCAAAGGCCGCGGCCGATGCCGATCCTTCAACGAAGACAAGGGGCAAGCGGGCAGAGGACGCGCTTGGAACGACCGGCGTCGAGCGGGTGGAGCGTCAGGGTTGTCCCCATTGCGTGGGCCGCGAGATCGTCGGCTGGGGCCGGTCGAACGGGCTGTTGCGGTATCGCTGCAAGAGTTGCGGGCGCACCTTCAATGCGTTGACCAAGACACCGATGGCGCATCTGCGCAAGAAGGAGAAATGGCTCGATCACGCCCGGGCGATGATCGAGGGCAAAAGCCTGGCGAAGACCGCGCAACTGTGCGGGGTCCATCCGACGACGGCCTTCCGCTGGCGGCATCGATTTTTGCGCGCGCCCTCTGACGACAAACCTCGACGCTTAAGCGGAATCGTCGAGGCGGATGAGACTTTCATCCTTGAATCTTTCAAGGGCCGTTGGTCGGATCTGCCGCGCAAGGCGCGAAAGCGGGGCGGAAAGGCCAGGCATGCGGGCCTTTACCAGGACAACATTCCCGTTCTCGTCGCCCGCGACCGGAAAGGCGCGACGTTGGACGCCGTTCTGCCGCAGGCCGACAGCGCCGCGATCGCCGCCGTGCTGAGGGGGTCGTGACCCCCGCCAATCATCTCGTCGGCGATGGCGGCAAGCCGTTGGCCGCTTTTGCGCGAAGAGCCAGGATTCCCTTTCACGCTGTGCCCGCGCCCGGAAAGCCGACCTCCAAAGCTCCTCACCTGCACATCAACAATGTCAACGCCGACCACAGCCGCCTCAAGCAATGGCTCAACCGCTTCAACGGCGTCGCCACCAAGAACCTGCCCAGT
>DATDHT010000354.1:0-9320 GCA_036521435.1 Roseiarcus sp.
CCTCGAGTCCGGCCGCAAGGAAGGCGTGGAGGTCGCGACTGGCGGCGGCGTCATCGGCAATCAGGGTTATTTCGTCGAGCCGACTGTGCTGACCAAGACCAATCGCGACATGCGCGTGGTCAAGGAAGAGATCTTCGGCCCGGTCGTGTGCGTGCAATCGTTCGACGATGACGACCTCGAGCAAGTCGCGAAATTCGCCAACGACACAGAATATGGGCTCCAGGCGAGCATCTGGACCCGGAACCTGAAGGTCGCGCACACGCTGGCGCGCAAGATCAAGGCAGGCACGATCTGCGTCAACGTCCATAATTACGGCGACCCCGCCTGGCCTTTCGGCGGCTTCAAGCAGTCCGGCTGGGGACGCGAAATGGGCAAGGAAGTGATGGAGCACTATACCGAGACGAAATCGGTCGCGATCAACCTGGTCTAAAAACGGGGGTCCACGGCGGGCGCGCCTTTGAAAAAGGGTGCGCCCGCCGCCGGGAACATTCCTATTCGCGGCCGCGGTTTCTTCTTGGACAACAGCCAAGGAGAATTCCTCATGGACGCCGTCCGCGAAACCACGACCCTTATCGCTGCCGACAAGGTCAAAGGCACCGACGTCTTCAACAACGGAGGCGATCGTCTGGGCTCTGTTCACGACCTCATGATCGACAAGCAAACCGGCCAGGTCGCCTACGCCATCCTGTCGTTCGGTGGATTCCTCGGAGTTGGAAGCTCGTATCATCCGCAGCCGTGGTCGCTGTTGAGATACAACACGAATCTCGGCGGCTATATCGTCGAGATCGATGAGAACGCGCTTCAGGACGCGCCTTCCTATCCGGTCGGCACAGATCCCGCTTGGGGCGATCCCGAATATGAGGCCAAGCTCCGCGACTATTACGGCGTCGGCCCTTACTCGAGCATTCCAGGTCCGCTTTGACGCTCTTCCGAGTGGTTCGCCATTAGGGTCGCAACGCGCCTGATGGCCAAACAAGGCGACGGTTCGTTCCGTCGCCTTGTTTTTTTGGCGACGCCGCCGGAAGCGCGGTGAATTTCGAATTCAAAAAGCCCGCACGCCCTGAGCGGCGCCTATCCATCTTTAGCTGGCAGCGCCATAATGGACGCGCGCAGCTTTCGGCTCCGAAATTTCCAACCTCCTCACGGCCCGCGAGCCGTGACGCGATCGGCAAAGTGGCAATGACGGGCTCATCTGAGTTTACGACCTGGGTGGCGTTGGCCGGCGCCGCGATCTTAGCCGGACTATGCGCGATCTATTCCTCGTCCCCGTGGGTCCTGATCGTGGCGGCTCTCCTTGGCGCCTTTCTCGGCTACAAGGGCGAGCAAATCGGGCGACGCTGGCTCGATCGATATCTATCGCAAGGGCGCTATCGGTAGGGATTGAGAAATTGGAGCTAAAGCCGACACTTCGACACCCTCGGGGTCGGCCATGGCGTGCGGACCGTCCCGGGCGCCGCGCGCATTCACGGACAATGACATGAGACTGCGCTCGCTCCTGTTCGTTCCCGGGGATTCCGAACGCAAGTTTGCGCGGGCGCGGGATTGCGGGGCCGAAGCCCTCATTCTCGATCTTGAAGATTCTGTCGCGCCCTCCGAAAAAGCCAACGCCCGCGACCGTGTCGCCGGCCTGATCGGGCCCGACCCGGAGCGAGCCTGGACGTTCATGGTGCGCGTCAATGCGCTCGACACCGGGCTCACGCTCGAAGACCTCGCCGCGGTCGTGAAGCCGGGCCTCGACGCGCTCTTGATTCCGAAGGTCAATGGCGCGGCCGATCTTGAGCGCATCGCCCATTATCTTGACGCGCTCGAGGCGAAAGCCTGCATGGCCTCGGGCTCGGTCAAGTTGGCGAGCGTGGCGACCGAAACGCCAAAGGCGATGTTCGCGCTTGGCTCCTATGCGCCAGCGCATCCGCGGCTGATCGCCCTGACCTGGGGCGCGGAGGACCTCTCGGCGGCGCTCGGCGCGACGGCCAACAAGGAGCCGGACGGGTCCTGGAGCTTTCCGTATCAGCTGGCCCGCGCGCAGTGCCTGTTCGCCGCGTCCGACGCCGGCGTCATGGCCATCGACACCATCTACGCGGATTTTCGCGATTCCGACGGCCTCGAGCAGGATTGCCGGCGCTCGCGGCGCGACGGTTTCGTCGGGCGCCTCGCGATTCATCCCGACCAGGTGGCGGCGATCAACCGCGCTTACGCCCCATCCGAAGCCGAGGTCGCGCAGGCGCGCAAGATCGTGGCCGCATTCGAGGCCAATCCGGGCGCAGGCGCGCTAGGGGTCGACGGCAAGATGGTCGACCTTCCGCATCTGAAAGCAGCGCGAAAAATCCTGGCGTCGATTTGACCGCAAGTTTCGTGGCGCAGTTCGAGAGCGATCGGCATACTCCGCGCTGCATCTCTTCGCTCCCGGTGAGCACAATGTTCTTGCTTCGTTCTAACGTATCGTTTAGCAACAATTCTGCATCAGGCGGGCTTGGCTCGAGCGCGCTTCGCCCTACCAAAACGCAGGTTCAGACCTATATAAAAGGAGATTTCGCCGGCACCTTTTTGACTGGCCGGCGGGCCAATGTTGATCGGCCGCAATCCAGATTTCGGAGACATGCTATGGCTGACGAAGCACTTTTTGGGCTTTTGCGGCAGACCGCGGATCCAGCGGTGGTCGAAGCCTTGAAAACATCGGTTGAAAGCGACCAGGACCGATTGCTCAATCGGATCAATCCCCTCGCCTATGCGAGTGAGCATGGTCTTGACGAGGAAGCGACCATCGGCGCCTTTGTCCATGCGGCGCGGCTTGGGCTGTTCGACATGTCGTGGAACATGTTGTGCCCGTCATGCGGCGGTGTCATCGAGACGGGCGCGGCGCTCAAGAACCTCAATCAATCCCATTATTATTGCTCGTTCTGCACCGTCGATTGCGAGCCGACGCTCGACACGCTGGTCGAGGTCACCTTCACCGTCAACCCTCGCATTCGCCGCATCGCCGCGCACGACCCTGACTCGCTTCCTTTCGCTGAATACATGCGCCAGATCTTCTGGAGCTCGAGCAACGAATTCCCGGACGATATCGAAAGCGCTGTCCAAAGGGTGACGCTCGACACGATGGAACTCGGAGGGGGCGAAAAGGCGGCGATGTCGCTCAACGTCCCGAAGGGATTTGCGATCGTCTTCGAACCCGTGACCCACTCGTCGCTCTTTCTGGAGGTTGAAGGGGAGGAGACCAAGGAGCGGCGGAATCTGTCGCTCGTCTTCGCCGACGCGCATACCCACAGCGGCACGCTGAAAATCCAGCCCGGTCCTGCGCGCATTTCGTTTGAAAACAAGGCCGAGCGCCGGACGATGCCGGGGATCTGGCTGCATACCGACGAGATGAGCAAGCTCACCAACACCCGCAGGCCGTTCCTGACCGCGACACGCCTGCTCAGCAATCAGGCGTTCCGCGATCTCTACCGCAGCGGGACGTTCGATCCCGAGCAGCGGTTCAAGATCACGAGCCTCACCATCCTGTTCACCGACCTCAGGGGCTCGACGGCGCTCTACGACCGGATCGGCGATCTCGCCGCCTTCGATCTCGTGCGCAGTCACTTCGGGGCGCTGCTTGATGCGGTCTCGGCCGAGGGCGGCGCGGTGGTCAAGACCATCGGCGATGCGGTGATGGCCACCTTCCCAACGCCCGACCGGGCGCTCCGGGCGGCGATGCGCATGCGCGAGGCGATGCGCGGGATCAACCAGACGCGGGGCGGCGAGGACCTGGCGCTCAACATCGGCCTGCATTCGGGTCCGTGCCTGGCCGTCATGCTCGACGACCGGCAGGACTATTTCGGCCAGACGGTCAACATCGCCTCGCGGGTGAACGAGCTGGCCGACCCGACCGCGATCCTGGCGACCAAGCCGATCATCGAAAGCTCCGAGGTCGCGCGCGTGGTCAGCGAAGCCAGTTACCGAACCACGCCGCGGTCTTCGCAGCTTCGCGGACTGAGCAATGAGTTCGAGATTTTCGAGGTTCGCGAACGCGAGACCGCCGTCGCCGCGGAGTGAGCCGGCCGGCCGCTCGGCGCGCAGGGCATTCCGGTTTCCGCACCCCTCGTCCTGAGGGCGGCGCGCAGCGCAGCGTCGGCGGCTTCTATTCCGCACGCACTGGAATGTCCTTCGAGGCCGCTACAGCGGGGCTCACGACGAGTCCGAAAGGGCTCGATCCAGTTGCAAAGCGCTCCGCCGTAAGGCTTATCGGCCGGCGGCTTTCTGTCGGCCGAAAACCTCTTGCCCTTCACGATCGAGAATGCGCAGGGCGATGGTGTGGGGCGGCCATGCGGCGATCGCGGCGGCGATGATCGCAGCGGAGACATCGGAGGCGCGGATCTTATCTTCGCGCAAGACCGATGGCGCGGAATCGGCGCCGGCGCCCATGAATTGAATCCTGAACGGTTGGGGCGTGGGAACGCCGGCCGCCTTCGGTTGGCGTTCGGGTTCCGACTCAGGCTCCGGACGCGGTCGAGCGTTGCGCGGCGCATCCGGCTCGCGATCCAGCACGAAGAAGGTGTTCATCTCCAGTTGAGTGGAAAGATTGAGGCCGACGCGGCTGCCGGTCTTGCGCGCAATCGCCTTGGCGACGAGCGCCCAGTCCTCGGCGGTCGCATCGGAACTGGCCTCGTGCTCCCTTCGGCGCGCCTCCTGATACGCCCGGTCGCCGAGATCGCGGATCAGCGCGTCAGCCTCGGCCTCGATGCGTTCGCTTCGAGCGCGCTTTGAAGGCGCCCAGGTGGTCATTTTTCGCTCCGTTCAGCTACAACCTAATAGCTGCATATTCGAGCGGCGTCGACAACAGCTTTCGCTAACAGCCGAGGCGCTTTGCATATCCGCCCCGGCCGCGCGGCCTATGTTGGCGTGCAGGGATGACCCATTTCCAAGGCTTAAGCGCCCAAGGCGGCCGTCCAGCAAAAGGTAAGATATTGGATGGTTCGCGTTAGGTTCATTCAACAGATTATTGATATTCAATCCATTTTAGTCGAGAGTTACTCGGCCATCAGCCGCTCGACCAGCTGCCCGACCCCGGTCTGGACTCGTCTCGCGCGCATCCGCTCCGCCGCGACGATCGTCTTCACGTCGCCATAGGCGCGGTTGAGGTCGTCGTTGACAACCACATAGTGGTAGTCGCGCCAGCGCTCGATCTCCGTTCGGGCGTTCTGGAACCGGGCCTCGATCGAAGAGGCCGTATCCTCGGCCCGCCGATCGAGGCGCGCGCGCAGTTCCCGCATCGAGGGCGGCAGGACAAAAATGCTGACGACGTCATCGCCCAGCCGCTCGCGCACTTGGGCCGCGCCCTGCCAGTCGACATCGAACAGCATGTCGCGTCCTTCAGCGAGCACCTTCTCCACCGGCTTCAGCGGCGTGCCATAGCCGGCGCCATGCACCTCGGCCGATTCGAGCAGTTCGCCCGCCGCCTTCATCCGCTCGAATTCATCCCGACCGGCCAGGAAATGATAATGGACGCCGTCGACCTCCGATGAACGTCGCTTCCGCGTCGTCACCGACACCGAAAGGGTGAGATCGAGCGCGCTGTCTTGCATGAGCATCCGGGTCAGCGTGGTCTTGCCCGCCCCTGACGGCGAGGACAGAATCAGGATCATGCCTCGCCGGCTCACGGCCATTGCTTCGAATCTCACTCGACGTTCTGCACCTGCTCGCGGAATTGCTCGATTTGAGCTCTGAGTTCAAGCCCCTGCGCGGTCAGGCTCACGTCATTGGCCTTGGCGCACAGGGTGCTCGCCTCCCGCCCCAGCTCCTGGGCGAGGAAATCGAGCCGCCGGCCGATCGGGCCGCCCTCATCGATCAGCGCCCGCGCGGCGGCGACGTGGGTCTTGAGCCGGTCGAGCTCCTCGCGGATGTCGGCCTTGGCCGCGAGCAGGATCGCCTCCTGGTGGAGGCGGTTCTCATCGAAGCCGCGCGAGGACGCCATCAGCGTCTGAACGCTCTGGGCGAGTCGCTCGCGCACGGCCTCCGGCCGGCGCGCCGGATTGGCGTCGGCGGCCTCGACCAGCGCGGCGATGGCGTTCAGCCATTCGGTCAGCAATGCCGCAAGCGCCTTTCCCTCGATCCGGCGCGCGACGGCAAGCGCGATGACCGCTTGGTCGACGCTCGCAAGCGCGCCCGCGCAAGCCGCATCGACTGACCCCTCATCGTCGCCCGCCTCGACGGTCTCCACGATCCCGCGCAATCCCAAAAGTCCGTCCATGGTGGGAGGCGCAAGTCCGGTTTTCTGAGCCGCCTCGCGCGCCGCGACGGCAATCGATTCGAGCGCGGCGTGGTCGATTCGCGCTTCGATCGCGGCCCCGTCGCGCTGGACGATGAGCGTGCCGAAACAGGTCCCGCGCGCGAGGGCCTTAACGACCCGGGCGCGAGCTTCTGTTTCAACCCGGTCGAAGGGCGCTGGCATGCGCAGCCTGATATCGAGCCCCTTGGCGTTGACGCTTTTGAGTTCGAACGCCCAACGCCAGGGGCCGCTCGTTCCGGCGGCGCGGGCGAATCCCGTCATGCTGCTCACGGACATCGCCTCAATGCCTTTCGTCGCTCGGATCGCGCTTCGGCTCCGGTTGGAGCGAAAGATCGTTCGCGCCGATCAATCGGCGCCCCCAGTTGGTTCATATTGAGTTCAGGCGGCGAACTCTATGGATCGCGGTGACCCGTTTGGGTCCCCTAACCACAGGAAAATCCTCCCATGATCAAGACCCTTGCCGCGGCGGCCGTTCTCTCGCTCGGCCTCGCCGGATACGCCGTCGCCCAGGAAACATCGCCCGGCGCGCCTGCCGGAAGCGCGTCGGTGAACGCCGAACCGCCGATGACCCACCATCATCATCACCACCATCATCATCACCATCACGTGCACCACATGCATCACATGCATCATGATATGGCTCCCGCCGCGGCTCCGGCAGCTCCCGCGCAATAAGCGGACGTTGGGCGCGGACTTTCGAGTTCGCGCGAAACCTTAGGCTCTCCAGACAACGCTTTGTTTGGAGAGCTTTTTATATTTTTATTAAACCAACCCACGAATTCAACGCCGCTTTAGATTTAAAGTTACGCTTCATTTTTTTTGCGGGCGCGCCCGCTTTCGCGTCTGGACCTCGACCCGCGGCCCCTCGACCAGTCGAACCACCGCTCCCCACAATGTGCGCACATCCTGTTGCGTCGGCTCCATGCGGTGGAGCATGTTGCGCAGGTTCCGCCGCATCCCCGGCTTCTTGGTCACCGGGCGGAAAAAGCCATTCTCCTCAAGCCTGTCCTCGAGGAAATTGAAGAAGGCGAGCAGCATCTCGCGCTGCGCCGGGGGCGATTGGACGTGCGGGATCGTCGATGGCGGCGGCGCGTCGCCATGGGTGGCCTTGAACCACTCGTAGCCGCAAAGCAGAACCGCCTGAGACAGGTTGAACGAGGCGTAAGCGGGGCTCGACGGAAAGGTGATGATTGCGTTGGCGAGCGCGACTTCGTCATTGTCCAATCCGGTGCGCTCCGGCCCGAACAGGATGCCGCGCTTCTCGCCGACCGCATTGGCGGTCGCGCCCATGGCGACGCTGGGGGTCAAGACGGCCTTCATCTGCCCGCGCTCACGCGCCGTCGTCGCGTAGACCACATGAAGGTCGCCGACCGCCGCCTCGACGCTCGGAAAGAGCGTTGCTGTGTCCAACAGGTCGGTCGCGCCCGCCGCGGCGGCATAGGCGACCTCTCGATATTCGTCGGTGCGCGGCCAACCCTGGCGTGGATTGACCAGACGCAGGTCGTCGAGGCCGAAATTGGCCATGGCGCGTGCGCACATGCCGATATTCACGGCGAGTTGCGGCCGGACCAGAATGATCGTTGGACCGCCGCCGAGCGGCGGCCTTGTCCTGTCCGTGCCCGCGCCAACCATTGCGGCGGGCTATAGCACGGCGGCAGCCGAGGCAATCGTCCGCGCCGAACCGACCGCGCCGCCCAAAACTATGTGGCTACAGATGTGATTGCAAATTGTGGATACAGACGCTAGATTGTCCCGGTGGAATTCGAATGGGATGAGGAAAAGCGCCAGAAAATCTTGGCGGGGCGAAGTCTCGATTTCGCGGACGCCTTCCAGTTTTTCGACGGCCGACCCGTGATCCATCAGCCGACGCCACGCGAAGATGAGGATCGGTGGAAATCCATAGCGCTGTTCGACGGCAAGTTTTTCATGGTCGTTTGGATGTGGCGCGGCGGCGCAATCCGGGTCATTTCGATGAGGCGAAGCCATGAGCAGGAAGAAAGAAAATATCGTTCGACATACGGCGCCAGAACTTGACGCCATGAAAGTAGCAGGTCAGACGCACACCGATTGGACGGCGGCGGCGGGGAAACCCGTGCCTGACAGGAGCGATCCCGACGACGCCATGGAGCGTATCGAATGGGCGACGACCGAGTTGCCCATGCCGAAGCGAAAGGAACACACTAATCTGCGGATTGACGCCGATGTTCTCGCGTTCTTTCGCAGGCAAGGACGTGGCTATCAGACCAGGATCAATGCCGTCCTTCGCTCTTATGTCGAGCAGGTCAGGCGCCACAAGCCGCACTAACTGGCCTGATTCCCGGCGGCCTTCACAATCTTTGCCCTCAAAGCTCGCGCTCTAAAGCCCGAGCTCCCTCGGCGCCCAGCCGGCGAAGGCCCGCGCGAGGGCGACCACACGCCAGTGATAGGCTTGTTCGACCATCGCCTGGTCGACGGCGCTCGGATAATAGAACGCGATCGCGCGCAACGGGATTTCCGACTCGATCTGGCCTTGCGGTCCCCGAACGCGGAAGCTGCCGACGACCGTGTCCTGCGAGGAGCCCCCCGGTCCGGTCCCGCCGTTGCTCGGACCGAGATAGATCCAGTCGATCCGGACCTCGAGGACCGGGCCGCTCCTGTCGCCCGGCGCGAGATGAGGCCCGAGCGCCTGCGGCAAAGCTTGCGCGAGCGCCTGCTCCATCCAGGCCGCGGTCGGGTCGCCAAAGCGCGCGCGCAGCGGCTCGACATTGACCCTGATGCCGCTGAACCTCAAGCCGCTCTGGGCTCGCGCGTTGAAGGCCCCGCTTGTCAACGTAAGGCCGAATGCGCCAAGCGCGCTAAGCGCGCCCCGGCGAGTCATGGCGCTGGCGACCATTTTTGTCCTTTTCCTTCCGGCGACGCGCCGAGCCGAACCCCAACCAACGCGGCCAATTGTATCCGCGCTCGACGAGCGCAGGGACGCGGTCAACGACCGTGTCTACAAAGCCGCCGACGCGCATCGTCCGTTCACAACGAACCGTCTAGAGACCCAGTTCCCTTGGCGCCCAGCCAGCGAAGG
>DATDHT010000355.1:0-6539 GCA_036521435.1 Roseiarcus sp.
TGCGCAATGCCGTCGTACACGCTCGCGCCCCAGGCGCGGATCAGCGCGATGACCCAGGAGATCGCGCGCGCCGCCGAAGTCGCGGCGGGCCTGGTGGCGGGTCCGGTCGTCGTCGCCGGCCATTCCGCGGGCGGTCACTTAAGCGCGCGAATAGGTTGCGCCGATGTGACCGTGTCGGCGCCCGTCAAGCGGGTCGTGCCGATTTCGCCGCTTGCCGACCTCGAGCCCATCTCCCTCACCGCCATGAACGTCGACCTGCGCCTCGATGCGGCGGAGATTGCGCAAGAGAGCCCTGCGCTGCTCACGCCGCGGACAGGCCTCGAGGCCCACGTCTGGGTCGGCGCACAGGAACGGCCGGCTTTTCTTTGGCAAGCTCGAGTTCTGTCCGAAGCCTGGTCGTGCCCGTGGACACCGGAAAGCGGCAGGCACCACTTTGACATCATCGAGGGTCTGACGGACCCCGCTTCGGCGCTACTGGCCGCTTGTCTCGGCTGACGCCCGCTGTTCCCTAATGAGCCCAAAGTGCTCCCGCCGACGCAGGGACAACGCCCACGCACAAGTGGACGCGCAGCAATGATTTCATGGATTTAGCTGCGGTTTTGTGTCACTCTTTGCGTGCGTCTTCCTTCGAGCTTCTGCACGATCCAGCGACCTCACGCCAGCAGCCACACTGGACGGCGACGGCGCGCTTTTCGTCGGCGGAAGCCGCCGGACGGGCATCGCCAAGCGGGCTGGGTCATCGGCAAGCGCGATATAGTACAGTTTCAAAATGTATAACACCTGCTGACACCGATAGGATCGAGTAAATTGAGGCGCCGCGACCAAGAATCGTGCGGCGGCGCCAAAGAATGAGGCTCAACCGCACAGGGTGCTCGTGGCCTTTCAGGGTCGGCACGGTCTTTGCTGCCGTTAACTTGAGTAGCCGCAGGCCTCGCCTGCGAAGCACTGCCCGCTCGAGGATCACGATGACTGCACTCACGATTTCCCGACGTTCGCTCCTGAAGACGACCGCTTTCGGTCTGGCGGGCGCTTCGCTGAACCTGGGCGCCGCAAGCCGGGCGTTTGCCGCCAAGGACCTGACGGTCGGCGTGGTCTACGTCGGCGCGCGCGACGACTTCGGCTGGAACCAGGCGCATGCAGTGGCGATCCAGTCACTCAAGGAAGTGCCGGGCGTGAAGGTGGTCGAGGAAGAGAACGTGCCCGAGACCGACGCGGTCTCGAAGTCGATGGAATCGATGATCAACCTCGACGGCGCCGGCCTCATCCTGGCGACCTCCTTCGGCTATTACAAACCCTTCGTGCTCGACCTGGCAAAGAGATATCCTGACGTCCAGTTCCGCCACGCGGCGCCGCTCTGGAACAAAGACACCGACCCGAAGAACGCCGGCTCCTATTTCGGCTATCTCAATCAGGCGCATTACGTTGACGGCGTCGCCGCCGGTCTCTCGACCAAGTCGAACAAGCTCGGATTCGTCGCCGCCAAGCCGATCGCGATCGTGCTCAGCAACATCAATTCCTTCCTGCTCGGCGCACGCTCGACCAATCCGAATGCGACTGTTCAGGTCATCTTCACAGGCGACTGGTCGATGCCGGTGCGCGAAGCGGAATCCACCAACGCACTGGTCGACGCCGGATGCGACGTCATCACTTGCCACGTTGATGGTCCGAAGGTCGTGATCGAGACGGCCGAGAAGCGCGGCGTCAAGAGCTGCGGCCACAATGCGAGCCAGGCGCCGCTCGCGCCCAAAGGCTTCATCACCGGCGCCGAGTACAAGTGGATCACGATCTACAAGGGCTACGCTGACGACCTTGCCGAGGGCAAGGCGCTGCCGAACTTCACCGCCGGCGGCTATGAGGTCGATTTCGTGCAGAACACGCCGTTCGGCGCCGGCGCCAGCGATCCGGCGAAGACGGCGGCGCTCGCTGCGATCGCGGGGTTGAAGGCGAAGAAGCCGATCTATGTCGGCCCGCTCAAGGACAACAAGACGGGCAAGGTCGTGATCGACAAGACCTACGACAATCTCGACCCGTTCCTCGACAAGATGGACTACCTGCTCGAAGGGGTCGTGGGCTCGACGACTTAAAGATCGCCAGCAGAGACGGAAAGCCCCATGTCGGACGCTCCCGTTGCGACCGGCGCCTCACGTGACCTGATCGAAGCGGGGTCGCGGAGGATCGGGTCCGATTTCGGCGTGCGGCTGCGCGCCAATTCGGAATATGTCGTCATTCCGCTCATTGCGCTTCTGATCGCAGCGGCCCTGTTCGCGGTCTTTCTGCTGGCGATCGGCAAGTCGCCCGTCGACTTCGTCTCTTATGTCTGGCGAGGCGGCTTCGGAACCTGGTTCTCGCTGCAGAACACCCTGCAGCGCTCGGCGCCGCTCATCCTGACGGCGCTCGCGGTGGCTATCCCCGCGCGCATCGGCCTCATCATGATTGGCGGCGAAGGGGCCCTCGTGCTCGGGGGCTTCGCCGCGGCCGTGCTCGCGATCCCCATGGTCGGCCATGTGCCGCCCATGCTGACGCTCATCGTCATAGCGATCTTCGCGATGCTCGTCGGCGGCTTCTGGGTCGGCCTCGCCGGCTTCCTGCGCTACGCGCGCGGAGTGAATGAGACGATCTCGTCGCTTTTGCTGACCTATATCGGCATCGCGATCATGAATTTCTTTGTCGAGGGCGCGCTGCGCGACCTCTCGGATCCCAACAAGCCGTCAACCAAGCCGCTCGGCAAGGACTATATGGTCGGAGTGATTCCCGGCACCGAGGTGCATTGGGGAATCGTCTTTGGCCTCGCGCTCTGCGTTGCACTCTATTTCCTCCTCGAGCGGACGACCTTCGGCTTCGCCGCGCGAGTCACGGGCGGCAATTTCCGCGCCGCGCTCGCGCAAGGATTGCCGGTCGGCAAGCTCATCGTCGCCTGCTCGGCGATCGCCGGGGCCTGCGCCGGGCTGGCCGGGTTCTTCGAAGTGGCGGCGATCCAGGGCCGCGCCAATGCTTCGCTCGCCGCCGGCTACGGCTTCACTGGCATTCTCGTCTCGTTTTTGGCGCGGCACAATCCGCTCGTCATCCCCCCGGTCGCGATCCTGTTTGGCGGCATCGTCGCCGCCGGCGGCCTCATCCAGCGCCGCATGGGTCTGCCCGACGCGACCGTGCAGGTTCTCGAGGGCCTGATCTTCGTGGTGCTGCTGACCTCCGAGACGCTCTACGGCCGGTTCTCGATCTTCAAGCCGCGCGCCGGGAATGACCGAACATGAGCGACGTTCTCACAGTCCTGATCGCCATGCTGGGCGGCGCGATCCGCGTCTCGACGCCGTTCATGTTCGTCGCGCTCGGCGAGTGCCTCACCGAGAAATCAGGACGGGTGAACCTCGGGCTCGAGGGGACGCTCGTGCTCGGCGCCATGGTTGGCTACGCCGCGTCCTATCATAGCGGCAATCCGTGGGTCGGCGTCTTTGCGGCAGGCTTGGCGGGCTCGGCGCTCGGCGCGATGCACGGTTCGATCTGCGGCCTCCCGCGAGTCAACGACGTCGCGGTCGGCATCGCGATGATGCTGTTCGGGGTCGGCGTCGCCTTCTTTTTCGGCAAGCCCTACATCCAGCCGACGGCGCCCAGGCTCGGCTCGATCTCGCTCGGTTTCTGGAGCGACAGCGCGAGCTTGAAGAGCGCCTTGCAGGTCAATCCGCTCTTCTTCATCGGCATCATAATCGCGCTGCTGATGGGCTGGTCCTTCCGCAACACGCGCTGGGGCCTGGTTGTGCGGACGGTCGGCGACAGCGCCGCGGCTGCGCGCGCCATGGGCATCTCCGTCAACCTGGTGCGGCTCCTGACGACGACGGTTGGGGGGTTTCTCGCTGGGATCGGCGGCGCGTTCCTGTCGCTCTCCTATCCGGGCTCGTGGAACCAGGGCCTCTCGTCGGGCCAGGGCCTGATGGCGGTGGCGCTCGTCATCTTCGCCCGCTGGGACCCGCTGCGTTGTATCGCCGCGGCGCTTCTGTTTGGCGCGGCGGGCGCGCTTGGGCCCTCGCTGCAGTCGATCGGGATCACCCAGGGCTACTATTTCTTCAACGCCGCCCCCTATATCCTCACGCTCGTCATCATGATCGCGACCTCGAGCGCCAAGCATTCGGCGCGCGACATGCCGGGCGAATTGTCGATGGCGAAATAAGCGGCCGGCAGATCTCAAGAACGAAAGGAGGAGCGATGAACGGACTCGGCGGTCTCAACAAATCTCCGAACGGCGTTGTCGTCGGGGTCGTGCAATTGCAATTGCCGGTCGTCGTCACGCCCGCGGATCTCGCTGCGCAAACGCAAAAGATCGTGGCGACCGTGGGCAAGGCGCGCCGCAACATGGCGACGATGGATCTCGTCGTATTCCCCGAATATTCTCTGCATGGCCTGTCGATGGACATGAATCCAGCGATCATGTGCTCGCTCGAAGGGCCGGAGGTCGCCGCGTTCAAACAAGCGTGCCGCGACAACAGCATCTGGGGCTGCTTCTCGATCATGGAGTTCAACCCGTATGCGAACCCCTACAATTCGGGCGTGATCATCGACGACACGGGAACGCTCCAGCTTTACTATCGCAAAATGCATCCCTGGACGCCGGTCGAGCCGTGGGAGCCTGGCGACATCGGTATTCCAGTCTGCGACGGTCCGAAGGGCGCGAAACTGGCGCTCATCATCTGCCACGACGGCATGTTCCCCGAAATGGCGCGTGAATGCGCCTACAAGGGCGCCGAAATCATGATCCGCACGGCCGGCTATACAGCGCCGATCCGCGCCGCCTGGCGCTTCACCAACCAGGCCAACAGCTTCCAGAACCTTATGGCGAGCGCCAATGTCTGCATGTGCGGCTCGGACGGCGACTTCGACTCCATGGGCGAGGGCATGATTGTCAATTTCGATGGCTCGATCCTCGCCGAAGGGACGACGGGGCGGGCCGACGAGATCATCACCGCCGAGCTGAGGCCGGACCTCATCCGCGAGGCGCGCAAGCACTGGGCGGTCGAGAACAATATCTATCAGCTCGGCCATCGCGGCCTCACCGCGGTCGCGGGCGGCGCGGGCGATTGTCCCTACACCTTCATGCAGGACCTCGTGGCCGGCCGCTATCGCCTGCCCTGGGAGGACGAGGTCGTTCACAAGGACGGAACCGCCTACGGCTTCCCGAAACCTTCTCGTCGCTACGGCGACAAGCTGTCGCAAGCGGCGGAATAAACGCGTGCCCACTTTTGAAGCCGACCCCTATCCCTGGCCCTATAACGGCGACTGGCGGCCGGACAACACCGCCATCATCGTCATCGACATGCAGACCGACTTCTGCGGCAAGGGCGGCTATGTCGACTCGATGGGCTACGACCTCTCGCTGACGCAGGCCCCGATCAAGCCGATCAAGGCGCTGCTCGAAGCCGCGCGGGCAAAGGGCTACCACATATTCCACACCCGCGAGGGCCATCGCCCCGATCTCGCGGACTTGCCCCAAAACAAGCGCTGGCGCTCGCAGCGTATCGGCGCCGGCATCGGCGACAAGGGCCCTTGCGGGCGCATCCTCGTGCGTGGCGAGCCGGGCTGGGATATCATCGCCGAATTGAAGCCATTGGCCGGAGAGCCGATCATCGACAAGCCGGGAAAGGGCTCGTTCTGCGCCACCGATCTCGAGCTCATGATGCGCACGCGCGGCATCGACAATCTCGTCCTCACCGGCATCACGACAGACGTCTGCGTGCATACGACGATGCGGGAAGCCAATGATCGCGGCTTCGAGTGCCTGCTGCTCGAGGATTGCTGCGCCGCGACGGACTACGGCAATCATCTGGCGGCGCTCAAGATGGTCAAGATGCAGGGCGGCGTGTTCGGCGCGGTCGCCGGGTCGAAGGCCTTCATTGAGGCGCTGCCGTGACAGAGACCAACCCCGCCCGTGCGCCGTCGCTCGAAACGACTGGCATGTCGAAGTCCTTCGGCGCGCTCAAAGCCCTGCAGGACGTTTCGATCGAGGTCCCGGCGGGTTCTTTTCATGCGCTGCTCGGCGAGAACGGCGCCGGCAAGTCGACGCTCGTGAAATGCATCATGGGATTCTATACCGCCGACCGGGGGCAGCTCCTGCTCAACGGCGAGGAGGTCGCCGTCCGCAACCCGCGCGACGCCCAGGCGCTCGGAATCGGCATGGTGTACCAGCACTTCACGCTGGTTCCCGCCTTGACCGCGGCGGAGAACCTCGTTGTCAGTCGGGCCGACGCGCCGGTCGTCATCGAATGGCGCAAGGAGATGAAGGGGCTTGAAACCTTCCTCGACCGAATGCCATTTCGCGTGCCGCTCCACAAGCCGGTCTCGGCCATGGCGGCGGGCGAGAAACAGAAGCTCGAAATCCTGAAGCTCCTCTATCTCGATCAGCGATTCCTGATCCTGGACGAACCGACCTCGGTGTTGACCCCCGGTGAGGCGGATGAAATCCTCGGCCTGCTGCGCGACCTGGCGCATGCGAATACGATCACCGTCATGATGATCAGCCATAAGTTTCGCGAGGTCGAGGCGTTCTGTGACGA
>DATDHT010000356.1:0-5254 GCA_036521435.1 Roseiarcus sp.
ATTTCTATAAGCATGGCGGCCCGCACGAGGGCGTTCGGCTCGAGAGCGTCGATCCCGGCGGTGTGATCGCTCGCCATCTGCCGATTGACGCGGTCGTCGCCGCCATCAGCTACCAGGCGGCGGAGATCGAAGGCCCGGGAATCATCCGGCATATCGAAGGCCATCGCATGCCGGTCGCCGAAATCGATGGCCAAAAGACCGAGCGTATCGCGGCGCTGTCCGAACTCTTTACCAGAGCGGGCTTCAAATCGCCGGCGCTCGCCGACGTGCGCGCCGAAATCTGGATGAAGCTCTGGGGCAATCTGACCTTCAATCCGGTGAGCGCGCTGAGCCATGCGACGCTCGAAGACATTTGCTGTTTCGCGCCCACGCGCGCGCTTGCCGCGGCGATGATGCGGGAAGCGCAAGCGGTCGGCGAAGCGTTCGGCATCCGTTTCCGTCTCAGCGTCGAAAAGCGGATCGCCGGCGCCGAGAGCATCGGCGCGCACAAGACCTCGATGCTGCAGGACATCGAGCACGGCCGCGCGACAGAGATCGACGCGCTGCTCGGCTCGGTCATCGAACTCGCTCGCCTCGTCAATGTCCCGACCCCGCATCTTGACGCGGTCTATGCGGTGACGAAGCTTTTGGGCCAGACCGTCGCTCTGAGCGGGAGCGGACTGTCGCTTGCTCGACAAGAACGCATTCGGAGTTGAGGACCATGAGCGCGGATCGTACCCTGAGAGGCCTCATCGCATGGGGGCGTGACGAGGCGGCCGCCATCGCTGCGCACGGCGCCCCGCCGCTGAGCTACGCGGGTCTGCGTGTGCTTATCGATCGCACGCAGCGCTCGCTCAACGAACTCGGAATCGGGCGCGGCGATCGGGTCGCCATTGTGCTGCCGAACGGACCCGAAATGGCGACGGCGTTTCTCTGCGTGGCCTCCGCGGCGACCTCGGCGCCGCTCAATCCCGCTTATCGCCAGGACGAGTTCGAGTTTTACCTCGAAGATCTCAAGGCGAAGGCGCTGATTCTTGAGGCCGGCAGCGAGTCGGCCGCGCTTCGCGCGGCGGAGAAGCTCGGTGTTGCGGTCATTGTGCTCACTCCCGAGCCGCAAGCGGGAGCCGGCGCCTTCCGGCTGTCCGGCGACCCTGTAGACGCGGTCGCCGACCGCGTCCCGCGCTCGAGCCGAGCGCGGCTACAGCCTGCCGAACCGGACGACATCGCGCTCATCTTGCACACGTCGGGCACCACCTCCCGGCCGAAAATCGTGCCGCTTCGCCATGCCAACATCTGGACCTCGGCGCGCAATGTCGCAGCCGCCCTCGAGCTTTCCGACCGCGATCGCGGCCTGATCGTCATGCCCCTGTTCCACATTCACGGCCTGATCGCCGGCCTTTCCGCGCCACTCTCACGCGGCGGCGCCGTGTTCTGCACAGCCGGTTTCAACGCGCTGAAATTCTTCGGCGAGATGGAGGAGGCCAAGCCCACCTGGTACACGGCGGTGCCGACCACGCATCAAATGATCCTGACCCGCGCCGGACGCCATAAGGAGCTCATCGCCCGCCATCCGCTGCGCTTTGTGCGCTCGTCGTCGTCGTCGATGCCGCCGACGGTCATCACCGAGTTAGAGGCGGTCTTTCACTGCCCGGTCATCGAGGCCTACGGGATGACGGAAGCGACGCATCAGATGGCGTCCAATCCCCTCAACGGAATCCGCAAACCCGGATCGGTCGGCGTCCCGGCCGGCCCCGAGATTGCAATCATGGACGAGGTAGGGCAGTTGCTTGCCCGAGGGGAAACAGGCGAAGTCGTCATTCGCGGCGAGAACGTCACCGCTGCTTACGAAAACAATCCGAAGGCGAATGCGCAAGCGTTCGTCAACGGCTGGTTCCGGACCGGCGATCAGGGGGTCATCGACGCCGACGGCTATCTCACGCTCACCGGGCGGCTGAAGGAGATCATCAACCGCGGCGGCGAGAAAATATCGCCGCGCGAGGTCGACGAAGCTTTGATGGACCACCCGGCCGTCCTGCAGGCGGTGGCGTTCGCCGTGCCGCATCCGATGCTCGGCGAGGACGTCGGTGCGGCGGTGGTCCTGCGCGAAGGCTTAACGGCCACGGAGCAGGAGCTTGGCGCGTTCCTCTCCGAACGCCTTGCAGCGTTCAAGACGCCGCGGAAAATCCTCTTCCTGGCCGAGATTCCCAAGGGCGCGACGGGCAAGCTTCAGCGCATCGGGCTCGCGCAGAAACTGGGACTGGGGTGAGCGGTTGGGCAGGCGCGTCGATTGCTTGGAGCATGCGCGCCCGATGCGGCTTCGCGGGCCTTCTCAAAAATCCGGTCCTGACGTGGGGCGTCTGCGCAGCGCTTCAGGCCGCGGCAGTGGAGCGAACGTCAATGAGTCGCGGTCTGCTGCGCGCTCGGAAAGCCGTCCGGACGGACATTGGGACTGCAAAGCAAATATCGCTCGGTTGGCATCCACCAGACCTCGTCGGGTTGAAAACGATCGATCAACTTCCAGTCAAAGCCGCACCACTTGTGGTGTTGCCAGATGATGCGGCCGACATTTTTCGCCAACATAGGCGCGAAATAGCCCAGGGTGAACGAGTCTCCGATAATCATGACGGTTTCGCCCGGCCTGTCGCTCGTCGTGACAAAAGCCGGGAACGGACCGCCCGTAAGGTCAACCCTTGATCCCGGCTGAAAAACTGCCGGCGGAAGAGCCAGTTGTTCAAAGGGCTCGGAGACATCGTCGCCGACGCCGATCATGCCCGCTAGGTCGCCGCCTGGATGCGTCCCCGGCGCAAGCGCGGTAGCGGCGTCGATTCGCCACTCAGGATGTCCGTCAGCTTCCGCGATGGCGTTGAACCCGGCGATCGCTCCGCGGGGCGTCCAGTGAGTGTCGTAATAGAAATAGGTCGGCCCCTTGCTGCGCGCGGCCCAAACGACTGGCCGTAGGTCAATCGCCTTGATTCCGCGCGCCGCGAGATCCGCCAGTAAAATGGTATACTCCGTCGTCCGTCCGTTGTTTCGCGCCCAGGGCGGCAGGTCGTCCTGATAAATGGTTGCAGTGTTTGGCGGCGACGCGACCAAGAGCCGCGCACCGCGTTGGCTGAGGGCTTCGCGTACCGTCGCCAGGAAATCCGCCGTCTCTGTCACCTGGGCGTCGCGGCGCACGAGTCCGGCGCTTTGCTGAACCGAGACGTCCCCGACAAAAAATAGTCGGCCGTGACGACCGACGATGACCAGATCGTTGCCCTCCCCAAGCCATCTCTTCGCAAGGTTTGCGTGCAATCGAATCATCTGGGTTCGCAGGCCGAAGCGATCACCCAGGTAGTCGTCCGCCTGTTTCGGCCAGGCGGCGAACTCGCGCATGGTGCGAGGAAGCGAGGGCGCCGGAGTGCGGGTGCGGTTCTCTTTGAGAATCGCCTGCGCGCTCTCGGGCACAATGAACCCGGCGAGGAGCGGCGTCGCCAACAGCAGGAATATTGAGAGGGGGAGATAGCGGCGGTAGCAGGGGATCATATTACGTCATAACCGCGGCGCCGCGCCCGTCGCCGCATTCCGGCGCCGCCCCGATGGCTTGCCTCGATACCATCGGTGCGCATCATCGTCCCCGGTTCAATTCCGATGTCCCCGATCATGCACGCGCCGTCAAGCCGAAGGCGCCGTTTGCGTCCCTCTCTCCCCCGTGTCTCTCGCTCGCGCCCAGTCGAAACGCTCCATTTGCGGCGCCACGGGTGGGCGCCGGCGCGATCGGCAACATCCTCGTCGGCAATGGCGACGGCACGGCATGGCTCGGCAAACGCCAGGGGAACAAGGTGAGCGGCGCGCGGTTGTAGTTTAAACGGGCGCCATTTTAGGCCACGCGCCCAAACAGAAGCGCGTTGGCCCGACCGACGGCGCGAGGGTTCCGGTGGCAAAGACCAAGCGGCGCAATGAGGAAACGGCCATGACGAACGACGAGTTGAGACAGAGGAACGCGCACCTGCGCGAGAAGATCAAGGAGGTCTCGGACAGGCACCCGGAGCTGCGCGACCTGTCGGACGAAATCGCGCTGGAACAGAGCATGCATGTGGAGGTCGGCACTCCATTCCTTGAGCGGGCCAACGGCAAGCTGCAGGAGCGAGCGCGAGCCATCATCGAGCGCCGCCCGGATCTGGAACGCTTTTTCGAGAACTGAGCGGCCAAGGCTCTTTTGCCAGCATAAATTCGTCTCTGAGCTCGTAGCCCCAACGCCTTGCTCCCCGCCTACCGCGTCCCAAAACGGTCGACTATCGACTGTCTTACGGAAACCCTCACATTTAAGGCCGAGCGGTAGCCGGCCGGGCACAACGGAAGAGCGCGGCTGGGGGATGTAGAGAGAGATTTTACGTCATACGATTGTGATATACACCACAATCAGCGCGACATTGTCTTTGTGAAAAGACGAGCTCGCGTTACAATGTTTCTGCTCATCGGATTGGGGGCGCCCCTGCAGGCCTGCCGACAGGATGAAGTGGAGAATGAAGGCACGGGCAATGTATCCCGGTCGGGACGTCGCGATACAACCTCAGATCAAAGAGCAGAAATTTTTTATTTGGATCGCCCTTAAGCCATTGAAAAGTCCCGATTCGAAAAATAAACGGCCATAGCAAATTAAAGCATTTTTACTATCGTTTAGGCGCGTTTACTGACGTTTATGCGCTTTTATTTGCGAGCAGTTCGCGCATTGGGTTGTATCCCTCGGCAGGCGCGAAGACAGGCACTCGGCCTCACTCCGGCCCGATCACGACCGGGCAGTCGGCGCGCGACCCCCACTCGGCCCACGAGCCATCGTAGAGGCCCTCGAGCCTGCCGCCAGCCTCCTCGACCGCCAGCGCCAGGATGGCGGCGGTCACGCCCGATCCGCAGGTGGTGATGATCGGCCTCTCAAGGTCGATCTTATGCTCCGCGAACACGGCCTTGAGCGCGTCCGGAGCTTTCAGGGAGCCATGCTCGACGATCTCGACGAAGGGGAGGTTGAGGCTGCCAGGCATGCGGCCGCTTTTGACGTTCGCGCGCGGCTCGGGGACTGCGCCCCGGAAGCGCTCGGCCGGGCGCGCGTCCACCACTTGCGCCGAACCGCTCGCGAGCGCCGCACGCACCTCGTCGAGGGAGGCGACGAAGCTATCCTCGAGCCGGGGCGTGAAGGCGCGCGGCTGGGGATGAGCGTCTCCCGTTTCCAGCGGCCGGCCTTCCTTGATCCATCTCGGCAGGCCGCCGTCGAGGATGCGCACTTCGCCGACGCCGTAAG
>DATDHT010000357.1:0-4972 GCA_036521435.1 Roseiarcus sp.
CCTTGATGACGATGCGCCCCGCTCCCCGAATGATGTCGGCAGCCTCCCGGAACGCATCGGGATCGCTAGGCGCGACCGGCGAAACCGCGAGACGTCCCGGCAAGGCTTCAAGATTGAGGCTCTTGATGATCCTGGGTTGAATGTTGATTGGCAGGCACAGGTAGAATGGGCTGGCGAAATAGGGCTTGTGCACGGTTTGGGTTCCGCGCCGGAGCGCGTCGCGCAAGGCTTCTGGCGTGTGCAGGACGTAGGATCGGCCCAAGATGTCGGTCAGGCGGCCGAACTCGCCCTGTCGCGGGCCGACCACCTGCTGCATGTTGGTCCCTTCGCCGTGGGTCGTCTCGTCGCCATAGAGGTGATAGACGCCAATGCCGTTGGAGGCGGCGGCAAGGGAGCCCGCGTAAGCCTGAAGCGAGCCCGGACCAATCGAACTCAGAACGGCAGGGGTCTCGCGATATATCCAGGCCAGCGCGGTCGCGGCGTGAGCCATCGCCACTTCGTTTCGGCACTGGAGGAAGCGCAAGACGCCCTCTTCGGCGTAGATGCGCAGGATTTCGCCAATGTCGGTGTTTCCGTGCCCCAGGACACCGAAGAATTTTCGCACGCCCTGCTTCAGCAATCCCAGCACCACGCCTTCCGACACGGTGACGTCGATGCGCGAATCGAGCCTTCCTTCGCCGAGCGCCCCGGCTAGCCCTTGTGCGGCTGAGATCGCGCGCCCACGCGCGCGCACTGCTCGCTCATCCATGAGCATTCCTCCGAGCCTCGACCAAAACTTGAGGCAGCGCGGTCAGCGGGCGTGCGGCTCCGCTGCGCTTGCCTTCTCATCCTCCCTTACCGTATTTCGTGGCCGGCTCGCAGTCACCAGCTCCCTAATGCGAACGGGTCAACAATGAAAATAGCAAAAGTGAAGAACGGCATTGTCGGGTTGGGAATGGTTTGTGATTCGCACATCAAAGCATACCAATCGGACCCAAGGGCCGAAGTGATTGCAGTCTGCGATCTGGACGGTGACCGAGCTAAGGCGGTAGCTCGTGAGTTCGGAATAGAGAAATATTATACGTCTTATGACGAGATGCTAAAAAACGAGGAAATCAATACGATTGACATCACGACTCCGACGCTGTTGCACGCGCCGATGTCGATGGCTGCAGCAAGGGCTGGAAAGAACGTCCTCTGCGAAAAGCCGTTCTGCCTCACCCTCGCGGAAGGCCAGGCTGTGTGCAAGGAAGCCGAGGATCGCGGCGTCACTCTGATGGTGGGCGAGTCCTACATTTTCATGACTTCGATCATGAAGGCGCGGCAGCTCATCGATGCGGACGAAATCGGAAAGCCCCAACAAATCCGCCAGCGATTTGGCGCCTGGGTCGAACGGGCCGGCGTGTTGGACGACAGCCGCGAGGTCACCGACCAGCATCGCGGCTGGCGGATGGACACCAAAAAAGCAGGCGGTGCGGGTTTCCCTTGGATGTTCGACCATTGCGTTCATTTTTTCGCGACCGCCAGATATCTGATGAACGATTCCAAGATCAGAGAGGTCTATTCTCTAAAGTCGGACATATCCTGGATGAGCGACGAGACGAAGCACGCTTTAGATCGCGCTGACATGAATATCTATCGGCCGGAGCGTGCCGGAGATATTCCGATTATGACTTGGACGTACGAAGATCCAGCCTGCCAGGGGCTGTGGATGAGGGCGGAGTCGCTGAACGGAAAATATGACCCGATGTATGGATTCTCGGTCAACGTGATCGGCGACAAAGGCATGATCGAGGTGCTCGGCGAAGGCGGCAAAGGGCTTCAGTGGCAGGGCCAAAACGTCCATCTGATCCTTCATCGCAAGAACAGGGAGACGCTGACGTTTCGATTCGATGAGGGCGGCGACGACATTTGGCAGTCTGAAGTTTCCTATTACAGTCGCGCGCACGAGAATCAGATTCACGAATTCATTGGCGCTCTCACAACCGGTCAGGCTCCCCGATACACGGGGCACGACGGCTTGAGAGAGATTCAGACGACGATGGCCGCCATCTGCTCGGCAAAGGAAGGCGTTCCGATCAAAGTCGACGAGATTACGGACGAACGGTTCAATCGCTGAGGATCCAATCCGGTATTCGGCGCATCGCTCCGTCTTCGTTGGATCGGAGCGGTCCCGTCCCCGCGACTTCGTAGGCCCCGACCGCCAGCGTTGCGCCTGCGCCGGCATAAGGACTATGAAGTCGACGTGGCGAACCGCATCTCCGCGAGGCGCAGCACGCTGGGCGGGAGGACGAAACGATGACCGAACTCGGCGTCGTCAGACGCAAGGTCGCACGGGCCGACCGCGCCGCCGTCGAGGCGCTCGGGCGCACTGGCGTCGCGACTGTGCATGAGGCGATGGGGCGCGTCGGACTGATGAAGCCCTACATGCGCCCGATCTATCCGGGCGCGCTGGTTTCCGGAACGGCGGTCACGGTTCTCCTGCACCCGGGCGACAATTGGATGATGCATGTCGCAGCCGAGCAGATCGAGCCGGGCGACATCGTCGTCGCTGCGATCACCGCCGACTGCACCGACGGCTATTTCGGCGATCTCTTGGCCACGAGCTTCATGGCGCGGGGCGCGAGAGCCCTCATCATCGACGCCGGCGTGCGCGACGTGAAGACGCTGACCGAGATGGGCTTTCCCGTCTGGAGCAAGTGCGTGAGCGCCAAGGGCACGGTGAAGTCGACGCTGGGCTCGGTCAATATTCCAATCGTCTGCGCCGGCGCGGCGGTGAACCCCGGCGACGCCATCGTCGCCGACGACGACGGGGTGGTCGTCGTGCCGGCCGCGTGGGCGGCCTGTACCGCCGAGGCGGCGAAAGCGCGCGAGGCCAACGAGGGCGACAAGCGCGCCAAGCTCGCCGCCGGCGTCTTGGGTCTCGACATGTACACGATGCGCGAGCCGCTCGAAAAGGCGGGGCTCAAATATGTCGACTGAAGGCGCCGTGAAAGCCACGGCTAAGCCCGTCACCGGTCCGTTCGAGAAGACCAAGGGCTGGCTCGACTGGTACGAGGGGTCGAGCAAACCGGGCTTTTCGCTTCCCCGCGGAGCCATCGACGCGCATTGCCATGTGTTTGGACCCGGCGCCGAGTTCCCCTACGCGCCGGAGCGCAAATACACGCCCTGCGACGCCAGCAAGGCGCAATTGTTCGCTCTTCGCGACCGTCTCGGCTTTACTCGCAACGTCATCGTGCAGGCGACTTGTCATGGCGCCGACAACAGCGCGATGGTCGACGCGTTGCTTGCGAGCAAAGGCAGGGCGCGTGGCGTCGCCACCGTGCGGCGCGACGTGACCGACGCGGAACTGAAGCGGCTGCATGAGGCGGGCGTGCGCGGCGTGCGGTTCAATTTCGTCAAGCGGCTGGTCGACGTCACCCCGATGGACGAGCTCAAAGAGATCACCGAGCGCATCATCGAGCACGGCTGGCATATCGTTGTCTATTTCGAGGCGGCGGATTTGCCCGAGCTCGCGGATTTCCTCTCCGGGCTGCCGACGACGATCGTCGTCGACCACATGGGCCGGCCTGACGTGACGAAGCCAGTCGACGGCCCGGAATTCGCACGCTTTCTCAAATTCATGGACGATTACGAGAATGTCTGGTGCAAGGTGACCGGCGCTGAGCGCCTGTCGGTTTCCGGTCCGCCAGCGCTGCACGGTGAGACGAACGCCTACCGCGACGTCGTTCCGTTCGCGCGCAAGGTGGTGGAGGAGTTTCCGGACCGCGTGCTATGGGGCACCGACTGGCCGCATCCGAACCTCAAGGACCACATGCCCGACGACGGGCTCATGGTCGACATCATTCCCCATATCGCTCCCGCAGCCGACCTGCTGGACCTGCTCCTGGTCGACAATCCGACGCGGCTCTATTGGTCCGAGGAGAGGACAAGCTGAACCATGGCTCTCGACAAAGCGTTCACGGAGATCCCCGGCACGACCGTCTTCGACGCCGATCAATCACGCAAAGGGTACTGGCTGAACCAGTTCTGCATGTCGCTGATGAAGGCCGACAACCGCGCCCGCTTCAAGGCTGACGAACGGCTTTATCTCGACGAGTGGAAGATGAGCGAGGAGCAGAAGCAAGCTGTCCTCGCGCGCGACCTCAACCGCTGCATTGAGCTCGGCGGCAACATCTATTTCCTCGCCAAGATCGGCGCGACCGACGGCAAGAGCTTCCAGCAGATGGCGGGCGGCATGACCGGCATGGCCGAGCAGGAATATCGCGACATGATGATCAAGGGCGGGCGGAAGATCGACGGGAACCGCCTGATCGGCGAGCACGGCGACGCCCAGCGCCCTCGGAAGCCGTGACGGTCCTTATGACACTTCAGACAAGAGACGTTTGAACATGGCCCGCATCACCGCCTCGCTGTACACATCGCACATCCCTGCCGTCGGCGCCGCCTTCGACCTCGGCAAGACCAAAGAAGATTATTGGAAGCCGGTCTTCGCCGGATACGATTTCGACAAGCAATGGATGAAGGCGCACAAGCCCGATGTGATTGTCGCCGTCTATAACGATCACGCCACCGCCTTCAGTCTCGCGATGATCCCGACCTTCGCGATCATGACCGGACCGGAATTCAATCCCGCCGACGAGGGCTATGGCGCGCGCCCGGTGCCGACAGTCATTGGGGACCCGGAGCTTGCCTCGCATATCGCCTCGGAAGTGATCCAGCAGGATTTCGACCTGACCATGGTCAACGAAATCGACGTCGACCACGGTCTGACCGTGCCGCTAAGTTGCGTCTTCGGCGAGGTCGAGGAATGGCCGTGCAAGATCATCCCCTTCGCCGTCAATGTCGTGCAGCACCCCGTGCCATCAGGTGCGCGCTGCTTCGCGCTTGGCCAGGCGATCGGCAAAGCGATCATGAGCTATCCTCAGGACATCAACGTCCATATCTGGGGCACCGGCGGCATGAGTCATCAGCTTCAGGGACCGCGCGCCGG
>DATDHT010000358.1:0-6378 GCA_036521435.1 Roseiarcus sp.
AGGAGCAACGCCGCAACGGCGATCGACAGCACGAGGATGGCGACGCTGACCGTCGCGCCATAGCCGAAGCGAGAGTTCCAGAAGCTCTCGAGATAGACGAGATAGCCGAGAACGTTGGTGCGCCCGAAAGGCGCTCCCCTCGTCATCACCGCGATGAGATCGAACGCCTTCAACGACTCAAAGAGAGTCAGCATCACGACCACGGCGGTCACCGGGCGAAGCTGCGGCAGCGCGACGCGCAGCATCATGCGCAAATGGCCGGCGCCTTCGATCCTCGCCGCGTCGAACGTTTCCTTGGGTACGTCGCCGATGCCGGCGAAATAGAAGATCATCGGCAGCCCGGTAAACGCCCACCCGCCAACGACCGCGAGTGTGTAAATCGCGATGCGATAGTCGCCGAACCACTCACGGACCAGAAACCCGAGGCCCATTGCGCGCAGCACGGTGTCGAATGCGCCGAAAATCGGGTTGAGGATCAGCAGGAACATCAGTCCCACCGCGACGAGCGACATCGTCACCGGAAAGAATATGGCCGTTCGCAGAAGGGTGGGGAAATAAACCGCGCGCGCACGCATCGCGTAGGCAATGAGAAATCCGAGAACGACCGGGAAGGCGAGCGAGACCGCCAGCCACTTCAGATTGTTTTCGACCGCGATGTAGAAATATTTGTCGCCGAGCATGTAGGAATAATTGGCGAACCCGACGAACTTCTTGACCGGCGTCATGCCGTTCCATTCGAAGAAGCTCAAATAGATCGTGTAAAGGATTGGATAGCCGATAAAGCAGAGGAAAAGGACCACCGGCAGGACCAGTCCGAAAATCGTGACGAAGACGTGGTTGCGCGCGAAGGCGACGAAGGATGCTCGTTCGTCGCTCATCCGCGAAGCCATGCGATCCCCCATCGGGAAAGCGGCGGGCGGCTCGCCAGCCTCCACTCGCTTTCCATGCCGATCTTTTAACGCGCCTTCTTTTGAAGGATTGCGCGTCCCTCCTCACCCGTCGGGGCCATCCGGCTCCGGCCGAGGGCTTGTCGGAATTCAGGATCTCCGAGCGATCAGATCTTGCCCCGCACGCGCTGAGCCTCGGTCTCCGTCGCCTGCATGGCCTCCTCAGGCGATATCGCGCCGGCGAGAACGCCTTGAAGGCCGTCGAGGAAGCGGTCCGAAATGGCGGGCGGCGTCCCGTGGTCGACATGCATGAACGTGTAGGATCCGGCGTCGGACATCGCCTTGCCCAAACGTTGCTCCATCGGAGACAGATGGGAGAGGTCAGTTGAGGCATTCGATGCGTATGGCTTGTCGATCTCGAGCTTCTTCGCCGACGCCTCGGGAGAGACCATCCAGTTGACGAACTCGGCCGCGGCGTCCTTGTTCTTGCTCGCCGCGTGAACCATCACCGTGTCCTCGTCGTAGATCGACATGACCGGCTTCTTGTCGCTCATCGCCGGAAATGGGAACCAGTCGATAGGCTCGGCGCAGCATTGCGCTTTATCTCCACGGAAGCTGCCAAGAATGAACGATCCCTTGTACCAGTAGAGAGCTTTGCCCTGCGCCCAAGGCACCTGCGCCGGCGCGAAGTCGATCGAATTGAAGTTCTCGATGAACATGCCGTCGTCCGCGAGCTTCTTCATCATTGCGGTGATGTCGACCGCGCGCGGATCGGTCCAGGGGATCTTGTTGTCGATCAGGCCCTGATAGGCGTCGAGGCCATGTTTGTTGACCATCATCGCCGACCACATGAACTGCGCCGGCCACTTCTTCTGGTTCGACAGCATGAACGGCGCGATGCCCGCCGCCTTGGCCTTGGCCGCGTTCGCCATCATCTCGTCCCAGGTCGTGGGGACTTTCAGGCCGAGTTTGTCGTGCAGGTCCTTGCGATACCAGACGACCGACGCGCCGAGCTCGGTCGGCACGAAATAGGGTTTGCCATTGAACTGCGCGAGCGACACGCTCGCAGTGTTCAACGATTTGTCCCATCCGTATTTCTTGTAATAGTCAGAGAGATCGGCGGCGAACCCGGCTTTAACGATCTCGCCCGCGCGGCCGCCTTCCCAGGAATAGAAGACATCGGGAGGATCGCTCGAGCTGATCTCTATCGTTTGCTTGGTCTTATACGTCTCGCCGTCGACACTCGCGCCGGTCACGTGGATACGGTCGCCGTTCTTTTTGTTCCACTCATCGATAAGCCAGTTGGCGTAGATCTCCGACGTCGGCCATGCGGCGCGGTAGAAGTATTGGATTTCAGTGGGTGCCGCGTGGGCGGGGGTGAGGCCGATGGCGGTCGTCGCCGCTCCCGCGCTAACGAATGCAGTCGAGCGCAGAAAATAGCGTCGCGTCAGGCGGTCCATGGGCGTTGGCATTGCTGTTTCCTCCTTGAACTTGGCGGCGCGAATGTTTTACGGTCAGTCGAATGAGCCCGGGTAAGTAGGCGTTAACCCACCCGGCGCTGCAACCGCTTCGCCGATCGCGTTTAATTGAAGCCAGTCACTGTCATCCCGTCGGCGGGGGCTGTCAAGCAACGGCTTGTCCAACCAAGAGGTTTCGCGAAGTTATCCTTTTCGTCGCCCTCTTCCAGTTTGACCAACGCGTAACCGCGTATCGTGTCCAACGGGTTTGGGTCTCAACCTACGGACGAATAGGCGCTCAGAAATTGCGCCAGACGGCGACTGCGACGCCATGCTGGGTGTTGGTCCTGACTGTCCAGACGGTCGAGAACAGACCGACCTGCAGCGACCATCTGTCGTTGAGCGAATAGACCACGCTCGCCTCGACCACTGACTGGCGCCAGGCCGGGAACGTCGGGTCGTTCGTCGACATCGACACCGTGGTGTATTCCTGGAGCATCAGCATGATCTTCGGCGTGAACTTGAACCCGACCGTCAGGTCCCCGTGCCATTCGTCCGGCGGGCCTTCTGTGCGCTGCCGATAGGCGACCTCCGCATCGAGAAAGCCTGGAACTGAGCCAAGCCAGGGGATCGAGCCCAGCGTAAAATTGCGGCCCGCGTTAAGCCGCGCCTCTCCCGCCCAACCGGTGTTTCCCTCCTGAGCCGGCGCGTTTGAATCATGAGCGCCCGGAATGAACACGGTCGCCTCGCCGGAGAAGATCCATTCGCCGGTGGACCAGAGCTTTTTCCTCAGGCCCAAGCCTGAATAGTCGAGGCCGTTGTAGGTGTTCGGATTCGGCTGTCCGATCGCATAATGCTCGAACGCCGTCTCGCCATAAACGGTGAGCGAGTCGGTCAGGCCGAATTGAACATAGGTCTGCGCGTCGAAGCGGCTTTGGTTGGCGCGGGGATTGCCGCCCCAGGGCGGTCCGAATCCCGACCAGCCGTACAGGGTTTCGATGAGCTGGCCGCTCCCTTGCGGCAAGGTCCAGGCGCCGCCAAACGCGGTCGCCGGCGCGCCGGCGATGAACGCGAGCGCGGCTGCGGCAGCCCACCAACGGTTCGGGCCGGCGCGAGTCAAAAACGGATTCCCCAACGCGAGCTACGCAGTCCTGCAAGGACTCGAAACAACCACAGAAGGAAGCGGCGCCTTTTCCGTCGCGTCAAGCGCAAATTGACGTCGTCAGCGTTAAAAACGTAATACACGCAACGGGTTGTGGGTGATATGCCGCTTGGAGACAACTCTCCCGTGAGACCTGCGACCGACCTGTCTAGGGAAATCGGGCCGCCTCAAGTGAACTGGTTGGCGCTTCCTCCCCGCTCGCACGCCGCCGCGCCCTCTGATACAAAGGCGCGTGTTCAATTCGCGCCTTTCCTCGCGCGCGTCGTTGCTTGCTCCCCAAGATGCGCCGCCCGTCGAATGGGTCATCACTCCGAGACTGACGCCATACGCCGACGCCCTGGCGGAGATGGAGTCGCGCGCGGAGGCGATCGCACGAGGAGCGGCGCCCGAGCGCGTCTGGCTCCTCGAGCATCCGCCGCTTTACACCGCAGGCACGAGCGCCAAAGAGAGCGACCTCGTCGACGCCCGCTTTCCCGTCCATCGCGCCGGACGCGGAGGCCAATTCACCTATCACGGGCCCGGGCAGCGGGTCGCTTACGTCATGCTCGACCTCAAGCGCCGTCGGCCCGACGTGCGAGCCTATGTGGCCGCGCTCGAACATTGGCTGATCGAGACGCTGAAGGCTTTCGACGTCGCAGGAGAGACCCGCGAAGCCCGGGTAGGCGTCTGGGTCTCACGACCTGACAAGCCACCGTCCCCGCTAGGCGAACCGGCCGAGGACAAGATCGGCGCCATCGGCGTGCGCGTGCGGCGTTGGACGACGCTGCACGGCGTCGCGCTCAACGTCGATCCCGACCTCACCCATTTTTCCGGCATCGTCCCGTGCGGCGTCGCTGAAGCGCACTATGGCGTCACCAGTCTCGCCGACCTCGGCCGCCCCGCGACCATGGCGCAAGCGGACGTTGGCCTGCGGGCGGCGTTCGAAACAATGTTTGGCCCTACCCGATCCGGCTAGCGAAGGCCACGCCTCCGGTTGCCCGACCGACCGGCCGAAACTATAGGCCTGACATGGGTCCATTTAGGCTTGCGGAGAAAAGCCGGCGAGCGTTCTGGGCGCGCCTTTACGCGCGGCGACGCCTGTTCAGTCCCCTCGCGGCGCCGCTCGCCCCGCTGCATTACGCGCTGATCGGGGAGAGCCGCGGCTACCGCCCGAACGCCTTCTTCGATCCGAGCTTCTTCCGCGCCCACGCGAACATCGCTGGTGCAAACCGAGGCTTGCTCGAGGCCTATCTTGCCCACCCGGAACCCGACGCGCCCTCCCCTTCCGCCGAATTCGACCATGGCTGGTACGCGTCGCAGAATCCCGACTGGTCGCAGACCCACCCCCATCCGTTCCTGCACTTTCTCGAGTACGGACTGCACGCTGGCCGGCGTCCGCGGGCGGATATCGATGTTGAATTCGTCCGCGACATCACCCGCGGCGTGAAACCTCGATCGCTTGAAGAAGCATCCCTCCGCGTCTTCGACCGCACGCTAAGCGAAAGTGAGATGGGGCCGCCGCTCAACGGCCAGGAATTGCGAGCGCGCCAGGATCGCTTCTATGCCGACGGGCAACTGCGTATCGAACGCGAAGCGGCTCATCCGGAGCGCGCCGTTCTTGTCTTCGTCCAGTGTGGTCGAGGGTTTGACGCAGCCTATCTTGAAGAGCCGCGTGCTTATGACGTTCTCCTCAACTACTACCACGAGAGCGACGTCCATCCGAAGGCCGACATTGCTGTTGTTCAGGCCGGAACCAAAACAACCTCCATTCGTCGCCTCATGGAGCTGAGGCCGGATCTGCTCTTGCGCTACCAGGCGGTCCTGTTTCTCGACGACGACGTCGAAATCGATGCTCAAGGAATCGAAGCTTTCTTCCGCGCCATGACGGCGGAAAAGCTCGACCTCGCGCAGCCGGCGCTCAGTGCGGATTCGGCCACCGCCTATGCGTTCCTGAAAAAACCTTCCGCCAACGCCGGCGTGACGCGGCTGTCGTCGGTTGAGATCATGGCGCCTGCACTGACGCGCCGCGCGCTCGAATGCGCGTCATGGGCGTTCACGGAATCGGTCAGCGGCTGGGGCGCCGACCTGCTTCTGGGGCCGGCGGTGCGCTCCGCCTTTGGACCGAACAGCGTCGGGCTCATCGGCTCGGTCTCCGTCCGGCACGCTGCGGCAGTCGATCTTGGCGCCGGCGCCTTTTACGCTTTCCTGCGACGCTACGGCGTCGATCCTGGGTACGAGGCCAACCGGATCGCGGTCGACTTCGGCGTCGAACGCTTTTTGCGGCCGCTTGGCGCGAGCGAAGCAGGCGAAACTTGCCGAGCACCCTGACCGGTCCGGAGCCATCCACTTGACAAGAGAGGCCTATCCTCGATCTTGGCGGCTCCACGAGCGACAAGAGCAACATGCGAAGGGCGCACGAAGCCAGACTTTACGCATTGACCACGGCGACCGCCTGCGGGCTGGCGCTGCTCGCTGGAATCGTGGGCGCACCCACGCGCGCGGTGATGCAGAATCTGGTCTTCGACCAATACCAGCGCTGGAAGCCGCGCCCTTATGCATTCGACCAACCCGTCCGCATCGTCGCAATCGACGACGAATCGCTCAAGCGGCTTGGGCAATGGCCGTGGTCGCGCGAGCGGCTCGCCGCGCTTGTCGACGCGTTGAAGCGCGCCGGAGTCGCCTCGATTTCATTCGATTTCCTGTTCTCGGAAAAAGACCGCGGCGACGCCACGGCGCCGCCCGACAAGACGCCCGACGCAGCCTTTGCGCGGTCGATGGATGATGGCGCCGTCGTCCTTGGCAGCTTCGTCACCGAGCTGCCGAATGGCGCCAACCCTTCCACCAAGGCGGGATTCGTCACGGCGGGCGACGACGCGGCCAAATTCCTGACGCC
>DATDHT010000359.1:0-3897 GCA_036521435.1 Roseiarcus sp.
CCGATCTCGCTCATGAGCTCCGTGATGTCTCGCGTCAGCGAGGAAACGATCCGGGCGGGCTCAGCGAGTTCGGGATCGTTGCGGAACATGAACCCATAGTCTTTGACCGTCGTGCCGCATCCTGATGCGTTGATGACGATCGCATCGAGTCCGCCATTGGCGATCTCTTTCGTCCAGGCCAGGATGTTGGCTCGTGCAAACTCACGCGCGTCCCGTCCCAGATGATGGGTGAGCGCGCCGCAGCACCCCGCACCTTCGGCGACGACGACGTCGCAGCCATGGCGGGTCAGAAGCCGGATCGTCGCTTCGTTGATCTGCGGCGCGAGAACCTGCTGCGCGCAACCGTTGAGGAGCGCAACGCGGCGGGTTCGCGTCCCCTCGCTTTTGAACACCCGCGGCTTGTCGGCAGGCGAAGCGCTCGGCAAGCGCGAGGGAACAAGCGCGAGGGCTGCTTTCAGCTGCGCAGGCATAAGCCCCGCGAACGGTGAGCCGAGGCGCGCGAGCCACATCGATGCGCGAAACAGCTTGGGGTTCGGCAGGACAATCCCGAAGGCGCGCCGCAACAGCCGATCGAACCATGGCCGCTTGTACGTCTTCTCGATATATTGTCGGCCGTGATCGACGAGGTGCATGTAATTGACGCCCGACGGGCAGGTCGTCATGCACGAGAGGCACGAGAGGCAGCGGTCGATATGCTTGACGACCTCGGGCGTCGCCGGACGGTCGTTCTCCAGCATGTCCTTGATCAGGTAGATGCGCCCCCGCGGGCTGTCGAGCTCGTCGCCGAGCAAGACGTAGGTCGGGCAGGTCGCGGTGCAGAACCCGCAATGCACGCAGGCGCGCAGGATCTTTTCGGATACGCTTGTGTCTGGGTCGGCGAGTTGAGCGGCGGTGAAATTCGTCTGCATCAGTGACTGTCCTGCATGCGTCCGGGATTGAGAACGCCGCGAGGGTCAAACCCACTTTTCACGCGCGCGGTCAGCTGAGCGAGTCCGGCGCCCAAGGGCTCGAACACCGGCACCGAGGCGCGAATGGCATCTGGCGCCACCACCAGGGTGGCATGGCCGCCCGCCGATCTGACCACAGGACGGACGATGCCGGCGCCAGCGTCGGGCCCCGCTTCTACGGGATCGACGCTCAGCCAGATCAGTCCGCCGCCCCAATCGAAGAAAAATTCCGCCGAAGCCAGCGTGGAGAGTATCGAATGCGCGACCGTTGGAGCATGGCTTGGGGTTGGGCAGAGCCGCCAAACGATGCGCGATCCTTGCGCGAGAAAGGGCTGAACGGCGCCGACCTCGGACCAGAAGGCCTCAGTCTCGGTCTCATTGAGGCGCGCGCCGCGCCCGACGAGCGCTTCGAGCGCGTTGGCGCGATAGGCGACCGACGGCCGCGGGCCCTCCAGCCGCATTGCCGTCACTGCGCCGAGCCCTGCCGCCACCGCGCGGCTCTTCGAACGGCGCGCTGCGGAGGCTGGAAAATGCGCGGCGCCGGAAACCTCGAAGGGCGAGTTCAGCGCGTTCGCCAACACGGGGATCGCGATCTCATCGGCAAGGCCGTGCAGCACGATGGTGCGCGCTGTCTCCGGTTTCGGCATGACTTTGACGGTGACCTCGGTCAGCGCCGATAACGTGCCATAGGCGCCCGCCTGCAGTTTGCACATGTCATAGCCGGTGACGTTCTTGACGACCTTGCCGCCGGCCTTCCAGATTTCGCCAAAGCCGTTCACGGCGGAAAAGCCTAGGATGTAGTCCCGCGCCGATCCTGCGCGCACGCGCCGCGATCCGGCGAGATTGCACGCGATCACGCCGCCAAGCGTCGGCTCGCCCTCAGTGCCGAGAAGGGCCCGCCAGTCTGGCGGCTCGAAAGCCAGCATCTGGCGCTTCTCCGCAAGCTCGGCGTTGATCGAGGCAAGCGGCGCCCCCGGATGCGCCGTCAGAACAAGCTCGGCGGGTTCGTACTCGATAATTTCACTCAGTCCCGAAACGTCGAGAACGTGATCGGTTTTCATCGGCCGGCCGAGCGCGCGCTTCGTGCCCCCCGCGACGATTTCGAGCGTATCGCCCTCGGCGACGACCCAGGAAATCATCTCCGCGATTTGCTTGGCGTCTGACGGCTGCAGGATCGACATCGTCTCAGGCCATACCGTTCCGCTCGACCCCAGGACCTTACGGCGCTTCCGCTTCGGCTCGCACAATGGCGCGCTCGACCGTCTCGGGCGCATAGTCGATGACACGCAGAAAATTGCGGGCCGGCGCATCGGGTTGCCGTCGGCCTTGTTCCCAATCGCGCACAGTCGCGGGGGAAAGACCAAATTTCTTGGCGAACCGATCTTGCGACAAGCCGAGCCGTTTGCGGATCGCCGCCACGTCCGGAGCGGCGCCAGCGGAAAAAGCGCGCGCCGGCCTCTCCTTGCCCCGCGCGATCGCCAAGGCTTCTCGCGCGCTTCCGATCAATTCCTCTCCAAACTTGCTCATTTCCTTCGCCCTCCCCGGTAGGCTGCGGCGATCCTCGGCAAGATCTCCGCCAGCTGGTTGCGCTCCGCCTTGCTCAGGTTCGCCCGCTCGCGCTTGTCGATCAGAGCAAGCAGGAAAATCGGAACGTCGTCGCCTCCGAAATAATGGACCGTCCTCAATCCGCCGCTCTTGCCGGAACCGGCACGGGCAAACCGGACTTTGCGTGCGCCGCCGGTCCCGGCGATTAAATCTCCCACCAGCGGGTCCGCCGCCAGCGACGAAGCGATGGCGGCGATATCGTCTTCGCTCAACCTCGCCGCTTTTGCTTGGCGCTCGAACGTCGGCGTCAAGAGAACCGTCTGCATCGGTCTATATACGGCATTGCCGGAGTTGCGGCAAGGAAAAGCAGCTTCGAAGACCGCACGCCTGCCGCTTGGCCGGATTCCGTCAAAAGCGCGGCAGGTCGGGAAACGCGACCTTGCCCGCATGCACGTGCATGCGGCCGAGTTCAGCGCAACGGCAGAGCTGCGGAAACACCTTGCCCGGATTGAGCAGGCTTTCCGAATCGAAGGCGCACTTCAGCCGCTGCTGCTGATTGAGGTCGATCTCGTTGAACATGGTGTCCATGAGATCGCGCTTCTCGACGCCGACCCCATGCTCGCCCGTCAGAACGCCGCCAACGTGAACACAGAGCCTCAGGATCTCCGAGCCAAACGCCTCAGCCCTGTCGAGTTCACCTGGCTTGTTGGCGTCGTAAAGGATCAACGGATGAAGGTTGCCATCGCCGGCGTGGAAGACGTTGGCCACGCGCAGCCCGAAGCGCGCCTCCATCTGTTTCATCTGCTGAAGAACGCGACCGATCTCTCTGCGCGGGATTGTTCCGTCCATGCAGTAATAGTCGGGCGAGATCCGGCCGACCGCCGGGAAAGCCGCTTTTCGTCCCGCCCAGAACAACAGGCGCTCCTCCTCGGATTGGCTCGTTCGACAGCTCGTCGCTCCATGACGCTCGGCGATTGCCTCGACTTCCGCCGTCAGATGATCGACTTCGGCCTCGCAGCCGTCGAGTTCGACGATCAGCAATGCTTCACAATCGAGCGGATAGCCGGCATGGACGAAGGCTTCGGCCGCGGCGACCGCTGGCCGATCCATGATTTCCATTCCCCCGGGTATGATCCCTCCGCCGATCACATCGGCGACGCAGTCGCCCGCGCCCTCGACGGTGGAAAAACCGATGAGAAGCGCGCGCGCCCCCGGAGGCTTCGGCAGGATCCGGACGGTGACTTCGGTGACGATGCCGAGCATGCCCTCGGAGCCGACCATGATTCCGAGGAGGTCGTAGCCCGCAGAATCGAAATGCTTGCCGCCGAGGCGTACGACCTGCCCCTCGATCGTCACCATTTCGACGCCGATCACGTTGTTGGTCGTGAGCCCGTACTTGAGGCAG
>DATDHT010000360.1:0-3761 GCA_036521435.1 Roseiarcus sp.
AAAGCTCCGACCTGATCGGCTTCCAACGCGCTGCGGCTTCGTGCTATGGCGGCGGTGGCTGCAGGCGCCCGTAGCTCAACTGGATAGAGTATCGGTCTTCGAAACCGAGGGTTGGCGGTTCGAACCCGTCCGGGCGCGCCACTTGTCTCTTGATCTGTCGGCGCAGCGCGCCGTCGTCGAAGCGATCGAAGGCTGGCGGAAATAGACTTGGCGCGACCCCCAGCCTCTCTCAATCCAGCCTATTTGGGGCGAGCGTGAAGCCGGCCCCGCGCCCGGGAAACCGGATGCGGGGCATGGTTGTGATCAATGAGCCTTGTGCCCCACTTTCGTATTGCGCCGACCTTCTCAGCGATCATACGGATCAGAGCGATCAAGCCTATGACAGAGGGTCACATTGCGACCGGCAAGCAACCCAATGTCCACTTGGAATCCCCGCGGTAGGCGTTCCCGTTATAAACAATGGGTTCAAGGGTGCTCCTCAAAGCGCAATACTCTAGGAAACCGCCGTTCTTATTAAGACGCCATACACCGTCGAATGAAGTGTCATGCGGAGGAAATGTGTTGAAGGAAGAATTGGAGACTGATTGAACGTTGGCTGCGACCGGTAAAGTATCATTATAACTTCCGTAGGCGACGCAACTAGACTTTGCCTTCAGGACGTCGCCGAGATAGATATCAACCTCACATAACATTGCTTTATTATTCTTGTTGTCCAATACAATCGCTTGATGCGTATATTCCAGAGTCGAATATGAGCTTTGCGTCATGACTATTTCATAATTATCGGCGGCAAGGCACGGTTCAATAAGTGTCACCGCCAAAAGGGGCGAAAGAAAAAGGACATTCATTTAAAAATACTCCCGCACTGAGGGCATCGGTGACTTTCTAGGTTCGCTACCAGCGGGTGGCGCCTTGAGCTTCGCCACGCCAGTCTATCTCAATGAAGACGTCTCATCGCCTTCGCGAACTGCCCGCGTTCTGGCACGAGCGTTCGTCCGAGCGCGACGAATTTGCGTTTGTGCGTCTCATCGAGGCTTGCGTACAAGGGCCCGGCCGCTTCGACGATCTTCTCGAGATTGGCCTGGCCCTGCCCGATGCGCTCCGCCTTCGCCAGGTTGCGATCCATCGGTGATAAGCCGCCGCTTTGCTCCTTCTGCAGGGCAAGCACACGCGCTTTGGCGGCGTCTCTGACTGCAGTCTCAAACTCGCCCCAGGCCTGTTCTTGATCAGCCTTCAGCCCGAGACCGGCCTTCATGCCCTTGAGCTGGGTATCGAGAGCCGCCTCCGCCCAATGCTGGACTTGCTCGGCGTGCGTGGGCTTCTGATTGCTCTGGGCGGGGGGCTGCTGATCGCTCTGTGCGAAGGCGGAAGCGGAGAGGACGACCGCAGCAAGCGTCGTAAGGAGAGTGCGTTTCATGACGGCCTCTCGTCGGCAGAGCGTTCTTTAGCTTAGCCACGCGTGTGGCTAAAGTCACTGTCTTCGACGGCACGTCCGGCTACCCTCGGCGCAACGTCTGCGCTTGTGGCGCCGCCGCCAGCGACGGTCAGCGCACTGTAGAGCGTGCGCGCCGCCGGCGCTGGGCCGCGCCGCTCGCCGAGCGCCTCGACCCTGACCGCAACCCATCTCGCTCCTTGCGCGAAGCTCAGCACGTCGCCGCAGCGGACCGGGCGGCTCGGCTTGTCGACCGGAGCGCGGGCTTGACCGCGCAGGAGGCGCACCCCGCCGTCCTCGACGATGCGCGCGGCCAAACTTCTTGTCTTGAAAAAGCGGGCTCGCCAGAGCCAGACATCGACGCGGCAGGCGCCGTCCGTCATGAGGCAGCGCGTCCGGCAACCTGGGGGCGGCGACGCTTGCGGCGGCGCGTCCGACGTTCCGCTGGCTTCGTGAGCGCCGCAAGCGCAGCGAACGGAGTCGCGACGGGGCCGGCTTTGAACGTCGGCTGGTCAGACGCCGCCCGCCGCCGAAACAATACGCGCTCTGCGCCTTCGCCTTCGCCCACACGCGCAAACCCAAGCGCGCGTAAGATGTGATGGGCGTCGTCGCGCCGCCAGCGCAGATCCGCAAGCAGCGCGTCGGTGACGTCGATCGCGCCAGCGCCCTCGGGCCAGGCCGCGCGCGCGAGCGCGTCAAGCCGTTCGAGCTCTGCGATCGGCGCGGCAAGCTGCCCAACCGCGCGCAAGCCGCGAAGGGCAAGCGCCTGCGGGCGCGGCGCAGGACGCGGCAGTGGACTGAGCGCGCCGGCGTGAGGCCGCCACCCGGAGCTCGCAAGTTCGGCGTAAGCGAACGCAAGCACCTGCGCTTCTGGCTCGAGCAGCGACGGCAGGTAAAGGCTGAACGCGCCAAAGCGCACGCCAAGCGCCTTGAGGGTCCGGCGCTCGTTGCGGCTGAGCAGCCTGATGCGCGCATCGGCCGCGCGACGATCCAGGGCGCCGAACTGCTCGACGAGCTGGTAGGCGAGGCCGCGCGCCAGCCCCCTGAGCCGCCCGTCCTCGATCGCCTCCTTGAGGTGCTTCAGCGCATAAAGCCGCCGGCTCGCCTCGGCGGCCACGAAAGCTTCCAGGCGTCGCGCCGCGCGCTCGCGTTGCGGCTCGGCGCCAAACTCGCCGATCAGTCTCACGCGCGGCGCGAACGGCTCGCCAGCGATGATTTCGCCCGCGGCTTCGCCCCGCCAGTTGACAATTCCGCCAGGCGCAAGCCCAAAGGCCTCGTCGCCCTCGCTCGCCAGCAGGCCTAGCCGACGGGCGACTTCAGGGGCGACGACCCGCTCGACCGCGCCGCGTAGCGCCCGATTCTCGAGCGCGGTCGCGCCGCGCTCGGGCTCGAAATGGAAGCCGGCGAGCCGGCCGACCAGATGGCCCTCCACCGTCACCGCCCCATCGCCGTCGATGCCGCCAAGAATTGGGCCTGCGCGTTGATTCAAGCTGCGCAGAAGCGCGCTCGTGCGCCGGTCGACGAAGCGCTGCATCAGCGATTGGTGCAGGGTATCGGAGAGCCGGTCCTCAAGTCCCCGCGCCCGGCCCTGCCATGTCTGCGGATCGGCGAGCCAGTCCGAGCGATTGGCGACATAGGCCAGAGTCCGCACCCGAGCAAGCCGAGACGAGAGCGCATCGATGTCGCCGTCAGTCCGGTCGAGGCTTGCCAGCTGTCCCTGCATCCAGTCTTCGGGCATCCGCCGGTCGCCTTGGGTAAGGTGCTCGAACATCGTCCCGATGAGGCGCGTGTGCTCGTCCTGCGTTGTCTTGCGAAAGTCAGGGACTTGGCAGACCTCCCACAACCGCATCAGATTGGATCGGTCGCGCGTGCGCCTCATGATCATTTCGTCGGTCGCCAATTGGCGCAACGTCGTTTCATCCTGGCTCTCCGCCGAGAGGCGCAGTCCCGACGCAGGCGGCGATGCGGCCAGCGAGCGAATCAACCCCTGAATCGACTGGAAATCGAGCCGGTGATTGCGCCATTCGGCCGCCATGACTGAGGGAAAGACATGGCCTTCGACCGCCGCGACGATGTCCGGGTCGAGATCAGGCGCATCGCCGGTCACGCCGAACGCGCCATCCTTGCGAAACCGGCCGGCGCGCCCGGCGATCTGGGCAATCTCCTGCGAATAGAGCCCGCGCAGCCGACGCCCGTCGAATTTGCGCAAACCAGCGAAGGCGACGTGGTCGACGTCCATGTTCAATCCCATCCCGATCGCGTCGGTCGCGACCAGGAAGTCGACTTCGCCGGACTGGAACAGATTGACCTGAGCATTGCGGGTGCGCGG
>DATDHT010000361.1:0-20134 GCA_036521435.1 Roseiarcus sp.
CGATCGCCGTCGATATGCCCAATACCTTCGCCATGCTCGCTTCCTCCCGATTTCGTCGGCGCACGCGCGCCGCGATGTCTCTATTTTGCGGCCCATCGACCCAGGCCCGTGCCCAGGCGTCGCCTGCAAGGGCCATGGGTCAATCGATTGCCGATTGATGAAAACTATATCGGCGGCTTGCTCGACGCGTCAACGCGGCACAAAAAGGGGGCGGCGAGGCGAGCCGTTAGTTCGGCGCGGCGAAATCAACGCGCTAGACTCGGTGGTTTGGAAAATCGAAATCACGCCGCAGCCACGGCGGTTTGCCGTCGCCGAGCCTCGGTCAAAACCGAACTCATGCCGTCTTCCTTCCTGGGAGGTTGTTTCGGACGGAGCGCTCGGTCAGGCCTGAGACTCCGGCTCGGCGTCCCCTGAGCGGAATGCGTTTAGCCGTTGCTTCATCTGGCTCAGACGATTCAAATGGCTGCTCTCGCGGCGCAGTGCGACGGCGGTCGAGAGGATATCGACCAGCACCAGCGCGGCGATACGCGACGTCGTCGGCGTGTAGACATTTGTGTTGTCCAGTGTCTCGACCAGAAGCGTTATGTCGCACAGCGCGCTGATTGGCCCCTCCGCGCCCACAATTCCTATCACCGTTGCCCCATTCGCCTTCGCAATCTCGACAGACTGGACGATCTGCCGGGTACGGCCGGTATTCGAGATCGCCGTCAAAACATCGCCCTGGCGCATCATCGAAGCCATCATGATCTGCTGGTGCGAGTCGGCCTCCGCCCGACACGGTCTGTCGAACAAGGGAAACTTTTGCTGGGCGTCCATCGCGACGATGGCGGACGCGCCAAATCCGAAAAACGTGATCGAGGCCGCGCCGAGGAGCGTCTCGACCGCCCGCTCCAGAGCCGCACGGTCGAGATGTTGACGCGCCCAGTCCAGGCTCGTCAGCGTGTATCCGAAGATCTTATCAGCAACCGCGCCAAGCCCATCCCTCTCCGAAATGACGGAGTGTGTGGCGGACCGTCCGAGCGCCAAGCTCTGTGCGAGCCGAAGCTTGAACTCTTGATAGCCCGAAAAGCCGGCCGCGACGCAGAAGCGGATCACGGTCGGTTGGCTCACCCCTGCGAGACGTGCGGCCTCGGCGAGGCTACACTCCAAGATCCGGGCAGGATCCGCGAGCACAAGGTCCGCGACCTTGGCCTCCGATTTGCGCAAGCCCGGCCGGACCGCGCGCACCCTTTCGAGCGCGCTAACCCCTGAATGCCTCGGGCCGGATTCCAGCATCGCCTCCCACAACCGATCGCGCCAAGCACAGACTAGGGTTAGCCCATCCCGACTTCCAAGCCTTCCCTTGCCGGTATGAGCTGGACGGGCAAGCCGGGCTCCCGAGCCTTTCTGTCGATAATCTCGAGCGGAAGCGTATTGAAGGCGAAGGGCCCATGATGGTGGGCGATCATAGCCGGCGCGCCGCTATCGATCGTGAACGCCAAGGGGTCAAACCGTCGGCGTCGTTGCTGGGCTTCGAGCGATCTCAGATAAAGTCTCGAATTCCGGACCGTGCGCCGGGATGCGGATGTGAAAGACCTCCGCAATGACCTGCGTCCAGCCGTGCAGGAAATATGTCCAGCCGTCCTCGATCTGGAGCGAGCGACTCGTTTCTTGTGCACGCGCCTGATCGAGGAAGACGAGATCGCCGCGATAGTTGAGGTCCCAGACGATGGAACGTTCGGTAAATCGTGCTGCGTTGGTCAGCGGCGAGCCGGGCGCGTCTTTGCCGAGACCAGTCGCGTTGATCACGAGCGAGCCGGGACGCAAGGTCGCGAGGACCGCGTCATTGCCGCTCGCCTGTGGGGCGAGGACGTATTCGGTCGGAACACCGGAATGGAGCTCCGCATGAATCCGGCGCATCTCCTCAAGCCGCGCTGGGCTTCGGTTCGAAACGACGATCCGAGAGGGCCGGTCGGCGCCGCGGGCCTTCTGCATGAGATGCCAGGTCAGCGCGATGGTCGAGCCGCCGGCGCCCATGGAAAAGATCTCGGCGCCCGTATGTTCGAAGTGCCGCTCGGGGAGGAAACCATCAAGAGCGAGGCCGGAAGAAATCGGGTCCTTCGCGTGGCAAACGAGCTTGCCGTCCTGTTTCGAAAGGCAGCTTGTTTCGCCCATCAAGACCGCGTGCGGGTCGATGACGTCGAAAAGGTCGTGGCAGGCGTGATAGAGGTCGATCTTGTGCGTGGTGACCAGCGCGCCGACCGACTTGGCGTCATTCTTCAAGAATGTGACCGCGGCGCGATAGGCGTCGGGCGGCGCGTGCAACGGAAAGTCGACTCCCTTGATGACGGCGTCGCGAAGCCCGAGCTGTTTCGCCCAGGCCGGGAACACCTTCATGATCGAACTCTTCGCGGTGGTCACGCCGAAGAAATAAAGCGTTGGCGCAGCCGCGCGTTCGAGCTTCGTCATCGCCAAACGCTCGTGATCCGGTGAGGATTTCGCACGGTCTGTCGGCTCACCTTTCGGCCTTCGCAAGCAGGACGAGCCGAGTGAAGGGGGTTGCCCGGCGTAGGAGCGTCGCGTGGGATCTTACAACGCGGATGCATAGACGCGCTCGACGCGCCCGGCGGACCGGCCTCGGTATCCCGCATTGTCGACCTGCATCCATCCGCCGTTCCCGTCATCGACGACGCGGCTCTTCATGCCGCCCGCTTCCTCGATGATCGCGTAGTCCTGACCGGCGTCGGCCGGATATGCGAAGGTCATCACCAGCTGGTCGGAACCGATGTTGACGGAACGATGAATCCAGTAAGGCGGAACGTAGCAGAGGGTCCGCGGTCCGATCTCGACGGTTCGGATTTCGCCTTCCGGAGATTCGAGCAACATCAGCCCGCATCCGCTCTCGCCATAGTACATTTCCGGCCGGTTCGCGTTGCCGTGAATGTGGCCGCGGGTGAGGAAGTATTCACGTCCTACCTTTCCGGGCCGCATGCGCGTCACCCCCATGATCATGTCCCCGGGGTTCGCGGACGGCTTGTAGTCAGTGACTTCGTAAACGACCTCGTCCCTCATCACGCGTTTCATCGCCTGGAACGCCGCGGCGTCCTCATAGAGGCCGTCCAGGTCGGCGAGGGTTTTCGCGTAGCGACCTGTCGCGCCCGCTAACTGGCCGCGAATGACGTCCACACGGCAAATGCCGGGTTCGATCAGCGTCATGTCCCTCCCTTTCAGGGCATTGATGTGTCGTCAGTTTGTATTTTTGCTACATAACTGTCAATCCGCATCCATCTGAGGCCTTAATTAAGACAGTGTAAAGCCTTGTTTTTGACACACATGGACCATTGTGCGACGCGCATTTGATCAAATGGGCGATGAGCTCAAATTCTTCGTTCCAACTCAAGCTTGACGTGATCAAGTTATGTATCTAGGCTACAAATGGTGGCCCATTGGGCCTAAAAATAGGGATGGTGGAGGAAACTCGATGAAGACAGCCCTTTCGGCTTTTGCGCTTGCGGCAGCCTTGACCGCCGGCTCGCAGGGCGCCGCGCAAGCCGCGGACTGCAAAGTTGGCGTTGCGATGTACACGCTGAGCGCTCCCTATTTCGCGGCCCAGGTCGCCGCGGCCGTGGACCAGGCCAAGAAGGCTGGATGCGAGGTCTCGCAGTCTGACGGCCAGAACGACATGAGCAAGCAGATCGCCGACGTCGAGGACATGGTCTCGAAGGGCGTGAACCTTCTCATCCTCAACCCGCGCGACCCCGAGGGCCTCGTCGCAGCCGCGGACGCCGCGACCAAGGCCGGGGTCAAGGTCGTCGTGATGGATTCGAGCATTAACACCAAGGCGCATGTCATCACCCAGGTGCGCTCGTCCAACGACCAGAACGGCTATCTGGTCGGCGAGTGGCTCGCAAAGAAGATGCAAGGCAAACCGATCAAGATGATTCTGCTATCCGGCTCGCAGGGCAACGAGGTCGGCCGCGACCGGCGCCTCGGCGTGTTCAAGGGCTTGCTCGAGGGACAGCTCGTCAACGAGGGCCACGCTGGCTTCCAGGTGCTCGGCCAGGGCTGGGGTTCGTGGGCGCAGGAGGAGGGCCTGAAGGCTGCCGAAGACCAGCTTCAGGCGCATCCCGATACCAACGTCATCCTCGGCGAGAACGACTCGATGGTGCTTGGCGCGATAAAGGCCCTCGAAGCCGCCGGCAAGAAGGACGTGCTCGTGCTCGCCGCCGCCGACGGCCAGAAGGAAGCGCTCGCCCTGATCAAGGAAGGTAAGTACGGCGCGACCGGTCTCAACGATCCAGATCTCGTGGCGCGCACCGCCGTGGACATCGGCCTGAAGGCGCTCAAGGGTGAGCTCCCGGCCGACTATCCCAAGCTGGTCCTCACCAAGCCCGACGTGATCACCAAGGAGAACGTCGACAAGTACTATCGCAAGGACGCCGTGTTCTGAGCTGCGAAACCCGCATCTGATCGAACGGGCGGCGGGCGTTTCGCCCGTCGCCCTCATTTCCGTTTGAGTGCGCCATGGCCGAACTCGCGCGGCTTGCGGCCATCACCAAGTCCTTCGGCGGCGTGCACGCCCTGCGTGGCGTCGATTTTGACGTGCAGACGGGTGAGGTCCATGCGCTGGTCGGCGAGAACGGCGCTGGCAAGTCCACACTCATGCGCGTGCTCGGCGGCGAGATGGCGGCGAGCAGCGGCGAGGTCAGGATCGAAGGTAAACGCGTCGAGCTCCGTGGGCCGCGCGACGCGCGCGCGCACGGCATCGCCATCATTCATCAGGAGCTGGCGCTCGCGCCGGACCTGTCGGTGGCGGAGAACATCTTTCTCGGCGAATTGTCGGGCGTCATTTCCTGGAGCACGCTTCGCCGACGCGCCGCAGAACTGATCACTTCGCTCGGGTTCGAAATTGATCCGAAGCGCCGCGCCGGCGCCCTTGCGGTCGCGCATCAGCAGGTGGTCGAGATCGCCAAGGCGCTGTCGCGCAAGGTGAAGATCATCGTGTTCGACGAGCCAACTGCAGTCCTCTCGGCGCAGGACGCCGAACGACTGCATGAGATCATCGGCCGACTGCGCTTGGAAGGCGTCGGCGTCGTTTATATCTCGCACCGCCTCGAAGAGGTGCTGAATATTGCGGACCGCGTGACAGTGATGAAGGATGGGCAGGTGGTCGCAACGAGGGCCGCCGTGGACCTCACGATCGACGAAATGATCCGCATGATGGTCGGCCGGCCGATGGCGGCTCTGTTCCCGGAGAAGAAGCCGCGCAAGATCGGCGACGAGCGGCTTGTCGTTCGCAATCTTCAGGCGGGCCGGCTCGTGCGCGACGTCGGCTTCTCCGTGCGCGCGGGCGAGATCGTGGGGCTCGGCGGGCTGGTCGGATCCGGCCGCACCGAGGTCGCGCGCGTGATCTTCGGCGCCGACAGGCTCGAAGGCGGCGCGATCGTGCTCAACGGAGCCGAAAGGAACGTGCGCTCGCCGAGGGACGCGGTTAAGGCCGGCGTGTGCCTGGTTCCGGAGGACCGCAAGGCGCAGGGAGTGGTGCTCGAGGCGCCGATCCGCGTGAACGTCACGATGGCGCGGCTGTCGGCGGTCGTGAACCGGCTCGGCTTCATTCGCCGCGCGCTCGAACACAAGATCGTCACGGACCTCGGCGCAAGCCTCAGGCTCAAGGCCTCGCGCATCGAGGCGCCGGTCTCCAGTCTCTCCGGTGGTAACCAGCAGAAGGTCGTGCTGGCCAAATGGTTCCTCGCCGGCGGCGACATCATCATCCTCGACGAGCCGACGCGCGGCGTCGACGTCGGCGCGAAGAGCGAGATCTACGGCCTCATTCTCAAGCTCGCCGAAGAAGGCAAGGCGGTGCTGGTGATTTCTTCCGAGCATCAGGAACTCTTCGGCCTGTGCGACCGCATCCTCGTCATGAGCGAGGGGCAATTGCGCGGGGAACTTGCGCCGGCGGACTATAGCGAGGAGAAGCTGCTCTCGCTGGCGATCTCCCGAACCGCATCACACACGAAGGCGGCGTAACCGATGACGGCGATGACAGGAGCCCCGTCGGACAGCGGGCGGCGGTTTGATTTCGGCGGCTTCCTTCACCGCTTCGGCACGCTCGGCATCTTCGTTGTCCTGGTCGTCGCTGCCTCGTTCTGGTCGCCTAGCTTCCTGACCAAGTCGAACCTGCTCAATGTGCTGAGGCAGGTGGCCTCAAGCGCCGGCATCATGGCCGTCGGCATGCTTTATGTTATCCTGACACGGGGCATTGACCTGTCGGTGGGTTCGATCGCCGCTCTTGGCAGCGTGCTGAGCGCTTATTTCATCGCCTTTTCCGGATACAGCGTCCCGGTCAGCATTTTGCTGGTCATCCTGTCCGGGGCGGCATGCGGCGTGGTGACAGGGTCGTTTGTCGCCTATCTGAAACTGCCATCCTTCGTGATGTCGCTGGCAATGATGGCGATCGCGCGCGGCCTCGCGCTGATTTTCTCGGCGGGACGACCTATTCCACTCGGCGACGGGGGAGACGCACTCGCCAATTTCGGCTCGGGCTTCTTGTTTGGCCTGCCGCAACCGGTGATCCTGATGTTCGCGATCTTCATCATCGGCGGCGTCGTTCTCAACTTCACGAGCTTTGGGCGCATCATCACCGCCATCGGGTCGAACGAGGAGGCGGTGCGCCTTTCAGGCATTCCGGCCCCGCGCTACATCCTCGCGGTCTACGTGATCTCCGGGGCCCTTGCGGCTGTCGCCGGGATCATCGCCACGAGCCGCACCGGCGTGGGCTCCGCGCAAGTCGGGGTTGGGGCGGAGCTCGACGTGATCGCGGCGGTTGTCATCGGCGGCGCGAGCCTGATGGGCGGACGCGGCGGCGTCATCAACACGCTGCTCGGCGCGCTGGTCATGGGCATCATCGCCAATATCATGAACCTCGCGGGCGTGCCGGGTTATAACCAGAACGTGTATATGGGACTGATCATCGTCCTCGCCATGCTGATTCAGTACGGCGCCGGATCGCTGAAGCGGTGATCGCATGGCCCGCGATCTGACCCTCTCCATCGACGTCGGCACTGGCAGCGTCCGCGCCGCGCTAGTGGATTTTGCGGGCGAGATCCTTCACATCGCCGCGCGCGAGCTTGACCAGATTGTGCCGCAATTTGGCTGGGCGGAGCAGAGGCCGCGCGACTGGTGGGAGGGCGTCTCCGCCTCGATCCGCGACGCGCTCGCCGCAGTCGAGGACGGGCGCGAGCGGGTGGCTGCGATCTGCGCATGCGGCCAGATGCATGGCACGGTGCTCGTCGACGACAGGGGGCAGCCGACGCGCGAAGCGGCCCCTTTATGGAACGACAAGCGCACTACCGGCCTCGTCGCCGATTTCGAGCGCGAGTACGGCGCTTCGGCCTATCTCGCCGAGTGCGGCAACCCGCCGACCCCTGCCTGGCCAGCGTTCAAACTGTTGTGGCTTAAGCGGAACGATCCAGCGGCTTATGAAGCTGCACGCGCGGTCCTCATGCCGAAGGACTACATCAATCTTCGTCTCACCGGCGAGATCGCGATGGATTCTGGGGACGCCTCATGCAGCTTCCTCATGAATCCGAAAGCGCGCCGCTGGTCGGAGACGATGATCGGTCTGCTCGACCTCGACGCCGCCAAACTGCCGCCGATCCGGGAGCCGTTGGAGATTCTCGGCGCTGTCACGGCCGAAGCGGCGCACGAGACGGGACTGCAGGAGGGAACTCCCGTGCTCGTTGGCGGCGCCGACTATCCGATGGCGTTGCTCGGCTCCGGCGCCTGCCGGCCCGGCCTCGCCTCCGACGTCACGGGCACGTCCTGCATTCTCACGCTTATCGCGGAGGCGCCGCTGCTCGATCCCGAAGTCTGCAACGTCGCGACCATCGAGGGCCATTGGGGGCCGTTCGTCCTGCTCGAGACGGGCGGCGACGCGATGCGCTGGGCGCGGCGGGCGTTTCACGAAAAGGCGCTCGCCTATAGCGACATCGCCGCGCGCGCCGCCTCCGCGCCCGCGGGCTCAGACGGCCTCTTCTTCATGCCTTATCTAACGGGCGAAAGGCTCGGCGCGCACCGCAATGCGCGGGCTCAGTTCTTCGGGCTCGGGGCGGGGCATGGGGTCGCGCATCTTCATCGCGCCGTCCTTGAGGGCGTCGCCTTCGCCGCGGCCCGCCACCTCCGTATCATGGAAAAGGCCGCCGGCCGCGCGCTCGAGCGGGTCATAGCCTCGGGCGGGGGCGCCAAAACCGAGCTGTGGCTGAAGATCAAGGCGAGCGTTTACGGCGTGCCGATCGTGGTTCCGAAGGAGCCCGAATGCGGCGTCATCGGCTGCGCCGCGCTGGCGGCGACCGCCGTCGGCCGTTTCGCCCGGCTTGAAGACGCCGTCGCAGCTTACGTGCGTTATGTCGATGAGGTGAAGCCGGACCCCGGCTGGGCGCACACCTATGCCCGGATGCAGCCGGTCTTCGACCGGCTCTACGCGCATTCACAGGCGCTCTATGACGACCTCGACGCGCTCGCCGCCGCACACTGAGGAGAAACCTGGGCATGGACGAAATTCTCGCAACCTTCCGCCCCGACCTGTTCGCCGGCAAGCGCGTCCTTGTCTCCGGGGGCACAAGCTGCATCGGCCTCGCGCTTGCAAAAGGCTTCGCGCGGCTCGGCGCCGAAGTGACCGCGGAGGCGGCGCTCGCGCTGCGCTCGGTGACATGGCGCTCATCGGCGCCGCTTTCGGTCGCAACCGAGCGCGACGCCATCCTCGCGCTCGACGCATTCACCTCGACCTTCGCCCCAAGGCCATGACCCTTCGCGCGAAAGCGTGGGCGCAACCCGATCGCAAAGGACCCTTGATGCAAGCCGCCGTGATGTACAAGCCCGGAGACATCAGGCTAGAGGAGGTTCCGAAGCCGGAGGCCGGGCATGGCGAAGCGCTCCTGCGAGTGGCGGCCGTCGGCGTCTGCGGCTCGGACATTCCGCGCCTTCTCACCAAGGGCGCGCATCGGATGCCGATCATCTGCGGCCATGAATTCTCCGGGCAGATCATCGATATTGGCAAGGGCGTGAGCGGTTTCGAGATCGGCGAGCTCGTCGGCGTCGCGCCGCTGCTGCCGTGCCGGGTCTGCGATCAATGCCTGACGGGCAATTTCTCGCGCTGCCGCGACTACGATTATTTCGGCAGCCGCCGGGACGGCGCTTATGCCGAATTCGTCGCGGCGCCGGTCGCCAATCTCCTGAAAGCTCCTTCGGGCGCCGACCCTCGGGCGATCGCGATGACGGACCCCGCTTCGATCGCCCTGCATGCGGTCTGGAAGGCGCCGCCAACCATGGGCCAGCGCGGGGCCGTCGTAGGCTGCGGCCCGATCGGCCTCTTCGCCATCCAGTGGATGCGGCTGATGGGATGCACGGAAGTCGTTGCGGTCGACCTCGCTTCGGCGAAGCTCGAGGAGGCGCGCGAGGCCGGCGCGACCCACATGTTCCTCGCGCACGAAGCGCCGCCCGATCTGCCGTGCGACCTGGTCGTCGAAGCGGCCGGCGTTCCCGCTTCGATCAATCTCGCAACGCGCCTCGCTGCTCCCGGCGGCCATGTCGTGTTCATCGGCATTCCGGTCGGCGACGTTGCGCTCGACAACAAGACTTTCCAGCACCTCCTGCGCCAGGAGGTTTCCTTGCACGGCGCATGGAATTCCTTCAGCCCGCCCTTTCCCGGAAAGGAATGGACGGTCAGCCTCGCCGCGCTCTCCGACGGCACATTGAAGTGGGAATTTATGATCACGCACGAATTGCCGCTTTCCGAATTGCCACGAATGTTCGAGACGATCCGAGGCCGCAACGAGCATTTCTCCAAAGTCATGTTCCGGCCCTGAGCCATGGCGCGACTGCTCGGGCTCGATTTCGGCACTGGCGGCGTCCGTGCTGGCGTCTTCGACCTCGAGCTGTGCACGATGCTTGGCGAGAGCGAGGAACGCTATCCGACGCGCCACCCTCATCCCGGTTGGGCGGAGCAGTCGCCGGTCGACTGGTGGGAGGCTCTTGGCAAGGCGACGCGGCGGCTGTTGGGCGATCTCGACTCGCCTGAGATTGCTGGCGTCAGCGTTGCGACGACCGCGTCGACGGTCGTCGTGTGCAAGCGCGACGGCGCGCCGTTGCATCCAGCGCTGCTGTGGATGGACTGTCGCGCCGCAGTGGAAGCGGACAGGACTGCCGCGTCCCGCCATCCGGTCATGGCCTATTCCGGCGGAAGCGACGCCGCAGAGTGGCTTGTGCCAAAGGCGATGTGGTTTGCTGCGCACGAGCCTGAGCTATACGCCTCGGCCGAAGTCATCTGCGAATGCATCGACTACGTCAATTTCATGCTGACCGGCGCATGGGTCGGCTCGCGCATGAACGCGACCTGCAAATGGAACTATGATTCTGTCGCCCGCCGTTTCGCGGACGATCTCTACGCGGAGTTTGGCGTTCCCGATCTCGCGGGCAAGTTGCCGCGTTCGATTTTTCCGGTGGGAGCGCCGATCGAGCGGCTGTCGGCCGAAGCGGCGGCGCATCTCGGACTGTCGAGCCGACCGATCGTCGCGCAAGGCGGAATCGACGCGCATATAGGCATGGTCGGCGCCGACACGATGGCTCCCGGCGAATTGCTGATGATCGGGGGCACCTCCACGGTGCAATTGTTTCAGCTTGCCCGAGGAACGCCGGTCGACGGCTTCTGGGGCCCCTATCCGCACGCTCTGATCGATGATCACTGGCTCGTCGAGGCCGGGCAGGTCTCTGCGGGTTCCGTGCTGTCGTGGCTGTCGCGAGATATGTTTGGGCTCGACGATGCGGAGCTCGACACCCTTTGCCGGGAGGCGGCGGCGCTCCCCGTGGGGGGCGCGGGTATTCTGTCGCTCGACTATTTCATGGGCAACCGCACGCCCTATCGCGACCCGCTGCTGCGCGGCGCCTTTCTCGGCCTTTCGCTCGGACATGATCGCGCGGCTCTTTACAGGGCGGCGGTCGAGGGCGTCGCGCTGGCGAGCGCCAATGTGCTCAAACGCATGGGGGAGCTGGGCGTCGAGTGCCGCCGCGTGGTTTCGTCCGGCGGTTATGCCCGCAATCCGATCTGGCTGAAGGCGACCGTGGACGCGATGGGCCTGCCGATGCAGATGCTGCCCGAGGTCAATCTCACGATCCTGGGGGCCGCAGCCTGCGCCGCGACCGGCGCCGGCCTCGCGAACAACCTCTTCGAGGCGGCAAAGGCAGTCGCCCAGCCTTCGGTGATCGTCGATCCCGACCCCGCCGCGCATGAGCTTTATCGAGAGCTGCTGTCCGAATATAGGGAGGCGACCGAACTCCTGAGACCGCTGATGCGCCGCCTGGCGGCGCGTCAGCTGGAGGGCGCCCGCCGTGTCGTCTGACAGCCTCGACCGCGACGTCCATTTCCGCAGCCTGTCGATTGAGCAGCGTGAACTCCTGATGATCCAGGCGGCGAAGCGCTTCTATCACCTCGACATGACGATCGGCGAGCTCGCCAGAGAGCTCGGCCTGACCCGATGGCAGGCGCGGCGCCTTTTGAACGACGCGCGCGAATGCGGCGTCGTGCGCATCGAGATCGTGCCGAGGACGGCGCGCAGCCCCCACCTCGAGAGCCGCTTGCAGCGGCGCTTCGGCCTCAGGGAAGCCGTCGTCGTGCGCGAGCAGACGGACGACGACGAAGCGCTGGCGCTTGACAGCGTGGCGCAGGCGGCAGCGCAGTTCATCGCCTCGCTCGGTCCATTGGCGCTCATCGGCGTGTCTTGGGGGCGCACGATGAGCGCGGTCGCGCGCCGGCTGCCGCCGCAGTGGAACGAGGGCGTCGAAGTCGTGCTGCTCAACGGCGCAATGAACATCCGCTCGCCCTCCACGCGCACCAACAACACGGCGGAACTTTTCGCCCGCTCAGCGAATGGCGCGGCGACTCTGCTTCCGGTCCCCGCGATCGTCGGCCATGCCGCGACGCGCCTTGCGCTCGAACAGGACCCGACGATCGCGACCGTGCTCGCGCTCGGGCGGCGTGCGCCGGTTATCTGCTTCGGCATTGGCGCGCTCGCGCCCGACTCCGTCCTGGTGCAATCGGGATTCATCACCACCGACGAGCAGGCCGCGCTCAAGGCGAGGGGCGCGGTCGGAGACATCCTGAGCCGCTATGTCGACGCTTCCGGCGACATCGTCGATCCGCAGCTCGACGCAAGAACGATCGGGCTAGAACTGCGCTATTGCGCCGAGCGGGAATTCTCGATCGGCGTAGCGACCGGTGCGGACAAGCACTCGGTCGTGCGCGCCGCGCTCAAGGCTCGATATCTCAACGTACTCGTGACCGACGACGAGACGGCGCGCTTCCTTCTGGAAGAGGAGCTCGCCCACGCGACATGAACGCTGTCTGGACCAAGGACGTCTGGATGCTCACGAGCTAGAACTCGTCGATTTCTGATTGCATTAAACAGAAACAAATGCTATGATGTCGGGACTCAGGAGCTTGGGCAACAACGATATGGGCCCGAGCCGCGCGAGGAGGTCGTGAGAAAGCGGGTCGAGACGTTTCGTTTCTTCCACAACCCAGGACGCGAGTTGAGGCGGAGAGAAATTTTTTTATTTGGAGTCCTCATAACTCATTGAAAAGACTTGATTCAGCCAAAGTAATACAAGGAAATCCAAGCTTTTTTGCTTGGATTTACTTGGTTTTATTTGGATTTGCTTGACACGAACTCGCGCGCTGGTTGAAGCCGCCGGCCCGGCGGTTCACACGCGCGACCGGAATCCCTGCCGACGGACCGCCGGCGATCGCGCCACGCCCGTACGGCTCTTCGGCGAAATGGCAGCCACAAAATTCAGTTGACATGCTTAGTGCGCCATGAACTACTAAACGTTTGAGATGGCGCCGAGCAACGAGCGCTTGGAAATCGCGGCCAACGCGAAAGTTTAGTAACGGCGGCCGGCGGCGTCCGACCAAAATCGGAGGAGCGAACAATGAGGATGAGCAAGACAAATCTATCTTTGGCATCCGCCGCGGGAGCGCTGGCGTTGACTCTTGGGGCGGTGTCATCGGCGCAGGCCGAGGGCAAATCCCTCACATTGTGCTGGGCCGCTTGGGACCCGGCCAACGCTTTGGTCGAGCTCGACAAGGATTTCACCAAGGCCACCGGCATTGAGATGAAGCACGAGTTCGTCCCCTGGACGAGCTACGCGGACCACTTCATCAACCTGCTCAACTCGCGCAGCACCGAATGCGACCTGATCATCGGCGACAGCCAATGGATCGGCGGCGCGGCGGAGAACAAGTGGTACGTCAAGCTCAACGACTTCTTCGACAAGAACAAGATCTCGATGGACACGTTCTTGCCCGCCACCGTGGTCGGATATGCGGAATGGCCGAAGAACACGCCCAACTACTGGGGTCTGCCCGCCATGGCGGACGCGGTCGGATGGACCTATCGCAAGGACTGGTTCGCGAAGCCCGAGCTACGCGCCGAATTCAAGGCGAAGTACAATCGCGAGCTCGAGCCGCCCAAGACATGGGACGAGCTCATCGAAATCGCGAAGTTCTTCACGGGCAAGGAGATCGACGGCAAGAAAGTCTATGGCTCGTACGTCTTCAGCGAGCGAGGCTCGGAAGGCATCACGATGGGCGCCACCAACGCGATGTACAACTATGGCTTCGACTATATGGACCCGAAGAAGCCCTACCAGATGGCGGGCGTCGTCAACTCTGAGGGCGCCGCCAAAGGCCTAGACGTCTACAAGGAGCTATTTACCTGTTGTCAGCCGCCAGGCCTGACGAACGCCTATATGTCGGAAGGTCTTGACGCCTTCAAGTCCGGCCAGGTCGCGATGCAGATGAACTGGTACGCGTTCTTCCCTGGCCTGGCCAAGGACCCCAATGTCGGGGGAGACAAGATCGGCTTCTTCAAGAATCCGGCCGGGCCTGCTGGCGATTTCACTCAACTGGGCGGTCAGGGCCTTTCGGTGGTGGCGGCTTCGAAGAATGTCGACGATGCGCTGACTTATGTGAAGTGGTTCGCGCAGCCGGAGGTCCAGCAGAAGTGGACGGATCTCGGCGGCGCTTCAGCATCGAAAGCTGTGCTTGAGTCGGACGCCTATAAGAAGAGCGCCGCCTACGCGCCGTCATTCGTCGAGTCGATGGGGATGGTCAAGGACTTCTGGGCCGAGCCGCTCTACGTCCCGCTTCTCCTCGACATGCAGAACCGTGTCCACGATTACGTGGTCGCCAACAAGGGCACTTCGAAGCAAGCGCTCGACTCCCTGGTCAAGGATTGGATCAAGGTGTTCAAGCAGGAAGGCAAGGATCCGTCCTGACCGCGTGACGGCTGGTTCTCTGAAACCCTCCCCGGCGGCGCCATCCGCCGGGGCGATTCGATTGGTCCACAAGGTGGGCAGGTTACGTCGGTGACGAATAACGCAAGAGGCCTCGCCGAAGGATTAGCCTTCCGGGCGCCGGCGACGGCAGGCGGGCGTGTACGCGGCCTATCGGATCGGGCCGTCGCCTGGCTGTTTATCCTGCCGACGATGCTGTTGCTTCTCGCGATCAACATCTTCCCGCTGATCTGGGCGATCCGGTTGTCGTTCACCGGCTTGATGGCCAACCTGCCCGCCCCCGCCCGATTCATCGGCATCGACAATTACGTAGACATTCTGACCGATGAGGACATTTGGGCGAACTTCCAGATAACCGCGCATTTTGTGTTTTGGACGATTGCGCTTCAGGTCCTGGTCGGCCTGGGCCTCGCGTTGCTCATCAATCAAAAATTCCGCGGCCATAGCTTCTGGACCACCGTTATTCTTTTGCCGATGATGTTGTCGCCGGCGGTCGTGGGCAATTTCTGGACCTTGCTGTTCCAGCCGCAGATCGGGCCGTTCAATTATCTGATCGGCTTTTTCACCGGCGTTCCGCCGAGCTCGTTCACAATGATCGGTAGCGTAGCCCTGGCGCCGTGGACGATCGTACTGGTCAACACCTGGATGTGGACGCCCTATGTCATGCTGATCTGCCTGGCCGGACTGCGCTCGATCCCAGACTACATTTACGAGGCGGCGGAGGTCGACCGCGCTTCGCCATTGAGGCAATTTCTGTCGATCACTTTCCCGATGGTTTTGCCCTTCCTCATGCTCGCCGTGCTTTTCCAGGCGATCCAGTCGTTCGTGATGTTCGACCTGGTCAATCTGCTCACCTCAGGGGGACCAGGATCGACCACCGAACTCGTTTCGATCACGCTGAAGCGCGCCGCGTTTGAGAAGTGGGAGACCGGCTACGCCTCGGCGCTCGCCGTGATCCTTTTTGTCACGATATTCGGGGCGGCCAACATCTACGTGAAGGCGCTCAACAAGGTGAAACAGCAATGAGCCCGGTTCAGGCTCCCCGTCCATTCTCTGAGCCGTCGCCGCTCGTCCGTTGGCTCGCCGGCGCCGTCGTCGTCCTTTACGCCATCGTCACGATTCTGCCTTTGGTGTGGATCGGGGCGACCGCCTTCAAGTCGCAGGAGGACGCAGTCGCATATCCGCCAAAAGTGTTCTTCACGCCGACGCTCGAAGGATTTGTCGATCTGTTCACGGTGCAGACGCGCCAGTCGCACGATTTCATTGCCAAGCTGCCGCCGCCCAAGACGTGGTACGAGAAGATTGCCCGTGACCGCGACATGGTCATTGCCGGTCCGTCGCGGTTCGTCGAGCGCTTCCTCAATTCGCTGATCATCGGCTTCGGCTCCACCATTCTGGCGACTTTCCTCGGCGTGCTGGCCGCCTACGGCTTTTCGCGCTTTCGCGTGCCGTTCGCCGATGACTTGTTATTCTTCATCCTGTCGACGCGCATGATGCCGCCAATCGCGGTCGCCGTCCCGATTTACATGATGTACCGCTGGCTTGGCCTCTACGACACGAGGATCGGCATGATCCTTTTGTACACGGCGGTGAATGTGTCGCTCGCGGTCTGGCTGCTCAAGGGCTTCATCGACGAAATCCCTCGCGAATACGAGGAAGCGGCCCTGGTCGACGGTTACACGCGGCTGCAGGCGTTTCGAAAGGTTGTGCTGCCGCAGGCGGCGACAGGCATCGCGGCGACCGCGATCTTCTGCCTGATTTTCTCGTGGAACGAGTACGCGTTCAATCTCTTGCTGACGAGCTCGGACGCGCAGACGATGCCGCCCTACATCCCCTTCATCATTGGCGAGGGCGGGCAGAACTGGCCCGCGGTCGCAGCGGGAACGACACTTTTTCTGCTGCCGATCATGATCTTCACGATCGCGCTGAGAAAGCATCTCTTGCGCGGCATCACATTCGGGGCGGTGCGCCGATGACGATGAAGATCGAGCCTGCGAAAACAGGCGCGTCGGCATGGCGGCGCCCGTTTCGCCGGGGTCCGTGGGAAACGCTGGCGACCGTCGTCATCTGCGCCGGCGTCGTCATGTTGTGCCAGCCGTTCTGGCTCGTGTTGTACAGCTACTCCTTCATAACGATCCTCGCCGGCGTCGCGATGTTCGTCGTCGTCACGAAATTCCCGGATTAGGCGCCGGCTCATGGCGCAGATCAGGGTTCAAGCTCTGCACAAGTCTTTCGGCGATTTCGTCGCGGTCAAGAACTCGAACTTTACCGTCGAGGACGGCGAGTTCTTTTGCCTGCTCGGTCCGTCCGGCTGCGGCAAGACAACCACGCTACGCATGATCGCGGGCCTGGAGCTGCCGACCTCGGGTCGTATTCTGCTCGCAGGCGAGGACGTTACGCTCAAGCGCGCCTCGGCCCGCGACATCGCTTTCGTATTCCAGCTTTTCGCGCTCTATCCCCACATGAACGTGCGACGAAATATCGCCTTTCCGTTGGTCTCGATGGGCGTGAAGCGCGCCGAGGTCAAGAAGCGGGTCGAGGAAGCCGCTCGCATTCTGCGGATCACTGAATTGCTCGATCGCCCAGTATCAGGTCTGTCGGGAGGCGACCGTCAGCGGGTAGCCCTCGGACGCGCCATCGTCCGCCGGCCGCTCGCGTTCATGATGGACGAACCGCTGGGCGCGCTCGACTCGGAATTCCGCCAGGTCATGTGTGGCGAGCTTCGCGGCCTGCACGACCGACTCAAGGCCACCACCGTCTATGTCACGCACGATCAGATCGAGGCGATGTCGCTAGGCGACAAGATCGCTGTGATGAGCCATGGCGTGATCGAACAACTGGGCGCGCCGCAGGAGATCTATGATCGTCCGGCGTCGGTCTTTGTCGCCGATTTCATCGGCTCTCCGCCCATGAACCTGCTGACCTTCCAAGACTCGCTGGAGCCCGGTCGGGCCAGCGTCCGGCTCGATGGGGCAGAGATCGCCGTTCCGGCGCCACGCGAGAGCCGGTCGGCGCGCGATTTGGTTCTCGGCGTACGTCCCGAGCATGTGCGCCTCAACGATCGAGCCCCGTTGCGCGGTGAAGTTTTCGGCACGGAATATCTCGGCACCACACAAATCATCACCATCACGACGCTGCATGGTCTGGTCAAAGCCCGATTGCCCGCCAATCTGAAGGTGTCGGTTGGCGATCGTGTGGGGCTCGAATTCCGTCCTGACCGCATCTCGCTGTTCGACGCCACTTCCGGCCGCGCCATCCGTACCGCGCTCCATGATCATGCGCCCGCGATGGAGCTCGCCCATGGCTGAGGTAGCGCTCGAGGGCGTTTCGAAACGCTTTGGGGCAACGAGCGCAGTCTCCGATCTGTCGCTCACAGTCGACGACGGCGCATTCGTGGTGTTGCTTGGGCCGACCGGCGCGGGGAAGACGACGACCCTGCGGCTAGTCGCCGGCCTTGAGCGGCCGGACGCCGGGCGCATCCGCATCGCCGGCCAGGACGTGACAAGCGCCTCGCCTGCGCAGCGCGACGTCGCCTTCGTATTCCAGCAATATTCGCTCTACCCGCATCTCTCGGTGTTCGACAATTTGGCCTTCCCGTTGCGCTCTCCCGCGCGGCGGTCACCGGAACCGCGGATCCGACAGAGGGTGAACGAAGTCGCCGCGCTACTGCGGATCTCCGAGAAGCTGGAGGAGAGGGTCACCAATCTGTCCGGCGGCCAGATGCAGCGCGTGGCCATCGGCCGCGCCCTGGTTCGCTCGCCGTCCATCTACCTGATGGACGAGCCGCTTTCGTCGCTGGACGCCAAGTTGCGCGCCGAATTGCGCATCGAGCTTAAGCGTATCCAAACCGAGCTCGGCGCCACGATCCTCTATGTGACCCACGACCAGACGGAGGCGATGACGCTCGGCACCCGCATCGGCGTCATCGAGAGCGGCCGCCTGGCGCAGGTCGGCACGCCACGACAAGTGTACGAGGATCCGCTGAACGTCTACGTCGCCGCGCGCTTGGGCAGCCCGCCGATCAACCTCGCGCCGCGCTCCCTGTTTCCCGACATTGCGATGCCGGAAGGCGCAGCGACGGTCGGCGTTCGCACCGAGCACGCCCACATCAGCAGAGCCAACGGCCGCCGCGCCTGCGGCCGCGTCAGATGGGTCGAGCATCTCGGCGATCAGGATCACTTGCATGTCGATCTCGGCGAGCGCGATTTCATCACGCTGGCTGATCCCGATTCCGGTCTGGGGCCAGGTGACGAAGTGGCCATCGCACTGACCGATCCTCTCTTCTTCGACGCCGCGGGCGAACGGGTGCGCGCATGACCCCAGCCCTTCTGCATCGCTTGATCGTCGCCGTGTCCGATGAGGTGATCGCCCACGCCGACGAACTGACCGCTCTCGATCAGGCGGTGGGCGACGGCGATCATGGCCTCAACATGAAGCGAGGCTTCGAGGCGGTGCGGGCTGACGCTGGAACGACGGCGGAGAAGCCGCTGCCGGAAGCGCTGAAGGCGATCGGCACGCAACTCGTTATGAAAGTGGGGGGCGCCTCCGGCCCGCTCTACGGCACTCTTTTCCTGGCGCTGAGCAAGGAGATCGCTGCGGACGCCTCGAATCTCCCGACGGCTTTTGGCAAGGCCGTCGAAGCGGTCAAAGCCCGCGGCAAATCGCAGCCCGGCCAGAAGACGCTGCTCGACGTTCTGGCGCCCGTGCAGGCTGCGCTTGCCGAAGGAGGGGCGGACCTTCGAGCCCGGCTGCCGAGCGTCGCCGCAAGCGCCGCCGAGGCGACGATCCCGATGCTGGCGACGCGCGGCCGAGCCTCGTTCTTAGGCGAGCGCTCGATCGGACATATGGACCCCGGCGCACGGTCGTCAGCGTTGATGATCGCATCTGTGTGCCGGGTGTTGGAGGACTGAACCTTGGCGAAAGTCGGAATCGTAATCGTGTCGCACTCGCCCAAGATCGCCGAGGGAGCGGCCGACATGGTGCGCCAAATGGTGGGTGACAGTGTGAATCTGGCCTACACCGGGGGCGATCCGGGGGGCGGGCTTGGAACCGGCGTGGCGTCAATCCGGGACGCGATCGACCGCGCATGGTCGGAGGCCGGAGTGGCTATTCTGGTCGACCTGGGGGGCGCCGAAACGAACAGCGAGATGGCGGTTGAAATGCTCGATGACGAGCGGCGCAGCCGCGTCGTGGTGTGCAACGCCCCGATCGTCGAAGGCGCAGTCATGGCCGCAACCGAGGCGTCCGGCGGTTCGACATTGGAGACCGTCAGGCGCACGGCCGAAGAGCTTTCCCCGTGATGGAAGCGCTTTCCCCGTAATGAAGGACGCGGCAATGAAAGACGAGACCGCAGCCGAACAGGCGACCGACCGCGCAGAGCTCATCAACGCGGTGGGTCTGCATGCGCGCCCTTCAGTCAAGCTCACCCAGCTTGCCAAGACGTTCGACTGCGGCGTTGAAATCGCCTTATCGGCCGACGGACCGTGGGTGGACGCCAAGAGCCCGGTGAAGGTTATGCGCGTAAAGGCGCCGCGCGGCGCTGTCCTGCATGTGCGCACGTCCGGGAAGGGGGCCCGGGCGGCGGCGGCGGCGCTCGTGGGCCTGGTGCGCGATGGATTCGGCGAGGCGATGGATCAGCCCGCAGATCAGAGCCATGGCTGAGCTTCGCCTTTTCGGTCGAAGCGCGGCGCCCGGCATGGCGGATGGCGTCGTGACCGTGCTTGGCGCCGTCAAGCGGCCTGAGCGCGAGGCCGGGACGCCGGCGCAGGAGGCGGTGGCGCTGAAAGAGGCCCTCGTGCAGGCGCTGGCC
>DATDHT010000362.1:0-4907 GCA_036521435.1 Roseiarcus sp.
GTTCCAGTCAACCGGGCGGCGAATTGTCTTTCGAGCAGGAAATGCCCGATGTCCGCCGCGACCTGGACCGCGAGACGCGGCCAGTCCTCGAATCTGGCGATCGTGTGCTTGGCGTTCAGCGCCCGCTTCCAGGCGTCCAGCAATCTAAGCTTGTCGGGATCGCGCTCGACATATTTCGCCAGGATCGGAACGTCGTCGTCGCGCAGCTAGACAAGGCAGGGCTTCTCAAGGCGTGCGCCCTCCTCGTATTCCGCCTGCGAATAAGAAATTCCCATCCCCTGAGGCAGGCTGCCGTATTTGAGCCCGACGATGACGACGAGAAGATCGCTCTTACGAACCTCGTCGAGGCAGCCCTCGATTGGCCGGCCGGGCCGGGCGCCGAAGAACTCCATCGCATTGTGTCGGCTCTGGTCGCGACGAATGGCGTCGAGCACACCTTCGCGCTCCTGCTCCAGGTCGTCGAAGGTGTTGCACACGAACACGGTGACGGCGCGGACATCGGGTTTCCCCACAACCCATCGAACGCGATTGACGGCGGCTTCTACGGGACTCGCATGAACGTCTTTCAAGACGCCCGCTATGCGGGCTCCTCAGGACCAGGCCTGCAGCAAACCCACCAAAAGACAAGCGCGCCTCGCCTTACCGCTTCGCCCCTTCGACAGCGCTAGCCGAACCGCAATCCGTCTACATTTTCGCCCGGATGCCGCTTGCAGCGGGCATGACAGGCGAGGGGTTGGCGCTAGTCGGCCGCCTCGCAGGTGAGGCGATTGATCACCCCGGCGACGCCTGCCGTCATTCGCGCGTCCGCTTCGGCGCGCGCTTTCTCATATTCGCGCATGACTTGACCGATCAGGATCACCCATCCGCGGGAGACGTTCACCTGAACACGGTCGCGCGGAACAGCCAGATCCCAGTGCAGCGCCGTCATGACTGCGAGTTTGATGCGCTCGTCGCTTCGCCCTTGCCAATTGTGCTTGTCGTCGGTTCCAAATTCGAATTGCGCGGGTGAGTGGGCTGGCAGTCCAACCGAAACAATGGCCTGGCCTGCTCGCTCGTAGGAATTTTCCCCGGAAACGCGCTCCACTTGTTATCTCCTCATCGCTCGGACTGTTCCCGCTGCTCACAACGCGAAAGTTGACACTTGGTTCCCCGCGGGCTGCACTTGCAGATTGGCCAGTCAGGCGCGGGGCAAAAAGGAACCCGGATGTCCTTCCTGGAGTTAGGGGCTGCGGGAACAAGCGGCCATGGACGCCGCAAGGGGGATGAGACATGGAAATCAGCGAAGGCAAGCCGTACCCTCTTGGCGCCACGGCGGATGAGAAGGGCGCAAACTTTGCTGTTTTTTCAGCGAATGCGACGAAGGTCGAGGTCTGCTTCTTCGACACAGACGGGCGGCGCGAAATTGGCCGCTTCGAGTTGCCTGAGCGAACCGATGAAGTTTTCCACGGCCACGTGACGGAGGTCGGACCGGCGACGCTCTACGGCTTTCGCGTTCACGGGCCCTACGAGCCCGAGGCTGGCCATCGCTTCAATCCCAACAAGCTGCTGCTTGACCCCTACGCGCGCGCCCACTCGGGAAAGTTGACGTGGAACCCCGCGGTGTTCGGATACACGATCGGCGCCAAGGGAGACGACCTAAGTTTCGACAAACGCGATAGCGCGCAATTCGTACCGAAATCCGTCATCGTGGACCCCAATTTCGATTGGCATGGCGAATATCGGCGACGAAACGTCCCGTGGGAAGGCACCATCGTTTACGAGACGCATGTCAAAGGCTTCACCAAGCTGCACCCGGAAGTCGACGAGAAGTTCAGGGGCTTTTACGCAGGCCTCGGCTCCAAGCCCGTGGTGGACTACATCAAGTCGCTCGGCGTCACGACTGTCGAGCTGATGCCGATCCACACGTTCATCGACGATGATTACCTGCTCCAGAAGAAACTCAGGAATTATTGGGGCTATAGCTCGATCGGCTTTTTCGCGCCGGACCCGCGCTACGCTTCGGACGTGCCCAACTCGTTGCGCGAATTCAAGGAGATGATCGCGCGGCTCCACGACGGCGGCCTCGAAGTGATCCTTGATGTCGTCTACAATCACACCGCGGAAGGCAATGAGCGTGGGCCCACGCTTTCCTTCAAGGGCATCGACAACAAGTCGTACTACCGGCTGATGCCAGATGAGCCACGCTTCTACATCAACGACACAGGCACCGGGAATACAGTCAACCTCAGCCACCCGCGCGTCATCCAGATGGTCGCAGACAGTTTGCGCTATTGGGTAACCGAAACGCGGGTCGACGGCTTCCGCTTCGATCTGGGGACGATCCTTGCGCGTGAGCCCGACGGCTTCAACACCGAAAGCGGATTCTTGAAGGTCGTGGGCCAGGATCCGGTGCTCGCCGACGTCAAACTCATCGCCGAGCCGTGGGACCTTGGCCCGGGCGGATATCAAGTGGGAGGCTTCCCCCCTGGCTGGGGGGAATGGAACGACAGCTTCCGCGACGACGTGCGGGACTTCTGGCGGGGACACGCGACGGCAAATGCGTTGGCCCCCCGTCTGTGCGCTTCCCCGGACAAATTCAACTTTCGCGGGCGGAGGCCTTGGGCGAGCGTGAACTTCATCGCCGCCCATGATGGTTTCACGCTGAACGATCTCGTTTCCTACAACGACAAGCACAACGAGGCGAATGGCGAGGACAATCGCGACGGAAGCTCGGATAATCGGTCATGGAACTGTGGGGCGGAAGGGCCGACAAAAGACAAGGCTATCCAAACGCTGCGGTGGCGCCAGCTTCGTAACCTGCTCGCCACGCTGATTTTATCTCAAGGCACGCCGATGGTCTGCGCCGGCGACGAGTTTGGCCGCACGCAGAACGGCAACAACAATGCCTATTGCCAGGATGACGAGATCAGCTGGGTCCATTGGGATATGGACGAGGACCGTCTATCGCTGGTGAACTTCTTCCGTCGCTTGACGGCCGCCTTTCATCTCTATCCGGTGTTGCGCCGTTCGCGCTTCTTGACTGGGGAAATGAACCCTGACCTTGAAGTGAAGGACGTGTCCTGGATCGACGCCAATGGCGCGGACATGACGTCCGAAGCATGGGACAACGGGACGCGCTGTTTCGGCATGTTGCTGGACGGGCGGGGGCAGGCGACCGGCATCAAGAAGCGAGGGGCGGACGCAACGCTTCTGATCATATTCAACGCCCACCATGAGGCCGTCGAGTTCACCTTGCCGCCCTGCTACGAAGCGGAGGGTTGGAAGCGGCTTTTCGACACCACGGACCCGCAACTCGACGCGAGCCAATTTGCGATTGGCGCTGTCTACGAAACGACGCCACGCTCCATGCTGCTGTTCGAGCGCGTGCCGGAGAAGACGGATCGCCAGCCGGCGAAGTGATGCGGGTCTTGCCCTGTCGTCGCGCTCGTTGAGCGCGGCAGCAACTGGCCGGGTCGACCCAAACGCAAATCTGCTCTAGCCGCCATTTTACCGGCGTGGCCTAATGATTTCAGCTCGTTGGGACCCCTTTTGGTTCCGCGCCTGAAATCGCGCCCGTTAGCCCGGGGGCGAGCGCAGAGCAGGGTGATAACAAACAAAAAACGTTATCCATCCTGACGCCGCCCCCACCCAACAGCATTGCGCTAGCGGGCAACCAATACGGTAAACGGCAGCGGCTGCAACCACTCATGCAGGGGAGCGCCGATGGCGGCGTCCCCGCCGCGAAACAGGTCGAACCATTTCCCTTCCGGCAATTGCGCCTTCGCGTTCCAGTTTCGCTCCGCCTCTCGATGCGCGGGGTAGCGCGCCATCACGACAGCGAGCTTCTTATCGCCCGACATGCGCACATAGCCAAAGGCCCAATCCGATCGTTCGCCCTCGATGACGAGCGGCTGATAATCACTGCTGGCGAAGAGTTCCGGCTCCTCGCGGCGGAGGGCGAGGAGCAGTGCAGTTGTCGCCAGCTTCGCTCGGCCGTCCTGCCATTCATCCATCAGCGTCCTGAACAAGGCCGAGCGTTGGTCCGGAGCTTTGAGACGAGCGGAGAGGTCAGTGATGGCCGCCTCGCGAACCGTGAAATCGACGGGCCGTCGATTGTCGGGGTCGACAAGATTGAGGTCCCACAGCTCGCAGCCCTGATAAATGTCGGGTAAGCCTGGCGCTGTGAGTTTGCCGACGGTCTGAATGAGGCTGTTCTCGATCCCAAGGCGGGCCACCCGCCGCGCGAACGGGAGGAAGTTGGAAAGGAACGTGTCGGACCTTAGGGCCTCCCGCGCGAACGCCTGCGTCGCCTGCTCATAGTCGGCGTCGGGCGCGGCCCAGCTCGAGCGGCGTTTCGCCTCGCGCAAGGATTTCTCGAGAGCCGCGTGAATGCGAGCGCCGTAGGCCTCTCGCTGTTCGTCGCTCGGGGCGTCGAGCATGTCGATCGGCCAGGAGCCTACGAACATCTGGTAAAGCATGTATACGTCGTCGCGGTCAGGCGCGGCGGTACGCTCCACGTCGCCGCGTCTCGCGCGCAGGATGCGGGTCCAGGTCTCGACCTGCCGGCGCCATTCCTCCGGGATTTCGGAGAGAACAGCGAGCCTCGCCCGATTGTCCTCGCCGCGCTTGGTGTCATGCGTCGCGCTCGCCAGCATGGCGCGCGGCCAGTTCTGGGCGCGCGCGGCGTTGGCCTTGTGGAACATCGCAGGGGCGAGGCCAAACCGCTCCGGCGCGCCACCGACTTCGTTGAGCGCGACGAACCGGTTGTAGCGATAGAAAGCAGTGTCCTCCACGCCCTTGGCCATCACGGGACCCGAGAACTGCTGCACTTTCATGGCGAAGCGGAGCGCCGCGGTGTGGCTGAGCTCCTGTGTTGGCGGTTGTTCCGTTTCAGCCATCAGCATGTTCTGCAGGAAATCGAACGCGGA